>JBFMFQ010000167.1:0-7907 GCA_040752075.1 Candidatus Zixiibacteriota bacterium | reverse complement strand
ACTTGAGCGACGGCTATCCCTGGGGATTCTGGATCGGGATGGACATCCTGGCGGGTATTGCCTTGGCCGCGGGAGGATTCATTGTCGCCGGCATGGTCCATCTGTTTGGCAAGGCGAAGTACCATCCGCTCTCCCGGCCGGCGGTCCTCACCGCTCTTTTGGGGTATATCCTCTTCATTATCGGGCTGGCGATCGATCTGGGCCGCCCCTGGATGATCTGGCAGGTCTTGTTCCACTGGAATCACAACTCCCCGATGTTCGAGGTGTCATGGTGCGTGACCATGTACACGACCGTGCTGGCGCTGGAATTTCTGCCCGTGGTGTTCAAGCGCTTTGGATGGAGGCATCTGATTGAATTGTGGCACTCACTCGTGCCCTGGGTGATCGTCGGCATGGTGTCTTTGTTCACGATGGCGATGAGCGGCTCGGTCGCCTGGACCGCCGCGGTCTTAGTCGTGCTGATGTCCTGGGAACTCGCCATGCGGGCGGGCTGGATGCCGCGCGACAAACAAATGCCCATCCTGCTGGTCATGGCGGGCGTGATCTTCAGCACGCTGCATCAATCGTCACTCGGATCGCTGCTCCTGATCATCCCGCACAAACTGCACCCGCTTTGGTTCACGCGCGCCCTGCCGATTCTCTTTCTTCTGTCCGCGGTGATGATCGGCGCGGGCATGGTCATCTTCGAGACCATCGTCAGCGCGCGAATCCAGAAACGGCCCTCGGAGTTCCCGCTGCTCAAGGGGTTTGTGCGGGCGATGCCCTACCTGATCGGGCTCTATCTGATTCTCAAGGTCGGGGACATCTTCCGGACCGGCGCGGCGGAGCACCTCTTTGTCATCACCAGCGCCAGCGTGGGCATGTGGCTCGAATTGCTGATCGGCGGCATGCTGCCTTTGACGGTGTTCATGACACGGGAATTCCAGGAGTCCGAAAACTGGGTTCTCTGGGGCGCCATCCTCGTTGTCGCGGGCGGCATCATCAACCGCCTGAACACGGTCATCACGGCGGTCATGGTCCATGCCTGGGAGGTCTACTACCCCTCGTGGATGGAGATCGCGATTTCCCTCGGGGTCATTTCCGCAGGAATCCTCGTGCTCGACTTCGTGACGCGGAACTTCCCCGTTTATGAAACCCACCACGCGCCGGCGCATTGAGCGCCGCACCGAGCGTGGCAGGAGGCACAACAATGGAACGATCCACAACCAGACGCGCGCCGGAAATCTCGCCGGTGATGCTGTTTATCCTGCTTCTCAATGCGGTCCTGGTCATCTTCCTCGCGCAGGTGGTCATCGAAACCCGGCGCGATCTCCAGGCCGCCCGCGTTCAACTGCAGGAAATTGAAGATCTGTCCCGGCGCGTCGAACCGGTGCGCAGCCCGGGCGATTACCTCGCCGAACAGTGCGCATCCTGCCATTCCGAACGGCGCTACCTCGGGGAACACGGCGATGCCGCCTCGGTCTCCGCGCTGATCCGGCAAATGGAGGCCTTTCCCGATGCGCATGTCTCGGTCGAGCAAACGGACAAGATCCAGGGTGCGCTGCTCATGATGAAATGCCAGCGCTGTCACACCGACGAAGTCTTCTCCGCGCTGGCCGCCCTCAACGCGGAGGAACGGCGCCGGACCGTGCTGCGGATGTGGGAACACGCCGACACGCGCATGAGCCGTCAGGAGGTCCTGGACATTCTCCACGCCTGCGAGCGCGTGTACGGCTATTGAACACCAGACGAACGATAAGGACTTGTCAACTGGAGGAGGTTCCATGCGATTTGCAACTGCAACCCTGATTTGCGCGGCGGTCATCCTTTTCGGAATGATGCCCGTTGCCGCCCAAGAGACGGAAATCACACCCTATGGTTTTGTCCTGTTCAACGGCGGGTACAACGACCACCTGGCCACGGACATCCCCGTCAAGGTTCGCCCCGAAGGATTCGGGGATTCCGTCTCCAGTCTGCTGTTCACCGCGCGCCAGACCCGTGTCGGTCTCAAGATCAAGCGGGTGGTGGAGGAGTGGACCACGGGCGGGACCGTCGAACTGGATTTCTGGGGGCAGAAGGGCAGTTTCAATAACGGTGGGTCCATGCAGAGCGCGCCGCGTCTGCGCCTCGCCTTCTTCACCATCAAGAAGAAGGACCTGCAACTGCTCTTCGGCCAGGACTGGACCTGTTTCGCGCCGCTGTCGCCGAACTCGCTGCTGCATGTCTCCATCCCCGCGTTTTCGAGCTCCGGAAATCTCTGGAACCGGATGCCGCAGGTGCGACTCGACTACACCTCCGTGATGTCCGAAGGCAACACCCTCCTGCTTCAACTCGCCGCGGTGAGACCGCTTGCGGCCGATGCCACCAACGACTCGCAGGCGGAGTTGCTCGGCGCCGGGGAGTACAACGGCATGCCCTTCGGTCAGGCGCGCGTGGCGTACTCAAGCGGCAAGAAGGTGACCGTCGGCGCATCGGCGCACGCCGGACAGGCCGACTACGCCAAGGCTTACCCGGCCGATGGCTACACCGATGACAAGACCTCCACCTGGGGCGTGGCGGGCGATCTCAAGGCGACAATCGACCAGGTCGCGTTCGCGGCGGAGGGCTTCGCCGGCAGCAACCTCGGAATGCTCTTTTCAAACGCCGGGACACGCAAGGTCGCCGTCACCACCATGTCCGCCGAGGGCACCATCAAGGTGGAAGGGATCGATGCGGTTGGCGGATGGGCCGAGTTGACCTTCACCCCGAAGGACAGCAAGGTTTCGTTCAACGGCGGCGCCGGGCTGGAAACCCTCGACGAAACACAGGTGGAGGAGATGACCAGCGAGGGAGCGGTCCAGCTCTTCCGCAACATGACCATCTTCGGGAATGTGATGTTTGAACCGATCGCCAAAGTCGCAATGGCCCTGGAGATCGGTTACATCAAGTCCACCTACAAGCATCGCAATGACGGAGCGTTGGAGGACAAGGACGGGACGAACCTCAATGTGGCCGGTGGGTTCCGTTTCGCGTTTTAAGGGACACAGTCAATCCCGGCGTTGCGTGGGGAGCCCGCGAACCGTTCGCCCGGCTCCCCAGACGCCCAGGCAGCCGGTACGAGGAGCTGACAGCATGAAAACCACACGAATCACAATCGTGACAATTCTCTTGTTCGGCGCCATTTGGGGCGGATTGGAAGCGCTCGTCAGCGGAACCATCGACGGCCTCAGCGCGCCTGTGCCCCGGTCGGTCATCCTGGCGGCGATCGCCGTCTTGGTGCTCGCGATGGCGCGGTTTCTGGCCCCCGGGCGCGGCAGCACCCTGGCCATCGGACTGGTTGCAATGGCGGTGAAGGCCGTCAGCCTGCCATCACTCTGGAACTGCCAGCTCGCCGCTGTCATCGGGCAGGCGCTCATCTGTGACATCGCGTTCTCAATCGCTGAGAACCGACGCCTGACGGAGAGACTCGCCGCCATGATCCCGGTCATGATAGCCACGAGTTACGTGAATTCCCTGCTGTTTTCGTTTTCGCAGGCATACTTGTTCCAGAACTCGTGGTGGCTGGATCGGGGACCGGCGGGCCTTCTCGCCTGGTCGTTCGGAACCGGCAGCCTGGCGGCGCTCGCCAGCGGCGTTGGATTTGCCGGGGGAATGCTCCTCGCCGCGAGGATCAAGACCGGGTTCGAGTCGCTGGTGACCCGGCACGGAGTCGCCTACCAAGTCGGCTCCCTGGCTCTGGCACTCTGTGTTTTCGTTGCGGTCGGACTCGCCTGAGGCCCGGCGAACGGCCGCAGAGTCGTTCAACCGGAGGTAATCCATGCCCGAACATCCACGGTGGCGCGTCCTGCTGACCATCAACGGCGCACCCGTGCCGCTTAACACATTCGCCGAATCAATCATCGGCAACACGATTGACGGGATGGTTGGCGCACTCAAACTCGAATCCGCGCCGGAGCAGATTGTCATTGAACTCGCCGGCCCGGTGGAACCTCAAGCGCGAGTCGGCCGGGGCGGCTCGAAACGACTTCGCGCCAAGAGCGAACCAAAGTGAGCGCCCAAGGGAGTATCACGTTATGGCACTAAAGACTTTCAAGCGCGGCGCCGTCGCAGCCTTCATGGCTGTTCTGATTTGGCCAATCACCGCCAGTGCCGAGACGGCCGCGGCGGCGGTCGATTCTCTCCCCATGTACCAACTGGGGGAGATCCTCGTCATCGGAACGAGAGAGCAGCCGGCCCGCGCCACGCAGGTCGAGCTCAACCGCGAACGGCTGGCGCTCACGGGATCTCCCACCGTGTCGGAGGCGCTGGCCCAGCTCCCCGGCGCCATTGTCACGACCGGGACCAAGGGATGCGCACAACTCAGCGTCCGGGGGTTTCTCGCCAACGAAACGACCGTGCTGCTGGACGGCCGTCCGTTGAACACACCGTACTACGGCGACATCGACCTCAACGCAATCCCGCTATTCGGACTCAGCCATATTCAATTGCTGAAGGGACCGGCCTCCTCGGTGTTCGGCGCCAACACGCTCGGCGGCGTGGTGAACATGGTCACCGGGAAAGTCGAGCCCGGCAGCATGTCGCACGACTATCGGGTGGCATTCGGCCCCGGCGGCCGGCGTGATGCGTCCGCCGCCTACGGAATGGGATATGGGAAACTGTCGATTTGGGGCGCCACCGGCTTTTCGGAGGCCAACGCTGTTCCGCTCTCCTCGGACTTTTATCCCAACAAGCTCGAAGGCGGCAACCGGCGCAACAATTCCGACAACCGCCACTTCAATCTGGATGGAAAGGTTAGCTACGAGGCGGCAGGCGGCACGCTGCTGACATTGGGCGTGGGGCACTACAAGGCCGAGCGCGGCGCGCCACCAACGACCGACACCACGGTCGCGACCAACAGGATCAACTACGACCGATTCCCCGAATGGACACGGGACTATGTGAATTTGAATGGCTCCGGGGCCGCCGGTCGCTCGGTGGTGTGGCGGACAACCGTGTATTACGACAACCAAATGGACCGCCTCATCCGGTACGCGGACAACACCTACGACGAGGAAAACGTCAAGTTCGACAGCCGCCATGATTCCGAGGACTGGGGTCTGCGCGCCGAAGCCACATCGATACTCAAGCGCGAACTCCACCTGACCCTGGGCGGCGCGTGGCGGCGCGATGCCATCGACCGCAAGGAGGATGCGGACGAAGCGTGGGTTTACAACGACGCCGACACCTGGTCGCTGTTTGCCCAGTCGAACTACACCCCGTGGCAACGCGTGACCGTTGATGCCGGAATCGCGTTTAATGGAATACGGTCCGACGGGGCGAACGCCAGCGCGCACTCGCTGCACCCCCATGCCGCGCTGACCGTGACGCCTCGGAACGGACTGAAGGTGCACGGCGCCGTGGCCCGCGCCACGCGATTCCCCACGTTGCATCACCTCTATTCCAACACGTCGGGAAACCCCGATCTCAATCCGGAGCAGGCCATCAAGTTCGAGGTGGGGGCGCAGTTCGAACCGGTCGAGCGGCTGAGCGTAACCCAAAATGTGTTCTGGAACGACATCGATGACCTGATCGACCGCGCGAGCAAAGTCGACACGTTTCAAAACATAAACGAGGTTCGTCTTCGCGGCACCGAGACCTCAGTCGAGTGGAAGACGCCGGATCTCACCCTCGGCGCCGCCTTGGGCTACATCGAGGCCCACTCCTATACCCCGGACGCCTCCACATCGGAGGTGATCCAAGCGCGGCGGCCGTGGATACCCGAACTCAAGTTCGACTACACAATCTCCGCGGCCCTCCCGGGACAGTTCCGAGTCGATCATCTTGGTCATTTGGTCTCGGACCGGGTCAATTCGTCCGGGCTGAGCATGCCCGACTACTACACCGCTCAGGTCCGGGCCTCGCGCCCCGTCCTCGGAAAGCTCACCGCGTTTGTCGACGTCCATAACGTTTTCGACGTCAACTACGAAACGGAAACCGGTTACCCGGAGGCGGGCCGGATGATCCTGTTCGGCTTCGAATTCCGCGACCGGCAACGGCAGTAGCGACGCGGGGGAGGAGACTAGGGCAGTTCGAGCGCTGACATGATGTGGCTCACCAGGTCCGGCTCGGCGCCGAACGCAAAGTGCGGGACACCTCGCGCGAGGATGCGATCGCCGTAGGTCGCAAGGCAGCCTTCATCCTCGCCGATCCGGCGGTCCGTGTACCCCGTGCGCTGCACCTCGATGCGGGGCCCTTCGGCATCATGGAATCCCTCGATCAGCACCAGATCGAGAGGGGAGTAGTACATCCGCAGAATGTCCGCCAGCGGGATGTCCCGCAGGCTCCGTCCCGCGCCGAAGGCATGTGAGTGCTCGCCCAGTATCCCGACCTGGCGGCTGCCGGCCAGCCGGTGACGGTCCGTGTCGGTCCCCGGCCGCTCCCAGTCGAAGTGGTCACGCTCGGCATACTTGAGCGTTCCGACGCTGACATGGCGGTCGGCCAGAAGTGGCAACAGCACTTCGACGGTCCGGGTCTTTCCCGCATTCTTGCACCCGGTGATATGAAGGAGCTTCGTCACGGTTCCTCCACAAGGCGGTCTGTCTTGCCATAGGCATCGTGCCGTTGCCGATTCAGCCGGCCCAGAAGTGCGATCCCCGAAAATTCGGCCAGCTCGACGGCCATTGATGTCACCGAGTGTTGCGAAGCAACGATGGGGATCTGCGCGTGAATCGCCTTGAACATCATATCAGACGATATGCGGCCGCTGGTCACCAGCACACTGGTGGTAAAGTCGCGTCCTTCCAAAAGCCCCCGCCCAATGACCTTGTCCACCGCGTTGTGCCGTCCGATGTCGCACGCCACCGCGATTCTGTCCGAATCTGAAATGCCGCAAAGGCCCGCGCAGTGCATCCCGGCGGAACCCTTGTGACGGGCAAAAGCCGCATACATCTCGCCCATGATCCGGCGAATGGCCGATTGCGGCGCCCGGAGCGGTGAACCGCACACCGGCACCGCTTCCCGATAAACTCCGGTTTCCACCCGCCCGCCGCCGCATCCGCTCGTCAGGGCAAACACCGGCTCTTCGACCGGCCGCAGTTCCGAACCGAGAGACACCTCAATATCATTGCTCCGGGGACAGACACGCAGGAGACGGAGATCGTGGATGTCAGGCAAGAGCTTCTGAGTAAACAGCCACCCCACCGCCAATTCGCGCAGGCTTTCCGGTGAGCACAGAAAGTGCGAAAGCGGGTGGCCGTTGACGATGAGGCGAACAAGCACTTCGCGAGCCGGTGTCTCGGCGCGTTGCATATCCTCCGACTCCCCCACCCCGGGTCCGCAGGCGGCGACACCGGTAATCTAAGGCCGGGCCACTGCGGATCAGCAGTCAGTAGCGCGAAAAGTGACAAAAGCAGACACGCCTAAAGGGGCTGGGACAGGTTGAGAATTGCATCTGGCATCCCGTCCGGAGCCGCATTATATAACCCGTTGATCAGACCAGCGCTCGGCTGGAACGATGCAAACCTGGGGCCCCACGTGAGTTGTTGCCAATAGGAGGTGGCATGACTGTCCTGCTTTTCGTCATCATCCTGCTGATCTGCGCCATCTCCGCGGCATCGTTCGCCGCCGACCGTAACCGCAGCCAGCCGGGATGGTTTATCGCCGGGATTCTCTTTGGCCCGGTGGGCCTGTTCGTGCTGCTTCTCCTGCCGCACTCCGACCGCCCCTGGAAGCCGGGGAGAGGCCGGCGCATCACATTCATGACCGTCGCGGTTCTTCTCGTGGTGGTCGCCCTGACATCGGCGGTCATGGAGGTCTACTCCACCTTCGCAACCGATATGAGAACCCACCACCTGATTCAATGGAAACTCTACGGCGTCTCGCTCATGCGTGTCGCCAGCGCGCAGGATTACGCCTCCGACAGCTACCCGGTGGTGGCCGCCCGTCGCCAGATCATTGCCAATGGGGATTCC
>JBFMFQ010000166.1:0-7922 GCA_040752075.1 Candidatus Zixiibacteriota bacterium | reverse complement strand
CTCGTCGCCCCGGACCACACCACCGCGCACACAAAGCCGCCATCACCACAACCCTGCTGGCCCTGTTAATCGGACCCGTTTGGGGGCAAGCGCACGCCGATTGCCAACCGCCCATCCCGGGGACCGCGGTCTTCCAGCCCGATGCCACCGTGTTGGTCGAATGGGTTCATCCGGACTGGAATCCCGATACCCTCCGGGAGGCCACTGGGCCCTACTCGATGGCCCTCCAACCGGGGGAAAACTTCCCCAACCTGAGCCTGGCATTCAAGGTCACCCCGGCGGAAGGTCACCGCGTCATTCACAAAGTCCGGTGTTATGTCATCGCGCAGGCCGGTGTGTCTGCTTTGGAATGGGAGTCAGAGGCCAAGCTGGATTGGTCGATCCGTCCCGACCTAAACGGCGGTCCTGACTCAACTGTTTTGAAACTAATGAGTTGGGACTTGGGGAGCCGGCCGGAATTGCGGGGTGGGGGGTATTTCGAGGGCTCTTTGGACCTGTGGATCCCTGATGACGACACTCTTGGCTTTTGGATTGTGGTTGAGTGGCCCATGTCAACGGAGGATGTCGTTGCTTTGGGCGTCAACAATGGCCATGTCCAACTCCCGACCATGCTCGGCTACGGCGACCCGATTGTCTGGTCCGGATTGGCCGAGCCCGCGCCGTTAGTCGAGATTATCACTCTCCCGACCCAGGCTCCCGGGGGTGGAGGCCAGGCTGGAACCCTCACCAAGGCGCTGAGCACACCGGATCTCTTCGTTGTCCGATCCGTGACTCTGCAGGGATTCGACTCCGCTGCCGTGCACACCGCGATTCAATCGGCATCTGGTACGCTCAGGATCCTTGATACCAATGTCTTTGTAGGGCAAGAGATTGCCTACTCGGTGGGGGCTGTCTTTGAGGCAGACACCTGCTGGGCGGGCCGATCGGACACGCTTACCATCCCGAATCAACTCGGCCTCAGTGTGGCTCCCTCCACCCTCGAGGGATTTCACCCGCCGCCGAATGAGCAGCCGTTGACACTCATCGTTACAAACCCGCTGCCGGGACCGGTCGGGCTCGACTTGCGTGACATTACCGATCCGGACCAGAGGACCGACTCAGGCTTCGGCAAGCTTCCGGATGGATCGTTAAGCATCTATCCGGCACCCAGTTCTGTGAACGGGACCGACTCAGCAGCGTTCGGAATCACGGTGGATGGGTCCCTTCCCTATGGCGATCTGGTCGGGGCACTTTCGCTCACCGCGACGGAGATGGGCACTGGACGGCTCGACCGCTGGGGGATCCCGCTTCTGCTCCATGCCGACCAGACGACCGCGGTTAACGATCCCGATTCTGATCCCGTCTCTGGAGAGAGTCCGGGTTGGGATGTCTATTGTCAGCCCAACCCGTTCAGCGACAAACTGATCATCCGGGTTTCCGGGGACAGCATCCGGCGGTCTGACCGGGGCTGGGGAACCGCGATGGGCGGATCAGATGTGGTCGGTAAAGTCATAGTGTACGATATTCTCGGTCGGGTTCGCGCCGAGCGTACGGTGGGTCGAAGCGAGGTCACGGCGCTGGCGGCCGGATCCGCCGTGCAGATTCAGATTCCGGAAACAAACACGTGGCCGTCGGGTATCTATCTCTGCCGTGTGCTCATCGGAGGTGAGAGCAAGACGGTGAAACTGGTTCGCCTCCGCTGAATGCGGCAACACAGAGGTTTCAAGGAAATGGCTAAGCAATTATACTTCAAGGCATTGGCTATTGCGTTCGCGGGGCTTGCCTCAATCCTGGCAACCCTCGAAGTCCAAGCCTCCCCAAGGATACGCCTCACGCCAACCGCGTTTGACTTCGGATTTGTGCCGGCCGAGGCCAAGGTCACCCACCGGTACTGGCTGGCCAATGACGGTTCGGACACTCTGATCGTCAGCCAGGTCAAACCCTCGTGCGGCTGCACCACCGTCCCACTGCCCACCGACCATGTCCCCCCGGGCGATTCGGTGCCCTTGGACCTGGTCTTCAGCTCGGGGAAGATGTCCGGGGTGGTGAACAAGTCGGTGAGCGTGGACAGCAATGACCCGGACTCGGCGAGAGTCAAAGTCTACTTCACCGCACGTGTCGCTGAAAGCTATGCTCCGGTTGAAGTTACACCATGGCTTGTCGATCTCAGCCAGATCGATGCCCCGGCCCAGGCGATTCGCATTCGCAACACGTCGAAGGGCCCATTGAGCATGAACTTGGTGGTGGGCGATCCTCGTTATCTCGAGATCTCCCCCGACACGGCCAGTCTGGCGCCCGGATCGGCCGTGGATGTCCGGGTGCGACGCGCCAAAGGCCTCCGCCCCGGGCCGTTTGAGACATCGTTCACCCTCTGGCTCGATGGACAGACCCCGTACCCGTTGACCGTGCCGGTCAAAGGCAAGGGCTACATCGAGTAGGGACTCGGGACGGTCTCCATAATCCGGGCGTGTTGAAAAACCTCGTTGACCGGGAGTTCACCGGCCTGGGTCGGGATTGCTTCGCTTCGCTCGCAATGACTAGCAACTCCAGGTCATTGCGAGGAGTCCCGCCGGAGGCGGGACGACGAAGCAATCCCGTTCCAAGCCCTTCCGGTTGTCCGAATAACGCGGGGTCCCGCAACAGGCCCCGCCGCAGAGGGGACTGCAAGCCCGATACTGGTCCGGCCCAGTCGCCGAATCCACTTGACATTCTGATTAGATCGGGACACCATCCCGCCGCAGGGGAGTTTCCCCGCTCCGTCCCATACCGGCTAAGGTGCAAAATGACTTATAGTTATGAGTTTCTTCCGGCGGTCGCCTTGGCCGACACGGCGTTCCGTGTCCGGGCCGACTCGTGGGGGAGCCTTTTTGCCGGTTCGACCGAGGCAATGACATCGGTCATGGTCGACCTGGCCGGCCTTCGTGAGACCCAAGCCAAGAGCATCGACATCACGGCTCACTCGGTCGAGGATCTGCTCTACGATTGGCTGGCGGAGTTGGTGTATCTCAAAGACGCCGAAGCGTTTCTGTGCAAGTCCGCCGAAATCGAAGTATCGCCCGGGGCGATCTGGCATGCGCACGGTGGATTGAAGGGCGATACAGTCTCGCCCGCGCGTCAACAGTTGGGGCAGGATGTCAAGGCGGTGACCTACCACCTCTTCCGCGTGTGGCAGGAAAATGGAGAACACTTGGCGCAAGTTGTGTTGGACATTTGAGTTATAGCAATGCCGACCTCTGAATTGTCCAAGGCCGCCGTTCTCGTGGCGCCCAACACTTGGGAGATTCCCGCAGATGCCAAGCCGGGAATGAATGTCCCCGCGCGTATCCTGGCCTCGCCGACCCTCTTCGAGAGCATGGACGAGGGGGTATTCAATCAGGTGACAAACGTCGCCACGCTGCCGGGGATTGTCCGCTACGCGCTCTGTATGCCGGATGGCCACTGGGGTTACGGGTTTCCCATTGGCGGTGTGGCTGCCTTCGATCCGGAGAATGGTGTTATCTCGCCGGGCGGCATAGGGTTCGATATCAACTGCGGGATGCGTCTGCTCCGCACCAACCTCACCATCGGAGAGGTTCGCCCGCGACTCCCGAAGCTAATGGACACCTTGTACTCCCTGGTTCCCTGCGGAGTGGGCTGCAAAGGCGTTCTGAAGCTCTCTGGCGCCGAATACCGGCGTATGGTGTGCTTGGGGGCGCGGTGGGTCGTGGAGGCCGGCCATGGGCGTCCTGAGGACCTGACCAACACCGAAGAGGGTGGTTGCCTCTCGGATTGCGACCCGGATCAGTGCTCGGAGAAGGCCGTTACCCGCGGCCTCGCCCAACTTGGCACCCTTGGGTCCGGCAATCACTACCTCGAAATCCAAGTGGTTGAACCAGATAACATCTATGACCGGGATCTGGCCGCGCACTTCGGGATTCACATCCCCAACCAGATCTGTGTCATGGTCCATTGCGGCTCAAGGGGTTTCGGTCATCAGGTCGCAACCGACTACCTGCGTGTCTTTAACTCCGTGATGCATCGCGAAGGGATTCACACCCCCGACCGCGAACTCGGTTGCGCCCCATTCGCTTCGGTCGAAGGGAAGAACTACTTCCGGGCGATGAACTGCGCCGCGAACTCCGCCTTCGCCAACCGTCAGTTAATCACTCACCGCATCCGCGAGGCATTCTCCAAGGTGTTTGACCGGAGTGACTTGGAGCTTGGCCTTGAAGTCATCTACGATGTCGCGCACAACATCGCCAAAGTCGAGGAGTACGAGATCGAGGGACGCCCGCGTCGGCTTCTTGTCCATCGGAAAGGCGCGACACGTGCCTTCGGCCCGGGTAGCAGCCAGATTCCGGACAGCTATCGCTCTGTGGGGCAGCCGGTTATCGTTGGCGGTTCGATGGAAACCGGATCATACCTCCTGGTCGGAACCAAGCACGCCATGGACGACACCTTCGGCTCCACCCTGCATGGGTCCGGACGCACCATGTCACGTACGCAGGCGAAGCGCATGGTCCGGGGGGAGGAGCTACGCCAGAACCTTCTCAACCGTGGCATCGCCATTCGCACCGCGTCTCTCTCGGGGCTCGCGGAAGAAGCCGGGTTTGCCTACAAGGACATCTCAGAAGTCGTTGCCACCGTTCATGATCTGGACATATCACGCCGCGTCGTGCGGTTCCTTCCCATCGGCAATCTGAAGGGGTGACCCTCGGCGCGGGTTTGGGCACGGCAAGCCGTGCCCCTACACCGAGACGCTCAGCGATACCTCGTAGGGGCGCGGCTCGCCGCGCCCTGACCGGTCGTGAATCACCCATCTCCTTTCCCCCAAAAAACAACCCCGTCCCGGTTGCCCGGGACGGGGTTGGGTATTGCGATTGATCCGCAGGGTTACTTCAACAGCGTCATCTTCTTGGTAGCAGTGAAGTTACCAGCGTTGACACGGTAGAAGTAGACACCCGAGGCGGCATCCGCGGTCTTGTTGTCTTTGCCATCCCAGAGGACGGAGACCGACGAGGCCTCGTCATGACCGGAGAAGGTGCGGACAACCTGGCCGGTGATGTTGTACACCGTCAGCGTCCAATCCGAGGCTTCCTTCAGGTCGAAGCGGATAACCGTTCCAGCGTTGAAGGGGTTCGGATAGTTCTGCATGAGGGCATACGACTTCGGCACTTCGAGCTTCGCCAGGTTCGAAACCAGCATCGAGCCATTGGCATCGGCCAGTTCGACACTCACCAACTCGATCGAACCTTCACCGGACACCGGAATGGTAACGATCTCGTTGTTGCCAGCGGAGATACGAGCACCGGAGGCATCCATCGGCGGAGCCACCAGGACACGCAGTTCACCACGATCGGCGCGGGAGCGAACGACCATATCCTTGGAGGCTTCGGTCGAGGCCGCTTCGCCAACCGTCATGTCGGAATACCGGAACACGAGCATCGCACCACCAAGGTCAACAGAGGCATTGGTGGACACGGTGATCGCATCGGAACCGACCTTGACGAACGCATTCGCTTCGCCGGCATACGGGGAAACCTTCGGGTTGCCCGCGTCGTCCGGGAACGGCTGAGCGTCGCCGGTGATAATGCGGATCAGGTAAACCAGGTCAGCAACCGTCAGCGTGACACCGTCGTTGTTCACGTCGGTGGCCTGCTCTTGAACGGCCTCGTACGGAGGCGTCCAGACGGACGAGCCCTGGATGAAGTAGTTGGAGAACAGAACCGCGTCGGAGATTTCGTTCGCAACGCCGTTCAGGTTGATATCACCACGGGCGTCCTGCGGCTCGCGCACGCAGATCCAACCACCGCAGAACTGGATTTGTTCGACCGGGACCGGCTTGCCGGGACCGCCACCAATCAAGCAATCCGGATCAGAACCGAACGGCAGGTAGGTGGTGTTACCATCCTTCGACGCGAGCGTATTGTCGCCGCAGGTCAGGACGATAAAGTCGATCGGCAGGCACTGGCCGAGGAAGTTCCAGTCGCTGGTGACGAGGAAGCAGAGCTCCAACACGTTGCCTTCCAACCCGAAAGCATCTGCCGGCGGGTGGTTGGCCGGACCGTTGTCCAAATCCGCGATCGCAACCACACGGATGAGGCCGCTCGGGCATCCACCGGTGCAGTTGGAGTTGGCGGACAGGCGGTAGGTCCAGTATTCCCACTCAGCCAGATCGTTCAGGCGGCTGACGCTCTGGAACGACAGGGCGGAGAGGTCATACGAGAAGAGCAGGTCGAAACCGCCCAACGGGATATCCGGGTCGATGTGCACATAGACACACGCCACGGTGCCCGGGAGGGCCGGAATCGTGTCAACGGTGCCGGTGGCATCGCCGATGCCGACATAGAAGACGGCTTCGAGCTCAACCGTGAAGCAGCACTCGTCAGTCGCACAACCATCAGACACTTCGATGCAGAACTCGTAGATGCCGGGGGCGTCGAGGCCCGAGGACTGCCACGAGAAATGACCGCTGGCGTCGATGGTCGGGGCGTTGGTCACCGGCTGCGAAGCGGAGACCGAGTAGGTCAGCGGATCGGCATCGGCGTCATCGCCAATCGCATCGCCCTCAATGAGATCGCCGACATTGAAGATGCCGTCGTCATTGATGAGCTGCGCACGACAGAGAATACCCGCATCATCCGGAGTCGGGCACTGCACGGTCGGAGCGGTGTTGGTCACCGTGATACCGACTGAGCAAGTGTCAGCCTTCACGCCATCGGAGACCTGATAGGTCAGAACGTGCGGGCTGCCAGCGATATCCGAGCAGGTCGGATCGTAGTTCAGAGTACCACCAGCAACCGACAACGGGCCGGCAACCGGGGGAACCACGCTGATCACACTCCAAGTGAGGGGATTGGGGCATCCATCGTCGGTGGCCGGGAGACCAACCGAGAGGACATCGGCCCAGTGAACCGACTGGTCGCTAACGCCTTGGCAAACCGGGGCGTTCTGGGTCACAGTGACCGTGAACTGGCAATTCACTGTTCCACCCGTGCAACCGTCGCTCACACTAAAGATAACCGTATGAACTCCCACATCCGCGCACTGCGGATCCCAGTTGAATTTCCCATCAGAGGAAACCGTGCCGGGACCAGAGACCTTCGCGAAGGTAAGAGCATCGCACACATCGGGATCGCTCGCGTTCAACTGCTTGTTAACGATCGCGCCTGAGAAGTGCAGGGTCTCGTTGCTGTTAGAACCACAAACCGGGGCCTGGTTCTGAAGGGTCAAGACACCCTGGTTGAACGTGACCGGCAGTTCGCAGCAGTCGCAACCGGTAAGGAGAAGCGACGCAACGGGAACAGGCGCGAAGAACGCCGTATCAATCTCGATTGCACCAGAACAGTCGGATGGCGTCGACACCGTCAGGGTCCAAATGTTGCCGTTCCCTGGGGCCAGGCAGGCGCCGACTGCATTCAGAAGAATGTTGGCGCCCTGCTGGTTAACGGCCGTCGTGTGGCTCGACAGGCGAGCCGTCGGAGCAGCCGAAACGATTGAACCACCACCGCTGATCACCAAAGGCAAACCAATTGCATCGACACCATCAGCGTTGGAAAGGTTGATTCCAACCGCCACGTTCGTGCAACGGTTCACATTTTTTGATTCAACAGTTATGACGTTCTGGGCAAAGGCGAAACCGGTTGAAAGAAGCAGGGCCAGCCCTAAGCAGGCCAATACTGTCAGTTTATGCTTCATTCTCCTTTGCTCCTTCAGTTTCTAATTCAGAAAAGTTGCCAGTAAAGAACGCTGGCTCGCTTTTACATCTCCCTTGACCGCCCGCCAGTCCCAGAGTCGAGACTTGGCGCGTCAAGTACTGGAAACGCAAAAGGTTATCTGGTAAATCTAAGTGGAAAGCTATGGAAAAGAAACTCCAGAAAATGGAGCACCCTTGCGGTTTTGGGCCTTCTTACGTCAAAACCTGAGGGCGATCAATATTGTGGCACAACGCTTTGCTAAAGCAA
>JBFMFQ010000165.1:0-8022 GCA_040752075.1 Candidatus Zixiibacteriota bacterium | reverse complement strand
GCAGTGCAAGCACTGTTTCGTCAGGGTTTCGCAGTGCAAGCACCTCGAAACCCCGGCAAACTCGGTCGGAGTATAGCCCCTCACTCCCATGTGAGTCAAAACCTTATGGGCTCGACCTGCGTAGCTTTAGCGAAGCAGGTCCCCCAAGCGGGCAGCGGCTTGACATGCGAGCTTCAAGGGCATTCCTTGCCCGCTCTGCGGGAGTAACTGGCGATGAGAAAAGAGGATAACAATGAAATATGACGTGTTGGTCATCGGCGCCGGTCCGGGCGGGTATGTCGCCGCCATTCGCGCCGCGCAACTTGGGCTGAAGACCGCCGTGGTTGAGCGCGCCAAGGCGGGCGGCATCTGCACCTCCTGGGGGTGCATCCCCTCAAAGACCCTCCTGCATGCCGCCGGACTGGTCAACGCCATCAAGCATGCCTCCGATTTCGGCATCACCGCCGAGATCAAGGGAATCGATCTGGACAAGCTGCGCGAAAAGAAGAACAGAGTCGCCGGACGGCTGGTCGGCGGCGTGGAATTCCTCCTGAAGAAGTACGGAGTCGAATGGATCGCCGGCGAGGCGAAACTCGCCGGGCCTGAGTCAGCGGTGGTCAAGCTCGCCGACGGCAAGACCCGCATGATTGATGCGAAGAACATCATCATCGCCACCGGGGCGCGTCCCGTGGAACTGCCGCATCTGAAGGTCGACGGGGAAACCGTGATCACCTACTTCGAGGCGCTGGAGATCAACGGCATCCCCAAGGACTTCGTGGTGGTGGGCGGCGGCGCCATTGGGCTGGAGATGGCCGAAGTCTATGCCGCCCTCGGTTCGAAAGTCACCGTGGTCGAAATGATGCCAACGCTGCTCCCCGGGTTGGATGCCGACCTCTGCAAAGCCGCAGCCGATGGATTGAAGAAGTCAGGCGTGACCTCCCTCACCGGCACCAAGGTGGCCGACGCCAAGCAAGGCAAGGACAAGCGCTGGACACTGAAACTCGAAGCCGTTTCAGGCAAGAATCCCGACCCGATCACCGCCGATCGGGTCCTCGTGGCGATCGGGTTGAAGCCCAACAGCACCGGCATCGGACTCGAAGGCACCGGCGTCAAGATCGACCAGCGCGGTTTCATCGCCGTCGATGCGCAAATGCGCACCAACATCAAGAGCATTTGGGCCATCGGGGATGTGGTCGGCGGCAAACTGCTCGCGCACAAGGCATCACGCGAAGGACACGTGGTCGCCGAAGCCATCGCCGGGCACAAGGCCGTCATGGATTACCGCGCGGTCCCCGGCGCGATCTTCCTGCACCCGGAGATCGCAACCGTCGGTATGACCGAGGAGGAGGCGAAGAAAGCCGGCCACGACATCACCGTCGGCAAATTCCCGCTGACCGCGCTCGGACGCGCCGTGGCGACATCGGCCATGGACGGCTTCGTCAAGATCGTCGCCGACAAGAAGACCGACCGTGTGCTCGGTGTGCACATCGTGGCCCCGACCGCCGGCGACATGATCGCCGAAGCGGCCTTCGCTCTTGAGATGGAGGCCTCTGCCGAGGACCTCGCATCGACGATCCATGTCCACCCGACCTTCTCCGAATCGGTGATGGAATCCGCCGCCGATTCCCGCCGCGAGTCTGTACACATCTGGAGGGCGTAGGCGCCGGCCCCCGGCATTGGAATCGACCATGTCCAGCTCCGCAGCAACGGGGCATCGTACTATCCTCTTCGTCGCCACGGTCGCGTCGTTTCTCACGCCATTCATGGGGTCGGCAATCAATGTCGCCCTCCCGCCGATAGCGGCGGAATTCGGCGCCGATGCCATCCTTCTCAGTTGGGTGGCCACCGGCTACCTGCTGGCCGCCGGTGTCTTTCTGCTGCCGTTCGGACGGCTCGCCGACATTCACGGACGCAAACGAGTCTTCCTCTGGGGAATCGCCAATTACTCGGCATCGTCGCTCCTCTCCGCCCTCGCGCCCTCCATCGGCTGGCTGATCGCGGCACGCATCTGGCAGGGAATCGGCGGTTCGATGATCTTCGGCACGGGAGTGGCGATTGTCACATCGGTGTTCCCCGCCCAAGAACGCGGACGTGCGCTCGGGATCATCGTCGCGGCGGTGTACGCGGGCCTCTCGCTCGGCCCGTTCGCCGGCGGGTTCCTGACCCATCAGCTTGGATGGCGGAGCATCTTCTTTCTCAATGTCATTCTGGGTCTCGTCCCGTTGGCGTTGATGCTGGCGCTGGTCCGCGGCGAGTGGGCAGAGGCGCGAGGCGAGTCCTTCGATCTGGCCGGATCGGGGATTTATGGTTTCTCGCTTGTGACCCTCATGTACGGTGTGTCCCGTCTCCCAGGAAATTCGGGGGTCTTCCTGATCACGGCCGGTATTCTCGGGGTCGCGGCCTTCGTCTTCTGGGAACTGCGTGTCGCGCATCCTGTGCTCAACATCGGCCTGTTCCGGCGAAGCACCGTCTTTGCCATGTCCAACCTCGCCGCATTGATCAACTACAGCGCCACATTCGGCGTCACGTTCATGATGAGTCTCTACCTTCAGTACATTAAGGGGCTCACGCCGCAGGGAGCGGGGGTGGTTCTCATCGCCCAGCCCGTGATGATGACAATCATCTCGCCCATTGCCGGACGGCTCTCCGACCGGATCGAATCCCGGGTGGTGGCTTCGATCGGAATGGCGTGCAGTTGCGCGGCGCTGGCGATACTCGCCACGCTGGTCGACGGAACTCCCATCGGTCTGCTTGTGGGATGCCTGATGCTCAATGGCATCGGGTTCGGATTGTTCTCCTCTCCGAATACCAACGCGGTCATGAGCGCGGTTGAGAAGAAGTACTACGGTGTCGCTTCCGCCACCGTCGGCACCATGCGCCTGACCGGCCAGATGCTCAGCATGGGCGTGACGACCCTTGTTTTGGCGCTTTTCATCGGACGCGCCGCGATCACCGACGCCAATCACGCCGAGTTCATCCACAGCGTGCGGCTGACGCTCACGATCTTCGCGGTTCTCTGTCTTGCCGGGATATTCGTTTCGCTGGCGCGGGGGAAAACTCACGACTGAGCGAGGCGACTGATCAAGTCTCCCTCTTTCGGGTCAGTGCGCCGGCGGTGACCAGTTGCTCCGGCGTGCCCATCAAGACAAGGATGTCCAGGGCCTGAAGCACGATCGAAGAATCGGGATTGGGAATGAACTGCCCGCCCCGTCGCACGGCGAGCAGGGTGGCCCCGGTCTCGGTCCGCAATGCCGCTTCGGCGAGCGACCGGCCCACCAATGGCGATTCCGTTTCTAACTGCATCGCCTCAATCTCAACACCCGCGAGCAAACGCGCCAGGGCGCGGGCGGGGCGGGTCTCGCCGGGCCCCCGCCGGAGGAGCCCGTACGAATCGCTGCGGATCTCGGCCACGCAATGCTCGATGACCGTGCGCGGCAGGAGGTACTTCTGCAGGACGCGCACAAAAATCTCGATGGCCGTTTCGAATTCCTCGGGGATGACCTCGGATGCCCCGAGCCGTTCCAGGGGCTCGACCTCGTTTAGGTACCGCGTGCGAACAATGATGTGCACACCGGGATTGATCCGGCGGGCGGCGTCGACCGCGCGCCGTGTTGCCGAGGCGTCCGAGATGGCGACCACAAGGATTCTCGCGTTGGCCAGCCCGGCATGTTCGAGAATCGCCGCGCGTGTGATGTCGCCGTAGAAAATGGGCAGCCCCTGACGGCGCGCGGTCTGCACGGTCACCGGGTTCATTTCGATGATGACAAACGGAATGTTCTGCCGCTTCAGCACTTTTACCAGGTTCTGGCCGTTGACCCCGTAACCCGCGACGACCACATGGTCCTTCACGGATCCATAATCGTGGGCGTCCGTCCCCGGCTCGGCCGACCGGTGCGGCAAGTCCCGGGTGATTCGCTCCGTCGTCCGGGTCAGCGTCACCAGAACCGGCGTGATCATCATCCCAAGAATCGTGGCGGCCAAAAAGAGCTGATAGCTGATGGGACCGATGACCTCGCTGGCCAATCCGAGATTGAGAAGCACGATCGCGAATTCCCCAATCTGCCCCAGAAAGAGCCCGGTGGCCACTCCGACACGCCAGGGTTGCCCGAGCGCACGGCAGATCAGGGCGACGATGGTGCTCTTCACCAGGATCACGCCAACGGTGATCGCCATCATGTGGGGCCAGAGCGCCGCAACCGCACCCAGATCGCAAAGCATTCCGACCGACACAAAAAACAGACCGAAGAAGACATCCCGGAAGGGAATTACCTCTGAGACAACCTGCTCGGAATAGTCCGACTCGGAAATGAGCAACCCCGCCACAAACGCCCCGAGCGCCGCCGAAAGCCCGGCGCGTGCGCTGACCAGCGCCGCCCCGAGACACAAGACCAGCACCGTGAACATGAAGACCTCGGAACTGCGGACCTTGACCACCAATTCAAGCAGTCGCGGGATGACATACCGGGCCAACAGCACCACGGCCACGGCAATTGCCAGCCCGATCAATGCCTGCGGGCCAATAGACTGCATCACTGTTTCCGGGGAGGCCAGGCGCGGGATGATCAGGATCATCGGCGCTACCATGAGGTCCTGGAAGATTAGAATCCCGAGACTGATGCGGCCGTGCGGACTGTCGACCTCACCCCGGTTCGACAACAGCTTGAGGGCAATCGCCGTCGAGGAGAGTGAAACCAGGATTCCCCAGAACACCGCGGCCGTAAAGGACACGTTGAAAACTTGCAGCAACAGGAATGTCGAGGCGATCGTAATCAGGACCTGGAGGCCGCCGCCCAGAATGGTGACCCGCCACATACGGAAGAACTGCTTCAGCGACAGCTCGACCCCGATGAGAAACAGCAGCAGGACCACGCCGACTTCGGAGATGGCCTCAACCGTGTGGACATCGCCGACCAGCCGGAGTCCGTGCGGACCGGCGATCATCCCGGCCACCAGGAAGCCAACGAGGGCAGGCAGCCGCAGCCGGTCGAACACCATCACGACCACCACGGAGCAGGCCAGAAGCAGGACAATGTCGGTGAAGAGGGCCAAAGGGTCTCCCGGTGAAGATGCTAGGTGCCGTCAGCCCGCGATTCGAGGAATTCCTTGAGCACCAGCGCGGAATTCACCGCCGTCACCTCGAAAAAGTACTTCACCTGCTGCGGATTTTGCGTGGTGCCCCCGCCGGCGAGACTCGAACAGGACCGCATGACGGCCACCGGGATTCCCGCCGCCCGCGCCGTTTGCACCACCGCGGCGGATTCCAAATCCACAATCTCCGCCTGCAACTCGCGCCAGAGCCAGTCGCGCTTCAGTTTCGAGTCGATGAACATGTTTCCGGAGGCTCCGGCGCCCCCAACAAAGACCTCCGGCAGGCGGCCCTCGACCGTACGGAAACGATAGGAAACCCGGTTGGCGGCCTCCCCCAGGCGGGTGGCCAGTTGGGTATCAACCGGTATGTCGATCATCGGATCGAAGCCGCTTGAGCCGGCCCGGCCCACCGGTATCGAGTCGAGTTTGAAACCCTCCGGCCCCCAGTAGCCAAAATCATGGGTAATCCACTGATCCGGAATTACAACATCCCCGGGGAGATGTGCCTTGTTGACCGTCGCGCTGACCCCGGTCAGGATGATGCCCCGTGGGTTGTATTCATCAATAATGTGTTGGGCGGTCGCCGCGGCATTGGCCATGCCGGCCCCGCAGACGGCCGACACAACAGGCTGGACTAGCCAACCAACCACCACCGGCCGCCCCGCCCAGATTGTGTCGCTGACGACCGACACCGACTTGAGCAACTCCGCCGCCTCGGGCGCGTAGGTGTGGATGATGGCCCACGGACGCGGCAGGGGGGGAGGGGCGGTTTCGACAACCGGAGTTTCCTCCTTTCTGGAGCAGGACAGCGCCAGAAGGGCGGTTGTCAGAACCACAATCGCGGGGATGATTGTATATCCGAACTTGCCTCGCATGGGTCTCCTTATGCGTATCATTGGCGGGCGGCGTTGATCATCGCCGCATCGGCGAACGGTTTGATTTTGTCCGGATTCGTCGATAGATTCCCGCCGGGTGATCGCCGGTTAAGAAGGCCATCCGGACGCACATTGCGCCGGAGCTGACTAAGGAGTAAGCAATGACCATTGACGATAAGCGCAAGATCAAGATCGGCCTCGCCGAGATGCTCAAAGGTGGGGTCATCATGGATGTAACCAACGCCGACCAGGCGCGCATCGCCGAAGATGCCGGGGCCGTGGCCGTGATGGCCCTGGAACGCGTGCCGGCCGACATCCGCGCCGAAGGCGGGGTCGCGCGCATGGCCGACCCGACAAAGATCGAGGAGATCAAAGCCGCCGTCACGATTCCGGTCATGGCCAAATGCCGCATCGGACACTTCGCGGAGGCGCAGATCCTCGAATCGCTCGAAGTCGACTTCATCGATGAATCGGAAGTCCTCACGCCCGCCGACGAGGCATTCCATGTGAACAAGGACCTCTTCAAAGTCCCGTTCGTCTGCGGCTGCCGCGACCTGGGCGAGGCGCTCCGTCGTATCGGCGAGGGAGCGGCCATGCTCCGGACCAAGGGCGAAGCCGGCACCGGCAATATCGTCGAGGCGGTCCGCCACATGCGCGCGGTGCAGGGCGGGATCAGGCGCCTGACGGTTCTCCCCCGCGAGGAACTCATGGTCGAGGCCAAAAACCTCGGGGCGCCCTACGATCTGGTTTGCTGGGTGGCCGAAAACGGCCGTCTCCCGGTGCCGAACTTTGCCGCCGGAGGGATTGCGACACCGGCCGATGCCTCGCTCATGATGCAACTGGGCGCCGAATCCGTGTTCGTCGGCTCCGGAATCTTCAAGTCGGAAGACCCGGCGGTGCGCGCCCGTGCCATTGTCATGGCAACCACCCACTACAACGATCCCAAGATGGTTGCCGAAGCCTCACGCGGCCTGGGCACCCCCATGCGCGGCATCGAGATCGGCACGATCCCGGTGGAGCAATTGCTGCAGGTCCGCTAGCCGGGTATGTCCGCTCCCTCGACCCTGATCAATGATGGTGTCCCGCGAGTGAATAGCCGAGGTGCATCCAGCCCTGACCCTGACCGGCCACTCTCCGTCACCACAAGGACCGTCGGCCTGCTGGCGCTCCAGGGGGATTTCCATCTCCACCGGCTGGCCGCAGAGCGGCTCGGTCACCGCGCCCACGAAGTCCGAACCCGACACGACCTGGAATGTGTCGATTGCCTGATCATGCCGGGCGGCGAATCGACCACCATGCGCAAGTTGATGCGAATGGGCGGTCTTGACGACGCCATCCGGTCATTTGCCCAAACCCATCCCGTAATGGGCACCTGCGCCGGATTGATCCTGCTTTCAAAGGGAATCGACGGCGAACCGCAAAGCGAGACTCTGGGGTTGCTCGACTGCACCGTCTCCCGCAATGCCTACGGCCGTCAGGTCTTCTCTTTCCGTGGCGAGGGCCGCGTCCGGCTCGCCGGACACGAGAACAGTTTCGAGATGGTGTTCATCCGGGCACCGCGGATCCAGCATGTTGGAAGCGCCGCCCAAGTTCTCGGTTATCTGGGAGAGGAACCGGTGATGATCCGGCAGGGGCGCATCCTGGGCTTGACCTTCCATCCCGAACTCGCCGACGATGACCGAGTTCACGAGTTCTTCCTCTCGTGCGGGTTCTTTTCCGGCTGAACCCAAGCGTTTCACGGGTTATCAGTTCCCGGCTTCATCTCACCGCGAAGCCAGCTGGAATATTCTCCGCTTTCAGGAGAATTCTCTATTGCAAATCGTTGTTCTTGCCGTCCACCCAATCGCGGGGTGCCGCATCCGCTTGGGGAATGTTGAAAAAGCTCGCTGACTGTGAATTCATCGGCCTGGGTTGGGAATGCTTCGCTTCGCTCGCAATGACCGGCAAGTCCAAGTCATTGCGAGGATCCCGCGCGGCGGAGCCGCAGCGGGAGACGAAGCAATCCCGTGCCAAACCGTTTCGGTAACCCGAACGACGCAGGTTCCTCAACAGGTCGCTGTGATCGCGGCCACACAGGAAC
>JBFMFQ010000164.1:0-8154 GCA_040752075.1 Candidatus Zixiibacteriota bacterium | reverse complement strand
CTCACGCTCTGACAGGTTTTCGAACGCCATGGACCGCCCTTCCTTGCCGACTCAAAATCTCTTGAATTGCCATGGGTTAGACCACCCCCCATTTGGCAAATTAGCACTCTCGATCTGAGAGTGCTAACAGTTTTACGAAGATTGGGGGGAATGGTTTGAATCGCAAGGGGGATTTTGGGCGCATCGTGCGCCAGGCCATCAAGTCGCTGACTATTAATACATTACACCGGCACTGAAAGACACGAAAGGGATACGGGCCTCGTGTTTGACCCACCAGACGGAAGCGGGCTGGAATCGAGGGGCGCCACCGACCGTCTTCGGTGCCGTGAAGCGTCCTCGATTTTAAGTCAACTTGTGAATTTTGTGACAAAACCGGACGCCGTTTTGAGCGTGATTTCTTGACACTTGATGGCCGATCCCGTGCTTTGACAGCAAGTTACCGGCCCCATCGAAAGGTGGGCCACCGACACACCACAACTGTTTTACACAGGAGGACGTGAATGAATCTCTCATTCACCCTTAAGGGCCGCCGGGTGCTGGTCTTGCTCGGCGCAGTGTTACTGTTGGGCGTCGGGTTCTACGGTTGCAGCGGGACGGATGATGTTCCCCTGGCGCCAACCGCGAAATCCGATCCCAATGTTGACCGGCTGACCCCGAAGATTCAGTCTGTCATGGCCATTCAGGATCGACACACCAAGGGGCTGATGGCGGATCCCGATGTGATTGGGACCGCAACCACGCTCGATGCGAACGGCGAGCCGGCGATCATGCTGTTGGTCTTAAACGAGCGGAAGGCGGCTCTGCTTCCCAAGAGCATAGAAGGGGTTCCCACCGAGATCGTGATCACCGACCGCATCGTGGCGATGAAGAGCACGGCGGTCAGTCACACGGCCAAGCAGACTCCTCCCATCCAGCTCGGAACATCGGGCGGCTGGAGGTATGATCTGGCCAACGGGTATTGCTGCGCCGGAACACTGGGCTCCCTCATCCAGGTGGGCGGCAGCAAGCGCATCCTGAGCAATTATCACGTGTTTGAGGCCGACATTGTCGCGGGCGGAAACGGTATCGTCGCGACGACCGGCGATCCGATCATCCAACCCGGATTGATCGATGTGGGCTGCATTGCGGCCAATGCGCAGAACGTGGCAACGCTGGTGAAGTCCAGTTCGCTTCCGGGCAGCAATGTCGACGCGTCCAGCGCGAACATCATCAGCGGGATGGTGCGTGAAGACGGCGCGATCCTGGAGGTGGGGACTCTCACGTCCGCGACCATCGCCGCTTTCGTCGGGCAGGCGGTCAAGAAGAGCGGCCGCACGACCGGATTGACACGCAGTTCGGTCACCGGACTCAACGGCACGATCAGCGTGGCCTACGAGAATGAGTGCGCCGGCGGCGCGGCATTCACGAAGACCTTCACCGGCCAGATTCTGGTTGGAAACAGGGCGAGCAAGTTCCTGGGTGGAGGAGATTCCGGATCATTAATGGTTCAGGATGTGACCACCAATCCTCGCGCGATCGGCCTTCTCTTTGCGGGCAGTTCCTCGATCGCGGTCGCCAATCCGATCGACCAGGTCCTGTCGTTCTTTGGCGCAACGATGGTCGGTTTATAGTCCCACGATCACGATTGTCGGCGAATGATCAGAGCCCGTCTCCGGCGCCCGCCGGGGGCGGGCTTTTGATCGACGCTCACCGGTCGGCAACCGACTTGCGAGGCATCAGCCCGAAGCGGCGGGCGTGATTGATGGCGCTCGGGATTGCGACATTCCCGTTCGGAAGACCCGGTCCGTGCCCCCTGGCTGAATGTTAACTTTTTCACTATGGAATCCCGCTTGACACGGCGCGGAAAAAGCATTGACTGGGGAGCAAGATATCGGCCCTTCGAAAAGAGGGGTCACTGGCTTACCCCAACCGCTCCACGCAGGAGGATGTGAATGAAGCGCTCATTCACCCATCCGGGCCGCCGGGTTTTCGTGTTACTCGGTCTGGCCCTGCTCCTCGGTGTCGGGCTTTACGGCTGCTCAGGGACGGATGACGCGCCCCTGGCCCCAACCGCAAAGAGCGACGCCGACATGGACCGACTGGTCCCCAAGCTCCAGTCGGTCATGGCCGTTCAGGATCGCCACACCAAAGAGCTGATGTCGGATCCGGAAGTCATCGGGACGGCAACGACGCTCGATGAGTCCGGCGAACCGGCCATCATGCTTCTTGTGCTCTCCGAGAAGAAGGCCGCGCTTCTTCCAAAGAGCATCGAGGGCGTTCCCACTCAGGTCGTTCTGACCGACCGCATTGTTGCCATGAAGGGCGGCGGTGGTGGCGGCGGAGTCAGCCACACGGCGAAGCAGACCCCGCCCATTCAGCTCGGCACATCGGGCGGCTGGCGCTATGACCTCGCCAACGGCTACTGTTGCGGCGGGACGTTGGGCGCGCTGATTCAGGTCGGCGGCCAGAAGCGAATCCTCAGCAATTACCACGTGTTCGAGGCCGACATCGTCAATGGCGGCAACGGCCGCACCGCGCAGACCGGCGATCCGGTCATCCAACCCGGACTGATTGACGTCGGCTGCAATGCGGCCAGCGCGCAGGATGTCGCGACCCTGGTTAAGTCCAGTTCCCTGCCGGGGAGCAATGTCGACGCCTCCAGCGCGACCATCATCAGCGGCATGGTCCGGGAGGACGGCGCGATTTTGGAGGTTGGCACTCTCTCCTCTTCGACGGTCGCGGCGTTCGTTAATCAGGCCGTGAAGAAGAGCGGCCGCACGACCGGGTTGACCCGCAACACAGTCGTGGGCCTTAACGCGACGGTGACGGTCGGGTACGAGAACGAATGCGCCGGCGGCGCCGCGTTCAACAAGACCTTCACGGGCCAGATCCTCACCGGCAACAAAGGAAGCAAGTTCCTTGGCGGTGGCGATTCAGGGTCACTGATGGTGGAAGATGTGACGACCAATCCCCGTGCCGTGGGGCTGCTCTTCGCCGGGAGCAACTCAATTGCCGTGGCCAATCCGATCAACCAGGTCCTGTCCTTCTTCGGCGGTTCGATGGTCGGTAACTAAAGCGAAATCGCCCCTGCGGTTGCCGGGGCAGGAGAAACATAGCCCGTTCCCGGCGTGGTCCGGGAACGGGCTTTTCGCATCAGCGGGCGGAAATGACACGCTACTCAGGACGACCGCGTGGCAGGGACTCGGACGCGCGCACCGGACCGGCGCGGATGACATTGCGCGCTCTGGTTTTTCTCTGTTTGTTGGTTTTCGGCTGCCGGTCGGCGACCACCACCGGGGATGCGGAAATGAAACGCGACATCAATGCCGTCATGGAGTCTCATGCCGCCGAGCTCATGGCGATCCCCGGAGTGACAGGGGTGGCCATCGGAGAGCTGGAGGATAAAACGCCGTGCGTGCTTGTGCTCGTGCTGGAAGACTCGGGTGAGATCACCGCCAAGATCCCCAGAACCCTGGAAGGGCATCCCGTTCGTATTCTTGTCAGCGGTGAAATCAAACCGATGGACGGGGACTGATCACCAACTCAGTCCGCGTTGCGCGAAGAACCGGTGGAGGTCACGCCGCGCCACCCGGTTGACACGCTCCGCCCAGACATCGATCGGATTTAATTCATCGGTCAGAATCGGGACTCCCTCCGCATCGACTTCGAACCGGTTGTCCCAGGCGTGGGCGCGGTGGTATTCGGCGGAGAAGCGGTCATGCGGAACGGGTGGCTCTTCGGGCAATTCGAGGGCACGGTCCGATGCGAGAAGGATGAGGTTGCCGATCTGGTCCGGCGGCTCGGCAATGGGCAGAACCGAAACGTGTTTGAACTGCCGGCCAAGAGTTACGGCCAGTGACCGCACGATGATATCCTCCCAGCCGACCGCCTCGATGTTGAGCGCGATCACTCCGCCGGTTGTCAGGTGGTCGCGCAGGAGAGCGAAGGCCTCGACGGTGACCAGGTGGAAGGGGATGGAGCTGCTCCCGAACGCATCCATGACAATCAGGTCGTAGCGCTTGTCATGGGTGATGAGATACTGGCGGGCATCCATTTCGTAGATGGTGGCCTCGCTGGGCCAGAGTCCGAAGTGCGAGACGGCCACTTCCGCGACCACGGGATCGATCTCGACCGCATCGATGGCCCACTTCGCGCGGTGAAATGACTTGACGACCGACCCTCCCCCCAGTCCGACCAGGAGCATGTCGCCGGGCTTGTCGAACATCCCTTTCGGCAGATCGAGGACGTTGACATAGGCAAACTGGGAGTCCCAAGTCTCGGGATTCACGATGGTGTGCATGCCGCCATCGATGAGGAGGTAGCGGGTGCCATCGCGATCGACCACGCGGATTTCACCGTAGGCGCTGTGACGCACCGCGGTGAGACCGAGCGCAGGATCGGCCTCGACTCCCGGCGCGGTGCGGTAGACGAACGGTCCTGCCGCCAGGAGGAGAATACCCGCGAGGACCGCGGCGGTGAGGCGTTGCTGGATGATGATCCCAATGACCGAGGTGGCGATCAGGGTGAAACCGATCATGTACATGAGCTGCGAGACACCGATCGCCGGGATCAGGAAAAATCCGGTAAGAACGGCCGCAACGACGCTGGCCACGGTTGAGATGGAATAGAGATTGCCGGCGGTCCGGCCAACGACGTTCAAACTGGAGGCCATGAGTCGGATGGCATAGGGACTGACCATGCCGAGGAGAGTCAGTGGCGGGAAAAACAGGACCGTGGCCGTGATCAAAACGGCGCCCCGCAGTCCCGCACCCTCGGAAATGGCCAGAAGCGGGAGTCGCAGCCAGGGAATCACAGCGATCCAGATTCCGGCGAGGCCAATCACGAGGGCAAACCGGCCCAGGCGCGGACCATTGTCGGCCCAGCGTCCGCCGATGGCATAGCCGACGCTGAGGGCCGCCAGCGTGACGGAAATGAGCGCGGACCACAGGTAGAGACTGGCCCCATAGAAGGGGGCAATGACTCGTGTGCCAAGGATTTCAACCGCCAGTACGCATGCGCCGCAGATAACGACAGCGAAGTACACATATCCCCTGACCATCGTGTTTGCACCTCCCTGTCGCTGTGAATCCAAAGCACCCCGGAGCGAACCATCGCGGGCGGCGCACCCGGGGAGCCGTGAACTCTTGGCGGCATGATACGGAGTCGTATCAATGACCTCAAGTGATCTGTCTGTCGGCACAGGCTGCGACCACCGTCCGCCTAAGAGCCAGAGGGGACCTCAAGCCGCGAGCGCAGCCGATCCACCGTTCGCGCGGCATCGGCGGGGTCGGAGCGGCGGATGATCAGGAATGTCAGGTCGTCCATCAGCACCTGCTCCGGTCCGACGAAGGCTTCCGCTTCGGCGATGATGCCGGCGGTGACATCGGAGGGGCTGCGGTGAATGTTCGCGTGCAGGTAGTCCTCCAGCCGCTTCATGCCGATGGTCTCGCCGCGTCCGGTGCGTGTGTCGACCAATCCATCGGTGAAGAGCGCGAGTTGGTCCCCGATGCCGAGGGTGAGGACTTCGGACTCGATCTGGCGTTCGAAGCCGGAGGGTTCGGATTCGATCCCGAGGGGGCGCCCGCGCGGGTTGATGCGCTTCGGCGGCTCGCCATTGCCACGACAGAGGATCGCGGGCGTGTGGCCGGCGGAGGCGACCTCGATGGTGTGATGGGATGTGTCGAGCACAACGGCACAGGCCGTGACAAACGGCCCGGCGGGGTGATTATCGCGCATGAAGCGGTGCAGGGCGGAAAGGATATCGCGCGGGGCCGGGTTGAGCGGCGCGAGCATGCGGGTGGCGGTGCGCAGCGCGGTCATGATGAGGGCGGCGGGCAGTCCCTTGCCGGCGACATCGGCGATGACCACCATGACGCGTCCGGATTCGAGCGCGATGGCGTCGTAGTAGTCGCCGCCCACATGGCGGGCCATGCGGCAGGTGGCGGCAAATTCATACCCGGGGAGATCGGGAAGCTGCTGCGGCAGCAGCGCGCGCTGGACCTGCTCGGAGGCCTCGATTTCGCGACGGGCTTGGTCGCGTTCGGCCAGGTCCCGCTCGGCGCGGGCCACCGACGCGGTGGCATCATTGAAGGCCGCGACGACCTGCTGGACTTCATCGGGACCGGCCACCACGGCGCGTGCCTCGGCCCCCCGTTCGCGCGCGATGCGCAGCGCCTCGGCGAGATTGGCCAGCGGACGCGCCATCCAGGCCGACCCCGCCACGACGAGCACGATGCCCCCCAGCATGGCCACGAGCGCCCAGGTAATGACGCGCTGCCGCTCCGTGGCGATCCGGTCAGTGAGCACGGATTCGCGCACCTCCCAGACCACCGCGCCGAGAACCCGGGCTCCGACTTTCACATCGGCGCTGAAGTGCAGAGTGGTCGCGTTGACCCGGCTGACGTTCCAGTCGCTGCCCGCAAATTCGGTTGTGGCGGCTGGTGAGCGGTAGGGTTCGCGCACGAGTTCGGGTGATTCCGAGTAGGCGCGGATGACCTGCACGGTCGAGTCGTTGATCGTTTCATTGGCCAGCACCATAAGGCGGCTTAAATCGGGGTGGGCGGCCTTCAGGTCGACGGCGAGCTGATCGAACTCGACATCGGAGCGGTCGTTGAGAATGTGCTGCGATGCCGCCGCCGCCGCGGTCTTCCCGAATTGATTCCAATGCTCGAAGAACTCGTCGGTCAGGCGGCGCGTGCTCTGCATTTGCACCAGCCAGCCGCCGATGGCCACCAGGGCGACGACCGCGAATGACCCACGTACGGCCACGCGCCTCTGGAGACTCGGGCGGAGGGATCGTTCGGGGGCCGGACGGCCGAGTCGCTTGGAGAGTGTCAGGATGTTCTCATCGCCGATCCTTTGATAATCCAAGCGGTCGGTGACTTTCTTCATGAGGAACTGGCCGAGACCGCCGCGCCGCGCTGTGTCGGCCAGTTTGGCCGCATCGGGCGATCCGGCGCTGTCGATGGAGTAGGGGCGGCCGGTGTCGCTGATGACGATGGAGACCCACTGGCGGTTTCGCCGAACCTGGACGCGAATGCGGCCGGGTCCGAAGAGGTAACCGTGGCGGATAATGTTGGTGATGGCCTCCTCGACCGCGAGCATCAGTCCGGCGATGGACTTTTTTTCGAGAGAGGTCTCGAGGAGCGCCGCCTGCACAAACGAGCGGACATCCTCAAGCGGATTCTGGTCTGCCTGAAAAGCGGCGAAATGCTCAACCGTCGGACGACTTCCAAACATCGCTGGCCCTGCCCCCTGCCCTCATTCGGGCTTTGTCTCTTCTCCTGTGGCGGCGACCTGCTTGCGTCGCCGGCTGATCTGTTCCAGGTTTGATCGAACGGCTTCGTTTCCCGGGTACTTGGCCAGAACCGCCTTCCACAGACGTTCGGCGCTCGCCAGATCTCCGGAACGGAAGTGCTTCAGTGCCTCGAGATACTGAGTCCAGATCGGCGCATCGGCGCGCAGGGCATCCAGGCCCGAGGACTGGCCGGTCTTCTGCTCGGCCCGGTCGCGTCCGGCGCGCGCGATCGAGTCGTCGGGAACCAGAAGCAACGCCTGCTCGAACTCGAGCTGGGCGCCCTGGTAGTCTTCGAGCAGATACCGTTCCAAACCGGCGCGTGTGAATTCATCGGCCTTGGCGCGCGCGGCGGCGTCCGCATGAGCCGCCGCAGCACCGTGGTCGTCGGGATTCTCACGGGCGATGAGGGCAGAGTACTTCTCGGCCTCAGCCCACAGGCCTTTGGCCGTGGCGTTGCGGGCCGAGGCGCGCCAGAGGCGCATCGTGTCTTCACGGCGGCGACGGGTTTCCTGGAGCAGATCGTAGGCCTTCGGGTGATTCCAGTCCAACTCGAGGACTTCGCGAAACTTCGCCTCGGCCTCGCCGAAACGATTGTCGAGCAACGCCTGCTCTCCCCACTGCAGGAGGTACGGAATCGCAACCGTTCGAGGTGACTCCCCCGGTTCCTCGGCCCGGAGCGGGCCGGAAGGCCGCCAGAAGGCGACAACGAGCACGACGGCGATGAGCGCCGAGGTGCCGGCCGCATGGCTGGCTGTCGCGACGGACCGGGTCCGCATGATTGTTTCCGTCTCCCCGGGGGCCTGTTGAAACACCCGCGTCTTTCAGGTAACCGAGACGGCCCGGAACGGGATTGCTTCGTCGCTCCGTCCCGCCCCTGG
>JBFMFQ010000163.1:0-8183 GCA_040752075.1 Candidatus Zixiibacteriota bacterium | reverse complement strand
GCGCGTTGGTCTTGGTCCTTTGGCCGCGCACCGGCAAGCTGCGGCGGTGGCGCAGGCCGCGATAGCAGCCGATGTCGATCAGCCGCTTGATATTCATCTGGACTTCACCGCGCAACGCGCCCTCCACGCGGTGGTTCGCTTCGATCTCGTTGCGGAGGCGAACGACCTCGTCATCGGACAACTTGCTGACACGCGTCGCCGGATTCACCCCGGTGTTCGCGATGATCTTTCTTGCCGTCGCCGGACCGATGCCGAAGATGTAGCGCAAGGCGACATCGACCCGTTTTTCCTTCGGCAAATCCACACCTGCAATGCGAGCCAAGACTCCTCCCGAAACCGCGCGCCGGGCACCGCCGGCCGGCGGTCCGTCACGCTGAGAAAACCTATCCCTGCCGCTGTTTGTGCCGCGGGTTTTCGCAGATGATGCGCATAACGCCCTTGCGGCGGATCAACTTGCACTTTTCACAGCGCGGCTTGATGGATGAACGGACTTTCATGACAGCACTCTCATTTCCGATGGCGCCGGGGCGCCGGTTGATCACTTGTACCGGTAGATGATGCGTCCCCGGCCCAGATCGTATGGCGACAGTTCGAGCGTGACTTTATCCCCGGGAAGAATCTTGATGAAATGCATCCGCATCTTTCCGGAGACATGGGCGAGCACTTTGTGGCCGTTTTCCAATTCCACCTGGAACATGGCATTGGGGAGGGCTTCCAGCACCTTTCCTTCGACCGTAATCGCCTGCTCTTTTGCCAAACTATCCTTTCTGCACGTTGAGCGTCAGGACATCGGGACCGTTTTCGGTGATCGCCACCGTGTGCTCGAAATGCGCCGAGAGCGAGCCGTCGGCGGTCCGCACGGTCCACTTGTCGTCATCAAACTTGATCGCGGCGCCGCCGATGTTGATCATCGGTTCGATGGCCAACACCATGCCCGGCTTCAAGAGCACCCCGGTGTGGGGCGCGCCGAAGTTCGGGACTTGCGGTTCCTCGTGCATCTGCCGGCCGATTCCATGCCCGACCAGATCGCGCACCACGCTATACCCGTTTTTCTCGGCAAACGTTTGCACGGCCGCCGAGATATCCCCGAGCCGGTTTCCGGCTTGCGCCTGCTCGATGGCCCGTGCCAGCGCCTCCTGTGTAATGTTCAATAGCCGATCGGCCTCCTGACGAACGTTGCCGATCCGCAGGGTCCGGGCGGCATCCCCAAACCAGCCATCGATTTGCACACCAACATCGACCGAAACGATCTGTCCATCCTTCAACTGCCGATCGGACGGGATTCCATGAACCACCTCGTCGTCGATGGAAACGCAGAGCGTGGCGGGATAGCCAAGGTAGCCTTTGAACGCCGGTTCGGCGCCATGGGACCGGATGAATTCCTCGGCGATGCGGTCGAGTTCGCGTGTCGTGACACCGGGGCGGGCCGTCTCTTGGACCAAATCCAACGTCTGCGCGACCAGGTCACCGGCGCGACGCATCAGCTCGACTTCTGATTTGGTCTTGACGTTGATCATCCCACGACCACCGTTTCGAGATCCTGGTACACCCGGTCGATATCCTGTTCACCGTTCACTTCCACCAGCCGTCCATCGCGGCGATAGTACTCAACCAGGGGTTCGGTCTGGCTGCGATAGACCTGCAAACGCCTTTCGATCACTTCGGCGGTGTCATCGGCACGCCCCTCGAGGCGCGCGCGGCCGGCGATGCGGGCCTTGATTTCATCGTCGCCGACGCTCACGAGAACGGCGCAATCGAGGGGCTCCCCGATCTCCTCCAGCATGCGGTCCAATTCCTCCGCCTGGGGGATGGTCCGGGGAAAACCATCGAGTATGAACCCGCCGTTTGTCATGTGCTCCAGTCGTGCGCGAATCATCTTCAAAATCAGATCATCCGGAACGAGCTCGCCGCGGTCCATAAAGGCCTTCGCGGTCTTGCCGAGTTCCGATTGGGCCGCCACTTCGGCGCGCAGGAGATCCCCTGTGGACAGATGCGCGGCATTGTGTGCCGCGGCCAATCTCTTGGCTTGCGTGCCCTTTCCCGATCCGGGAGGGCCCAGGAGAATCCAGCGCATACTGTTCCCGCTCCGGCTACATCGACCGGCCGCGGATCCGCCCCCTCTTCATAAACCCGTCGTAATGCCTCATGATCAGGTGCGATTCCACCTGTTGCAGCGTGTCCAAGGCCACGCCCACCACGATCAGGAGGCCGGTGCCGCCGAAGTAGTAGTTCACGTTGATCTGCCGGATGAGGATGTACGGCAACACGGCCACGGCGGCAAAAAACAAGGCGCCCGGAAGCGTGATCCGGGTCAGCACCTTGTCGATGTAATCGGCGGTGCGCTTACCCGGGCGGATGCCGGGAATGTAACCGCCGTACTTTTTCATATTGTCCGCGAGGTCCACCGGGTTGAAGACAATCGCGGTGTAAAAGAACGCGAAGAAGACGATGATTGTCGCGTAGACGACCGAGTACACGACCGCGCCGGGGCTGAAATATGTCCCCAGCTCCTGAAGCCAGGCCACATCCGGGAAAAAGGAAAGGAGGGTCTGGGGGGCGAACATGATCGACTGCGCGAAAATGATCGGGATGACGCCGGCGGTGTTCACCGACAGCGGGATGTGGGTGGCCTGTCCGCCATAGATCTTGCGTCCGACGACCCGCTTGGGGTACTGCACCGGAATCCGACGCTGCGCGCGGGTGACCAAGACGATGGCGGCGATCACCGCGATCATCATCGCCACGATGAACAATTCGGTGAACAGACCGCGGCGGCCCGCGAGCAATTCCCGGATTTCATCAAAAATCGCCTGCGGGAACTGGGCGATGATGCCTATGAAAATGATCAGCGAGATGCCGTTGCCGATACCCCGCTCGGTGATCTGTTCGCCGAGCCACATGATGAAAATCGTGCCCGAGGTGAAGGTGATGATCGTGATGAACTTGAACATGAAGCCCGGATTGGGAACCACCGGGGCGCCCTGACCGGCATTGATCGATTCAAGGAAGATCGCCGTTCCGAGGGCCTGCAGAGCCGCCAGGAGCACGGTCCCGTAACGGGTGTACTGGGTGATCTTGCGGCGTCCTTCTTCGCCCTCTTTCTGGAGGCGCTGGAAGAAGGGAATGACCGATCCGAGCAGCTGGATGATAATCGATGCCGAGATGTACGGCATTATGCCCAGCGCGAAAATGGTGGCCTTGTAGAATGCGCCGCCCACGAACATGTCGTAGAGACCGAACAGCGTGCTGCCCGCCGAGGCGAAAAACGCACCCAGCGCCTGGGCATCGACGCCCGGCGTCGGGATATGGCCGCCGACGCGGTAAACGATCAGAATGCCCAGCGTGAAGAGCACGCGCCGGCGCAATTCCTCGACTTTGAAGATGTTTTGAAACGCGGAAAGCATAGGGCGTCAGACTCCCTGACCGGTGGGCGTAACGGACCTACGCCTGTACCTTGGCGGCCTCCTTGCCGCGCGGTGACTGGAAGGCGACCCGTTCACAGGTTCCGCCGGCCGCGGCGATTTTTTCTTCCGCGGTCTTGGAGAAGGCGTGAGCGACGATGTGCAGCGGGCGCTTGATCTCTCCGTTGCCGAGAATCTTGACCGGCTGGCGGAGCGAGCGGACGAATCCGAGCTTGATCAGGCCGTCGAGATCAACGCGGTCGCCGGCGCTGGAGGCGGCGATGTCCGACACGTTGACGACGGAGTACTCAACCCGGAACGGATTGAAAAACCCGATCTTGGGCAGGCGCCGGTAAAGCGGCATCTGGCCGCCTTCGCGGCCCGCGCGGCGTTTGCTGCCGGAGCGCGCGTATTGACCCTTGTGCCCGCGGGTCGATGTCTTGCCGTGGCCGGATCCCGCGCCGCGACCGACCCGCTTGGTCTTCCGGTGCGCGCCGGCTGGTGGCTTGAGTTCGGAAAGATTCATTCGTTTCTGTCCCCGGGTGATCGCGAAAACGCCGCAATCATCCCTGGACCTCCTCACATTTCACGAGGTGAGCGACACAGCGCACCATTCCGCGCATGGTCGGCGTGTCGGCGTGTTCAACGGTCTGATACAGCTTGCGAAATCCCAGAGCGCGGATGGTTCGCTTGTGGCGCTCGATCATGCGGATCTTGGAGCGCACGTAAGTGATCCTCAATTTCGCCGCCATTATTCGGTCTCCTGCGACTCGGCCGGAACAGCCCCGCCTTGTCCGTTGCCTTCGGTGACCGCGACGGCTTCACCGGAGCGTCCCCGGAACTGGGCCAGTGACTCAACGCGACGCAACTGGCGGAGCCCGTCGAGGGTCGCCTTGACCACGTTGTGCGGATTGGGCGAGCCGAGCGACTTGGTGAGAATATCCTGCACCCCCGCGGACTCCAGCACGGCGCGGACGGCGCCGCCGGCGATCACGCCGGTGCCGGGGGAGGCGGGACGAAGGAGCACGCGGGCGGCGCCCGAACGGCCCGTCACCGGGTGGGGAATGGTGCCATTTTTGACCAGCACCAGTTCCATCGACTTTTTGGCGGACTCCAGCCCCTTGCGGATGGCTTCGGAGACTTCGCCCGCTTTGCCCAGTCCCACGCCCACGCGGCCTTTGCGGTCGCCGGTGGCGACGAGCGCCGTAAACGAAAAGCGCCGTCCGCCTTTGACCACTTTCGCCACACGGTTGACGTGGACGACTTTCTCGATCATGTCCCCGCTATCGGGTGCGCCTTGCCACAAAGTCGTGCTCTCTCCTGTCTGACTTCATCACCGGGCCCGGCCCGGCGACCGTTGGTCTAAAATTCCAGTCCACCTTCGCGCGCGCCCTCTGCCAGCGCCTTGATGCGGCCGTGGTAGAGGTAGTGATTGCGATCGAAGACGATCTTCTTGATTCCCTTTTCGACGGCCTGGGCCGCGATGGCCTTGCCTACGGCCTTGGCCGCGTCGGTCTTGGTGCCCTTGCCGGCCGTCGGCCCGGAAACGCTGTAGGCGAGCGTGACGCCTTTGTCGTCATCGATCAACTGCGCGATGGTGCTGCGCAGCGACTTGTAGACGCTCAGGCGCGGACGCTCCGCGGTACCGCTCACCCGGCGCCGGACATGACGGCGACGGCGCAGTTCGCGCACGGCTTTGGCTTTTTGCTTGTTCGCCATAATGGTATCCGAATCGGGACGGTTCCCGGGACTTCCCGGTTACGCCGCGGTCTTGCCCGCCTTCCGGCGGATGTGTTCACCCTCGTAGCGGATGCCCTTGCCCTTGTACGGCTCGGGCGGGCGGTATCCGCGAATGGTCGCGGCGACTTCGCCGACCAGTTGTTTCGATATGCCCTCGACCGCAAAGCGGGTCGGGGACTCCACCTGGAAATTAATGCCATCCGGCGGGGTGATCAGAATCGGGTGGGAGAATCCCACCACCAGATTCAGGCGGCGGCCCAAGAGTTCGGCCTTGTACCCGACGCCGACGATTTCGAGCACGCGGCGGAAGCCCTTGGTGACGCCGGTCACCATGTTGGCGATCAGCGCCCGCGTGAGGCCGTGGAGCGACCGGTGGTGCCGGTGATCGGAGGGCCGGGTCACCACAATCTGCCCGTCTTCCATCGCGATGGTGATGTCTTCCGGGAACGTTTCAACCATCTGGCCCTTCGGCCCCTTGACGGTCACGGAGTGGCCGTCGATGGTCACGGTCACGCCCTGCGGCACCGGTATGGGTTTGCGTCCTACTCGCGACATAATCGGATCCTACCAAACGCGGCAGATGAGTTCGCCGCCGATGCCCTGTTCTCCCGCCTCGCGGTCGGTCATGACGCCGCGCGAGGTCGATACGATGGTGACGCCCAACTGGCGTGAAATGCGGGCCAGGTCCTGCGCGTTGCCGAAGCGGCGCAGTCCCGGACGCGAGACGCGTTCGAGGCCGCTGATCACGGACTCGTGCTGGGGTGTGAACTTGAGCCGCACCACAAGCTGGCCCTGCGGGACGCCCGGGATTTCCGCATAACCCTTGACGTAATTGCTCTCGTGCAGGATGCGGGCAATCTCGCGGCGCATGCGTGTGGCCGGCACCGTGACGCGCTTGTGGCCGGCGCTGGCCGCATTGCGAATGCGGGTCAGAAAATCGGCAATCGGATCAGACACTGACATCGATCAAACTCTCCCTTAAGCAACACCTACCAGCTGGCCTTCGTCACGCCGGGAATCTCGCCATCCAGCGCCAGCTGCCGGAAGCACAGGCGGCAGAGGCCGAAGCGGCGGAGGTATCCCCGCGGACGTCCACAGACACGGCAACGATGGTAGGCGCGCACCTCGAACTTGGGTTTGCGTCTCTGCTTTTCGACCAGGCACTTCTTAGCCATCCACGTCCATCCATCTCAAATCCGGGCCGCGGCCCGGAGGTCTAGTTGCGCCGGAAGGGCATCCCCAACAGGCGCAGGAGCTCAAGCCCCTCTTCATCGGTTCGCGCGGTGGTGCAGATCGTGATGTTCATCCCGCGAACCTTGTCGATCTTATCGTAGTTGATCTCCGGGAAGATGATCTGTTCGCGCACGCCCAGAGTGTAATTGCCCCGCCCGTCGAAGGACTTCGAGGGCACGCCGCGGAAGTCGCGCACGCGCGGCAGGGCGACGCTGATCAGCCGGTCCAAAAATTCGTACATGTGCGAGCCGCGCAAGGTCACGGTGCAGCCGATCGGCACACCTTCGCGCAGCTTGAAATTCGAGATCGACTTGCGCGCGCGGCGGACGGCCGGCTTCTGCCCGGTGATCTGCGCCAGGTCGCCCATGGCCGCTTCGATGGCCTTGGGGTTGGCGATCGCCTCGCCCAATCCCTGGTTGATGACGATCTTTTCCAGACGCGGCGCGCGCATCAGGCTCTTGAAGCCGAAATGCTCAAGGAGCTTCGGCGCGACCTCGGTCCGGTATTTTTCGTACAAGCGTGCGGTTGACATGGTGCCCTTGTGCCTATGCCTGCTGTTTGACGTTGGAGATGTGAATCGGGGCTTCCTTTTCGAGGATGCCGCCCTTGGGATTGCGCTGTGTCGGGCGCGTGTGCCGCTTGATGATGTTCACTCCCTCGACCACGACGCGGTCCTTCTTCGGCAGGACGCGCAGAACACGTCCGGTGCGCCCGCGGTCCTTGCCCGCCAGCACCACCACCTGATCACCCTTTTTCACTCTCGACGCCATATCACTCCAGTGTCAATCCTGGTCCTCAGAGAACTTCCGGGGCCAGGGATACGATCTTCATGTAATGTTCGCGCAATTCGCGGGCCACGGGCCCGAAGATGCGTGTGCCGCGCGGCTCGCCCTGATCGTTGATGATCACCGCGGCGTTGTCGGAAAACCGGATGCAGGAACCATCCTTGCGCCGCGTGGCGCGGGTGGTGCGAACGACCACCGCCTTGCACTTTTCCTTTTTCTTCACGGTTCCGCCGGGCACGGCATCCTTCACGGAGCAGACGATCATGTCGCCCACGCGCGCGTAGCGCCGTTTCGTGCCGCCCAGAATGCGGAAACACATCACCACTTTGGCCCCGGAATTATCGGCCACCGTCAGTCGGCTGTATTCCTGAATCATCGCTCAGACTCCGCCGGGATCGGGCGCTAGCGCGCCTTCTCCAGCACCTCCACTAGCCGCCAGCATTTCCGCTTGGACAATGGACGGGTTTCCATAATCAGCACGCGATCGCCGATTCCCGCCTGGCCGTTTTCATCGTGGGCGAGAACCTTCATCGACCGCCGGACAACGCGCCCGTACTTGGGGTGCTTCATCACGCGGTCAATGGTCACGCTCACGGTCTTCTCCATTTTGTTGGAGGCAACGATTCCAATGCGGGTCTTTCTCTGTGCGCGTTCTGCTGTGTTTTCCATCATGCCTTATTCCCGTCCGGGACCCTCAGATATTCCGTGTTTTCTTCGCGGGCGCGGGGGCGATGCCCAGCTGCGCCTCGCGGGCGACCGTTTTGATGCGCGCCAGCTGGCGGCGAAGATGCCGCAGCCGGAGCGGGTTGTCCGGCGGCTGCAGCGAACGCCGCACGCGCAAATTGAAGAGTTCCTCCTCCAGTTCCCGGCGCTGGTGCGCGAGCTCCTCGGGAGTGAGTTCTCTCAAGCGATCGGGTGTCATGTCCGCCATTGCAGTTCCGCCTTTACGCTTCCAGGCCCGCGTTGATGAACTTGGTCTTGATCGGCAGCTTGTCCGCGGCGAGCTGGAACGCGGTCTGCGCCA
>JBFMFQ010000162.1:0-8211 GCA_040752075.1 Candidatus Zixiibacteriota bacterium | reverse complement strand
GAAGCGTCCGATTCCGAACTGACTCTGCAATGCCTGATACTCGGGCACCGTCATCCAAGCGGATGCGGGATCCGACTCGACTTGTTGACGGATGACCGGCATGCGCGCCGGGGTGTACCCGTCGGCAAACAAATAAAGCCGAGCCCCCGTGACATCCTCGCACGCATCCAGGATGATCGACAGATGCCCCATCCCGCTGCCCGGGCACCCCGGCTGGATCAGCACATCGCCGGCGCGAAGGACGGAATCTTCGACCGGCATCCATTCATCCCGGAGCGAGGCGGTATTCGCGTAAGTCATCACGAACGTCAGGTAACGGTCAAACTCGGTCCGGGACTTCTGCCGGAGCGAAGCCGGATGATACTCGATGACCGCGCCGGCGTCGTCGACACCGTAGTTTCCTCGCAGCCACTTGCTCCAGTCGATTCGCTGGCCGGAGAGAGACCGAAACGTCAGTCTGTCGCCGTCGCCATTTGACTCCATAAACTCCGCAACGAGCCGAATGGCGACATCGGCGCACTGCTCGACCTCCCCCAGAAGGCGCCAGTCAAGGACTCCGGCGACATCGCCGGGCTGAAAAACCGAATTTCCGCGCCAGTCCAAAGCAGTCTGGTCCGACGGCAGAAGCGGGAGGTTTCGCAGCCATGACGCGAATCCCTGATCGGCCGCCGACACACGGGAGAAGCCCGGAGGAGGCGAAAACTGGCTCATGACGGTCTCGCCCGAATCGCATCGGATGCAGAGTCCGCCGGCTTCCGTTGTCTCCCTGGCCATGACGGCAGCGACAAGCATCACGCCGATCACCGCCCATCGAGACCGGGGTTTATGAATTGGTGTCGTCAGCACCGAGGATCTCCCGCGCCAGCCCGGGCCGGTTGGTAATCACCGCGTCCACACCCAACTCGGAGAGAAGCCGCATCCGGATCGGGTCATCCACTGTCCATACAACCAGGCGGAGGGATCGGTTTCCGGCATCCTCGATAACGCTCGGGGTAATCCAGCGCTCATGAAGGTGCAGTGCGCTCAGTTGTTCATCCTGCGCCAATCGCACCAGGGGACCGGACATCATCCGGCGCACCAGCCGCCAGCGCGGATCGCCCACGATCCGGGCGGTCTTCCACTCGGGCTCCAGACGGCGAATCTCCCGGACCACCGACTTGCGAAAGGCGGAGTACACACATGGATTGGGGATATTCGCCTCGTGCACCGACGCGACCAGCCGATCGATCTTGATGGAATCCTTGATGTCGAAAACCAGCGAGATCGGCTGCCGGCCCGCCCATTCCAAAAACTCGGTCAGGCTCGGGATGGGGTCGCGGTGGGGCCCCGCCCAGAGCATCTTGACTTCGCGAAGTGTCAGCTTGTCGATTCGAACAACCGATTCAGCAATGGGAATGACCGGGTCATGATGAACCACCCAATGCCCGTCGGCTGTCACCCGCAAATCGAATTCGATCCCGTCGGCGCCGTCGGCCACCGCGCGCTCGAACGCGGCCATTGTGTTTTCGTGGCAATGCCCCGATGCGCCCCGGTGGGCGATGATGTCCGGGCGAACTGTCACTGCGATCGATCCCTGCTGAGTCTGTAGGTGTCCGGGGTGAGCCGCTCAATCACGATGATATCTCCGGAGCGAATCTCCCGGGCCGCCATCCACCGGCGGGTGCCCTGCGCCTGATTGCGCAAGTAAAACCCGTCACGGACAATATCGGAATCGAAATCAAACCCCGCGTCGGTCTCGAAGTGGAGCGCCTGTCCCCGCGAACCAGATTGTTCCTTGGGGCTGATCGCCTCGGCCGGGAAGATGTCGAGGAAGTCGAAGACATTGAAGCGGCGTTCCCAGAACCAGCAATCCTCATTGGTCTGCAGGTGTATTCTGACGGAGTCCGCCTGTTTCTCAATGCGCGCCATTCGCCGGATCACTCAAAGCCGAACTGCTGCGAGTCCAGAAAGGGACGCAACTCCCGTCGCTGCGCCGCCGGATCGATCCAACGGCGCGCCGAGTGTTCGATCCAGCCGTACTCGCCTTCGGCTGTCCGGTCAGTCCACCCGTCCACGCGGGCGGCCAGGTTAATTCGCCGCCCGCCGTAGATTCCTGTCTCGCGCATTTGAACGTCGTAATCCGCGTGGAGCGAGTCCCACTTCGAGTCGTCGTAGCGCTCCTCATGCAGGACCGCATCGAGCGCCAGCCGCGGACGGTGGGGAGGCACCTTTTCCCAGTCCGGGTACCCCAATGTCATGCCAAAGACGACAAAAACGCGCGGCGGCAATTCGAGGAGCCTGGCCATCTCGAAGGGGTGGTTGCGAGCGCCGCCGATCATGCAGCCGCCCAGCCCGATCGCCTCCGCCGCCGACAACGCGGTCTGGGCGAAGATCGTCGCATCCACCACGCCCAACAGGAAGTACTCCATGAACCGGGCCTCAAAATCATACCCGGCCGACTGGCAGATACGCCAGGCGCGGTTTAAGTCCGCGCAGTGCGCGAGGAAGACCGGGCAATCGATGATCTGCTGCTGACGGCCGCACAATTGCGAGAGCGCCTGCTTCGTTTCGGGATCGCGCACGGCGACCACCGAGTTCGATTGGAGATTGGAGGAGGTCGATGATCGCTGCGCGGTCGTCAGAATCGCCCGCAACTGCTCGTCCGTGACCGGCTCGGATGTAAACCGCCGCACCGACCGATGCGACCGCAACGCGTCCAACTGGGGGTAACCGGGAAGTGGATGCGACATTGGAATCAGCCCCATAAGGAGGATCAGGAAGTGATCGCGATCTCCGGAGGAAGCAATCGCTTCAACTGGGAGATCTGGCCTCGGTGATGCGCCTCGTGCTCGATCAGATGATAGAGAATCCACTCAATGGAGTACGACTTGGCGTCCGGCCGTCCGGCATCATCGAGCGGCACAACCGCACGCCGCAGGTCATCATCGGTCATGCCAGCGAGGAGTTGGCGTGTTTCCTCCCGCACTTCATCCAGTTTCTCGAGGAAGTAGCCAAGCGGTTTTCCGCTGATCTGCGGAATATTGAAGCGTATGGGGAACCCGATGATCCACTCCTCCGGCATCGGGCGGCGGGCGATGTCCTCCTGGATCCATGAAAACTCCACCGCGGCGATATGCAACAGGAGCGTTCCTATGGATTCCACTCGCGCGTTCGGAAACCACGAGAGTTGATCGACCGTCAACCCCTCGAGATACCGCTTCGTAACACGCCGCACATCCTCCATCTGCGCAAAATACAGACCGAGGCGGGGGCTCAGGCCGGGTGTTGGTTCCAGGTGGATCATCATCGGGGCGGTGTCCAGGCTAACGGGCCAGTGCGGAGAGCAGCGCCGACATGAACGCCGGCAGGTCATCGGGTTTTCGGGCGGTGATGAGGTTGCCGTCGACGACACACTCCTCATCCACCCATTGTCCCCCGGCCGCGATCAAGTCATCCTTGATGGCGACGAATGATGTGAGTCGCCGTCCGCGGCAGAGTCCGGCCGACACCAGCACCCAGCCGGCATGGCAGATCGCGGCGACCGGTTTGCCCGCCGAATGAACTTGGCGCACCAGGTCGATCACCGCGGGATACTGCCTCAACTTGTCCGGCGCCCAGCCGCCGGGAATGATGATGGCATCCAGGTCCGAGGGCTGAACCGAACCCGCCGCCCGCTCAACGCCCACCGGGTAGCCATCCTTGCTCCTGTACACATTGGCCGACCCGGTTCCAATCACGATCGGCTGATGGCCCGCTTCACGCAGACGGAGAAGCGGGTACCAGACTTCCAGCGTCTGGTAATCCGTCTCCGCCAGTATGCCGACTGTCTTGCTGTTTTTGTTCATCGTGTGATCCTCGGGGAACTTCGCTCAACCCCAGATTCAGGCGCCCGCGTCCCCCCAATTGACCTGGGTGACCACCCCCATGTGCGGCAGCCCGCTCAACTCCCTCAGCACGCTGTCGGGCACCGGATCATCGACGCCGACAAACCCGAGCGCCGTTCCGCCGCGCTGACGCCGTCCCAGGAGCCATGACGCGATATTAATGCGGGCCCTGCCGAGCACGGCGCCCGCCGCGCCGATGACACCCGGACGGTCCTGATTGGTGAAAATCAGCGCGCGGCCCTCGGGCGCCACATCGATCGGGAAATCGTCGATCCGGCGCACACGCGGCGTTTTCCCGTCCTCCACCACTCCGCCAACAACCCGTTTGCGACGCCCAAAGGACGCTTCGGCGGTCAGGGCGTGCGCCTGCTCCGTTTGCGCGCTTCGATCCACAATGGCGACACGGAGCCCGCGGCCCGCGGCGATGTCCGAGGCATTGACAAGAGTGATCGGAACATCGGTCTCGGCCGAGAGAAACCCCTTCAGAAAGGCCGCCTGCACCAGGCGCGATTCCGGATGAGTCTGGGCGCCCAGCTCAAGGGTAATCGCCCCGCAGGGACCCTCCTCGAGGGCGCGCAACAGAATGCCGAGTTTCTCCGCCAGACGGACATGGGGGAGCAAACGCGGCAGATCGGAAGGATCGCCAAGCGGCAGGTTCACCGCGTTGACATAGACACCCTCGATGAGGGCGCGACGCACCGCATCCGCAATTTCAATGGCGACCTTGGTCTGGCTCTCCGCGGTCGATGCCCCGAGATGCGGGGTGACAATGACATTCTCCATTCCCGAAAACCAAAGGTCCGTCGGCGGCTCGGAGGTGAACACATCCAACGCGCATCCGCCGAGGTGTCCGCCGCGAAGCGACTTGGCCAGCGCCTTCTCATCGACAATCCCGCCGCGTGAGGCATTGATGAGAAACGCACCCTGTTTCATGCGGCGCAACTGCGCGGCGCCGATCAGGTTTCGGGTTTTGTCGGTCAGGGGCAGATGCAGGCTGACATAATCGGCGAGGGCCAGAACCTGCGGCAGTTTCACGAGGGTGACACCCATCGCCTGCGCCGCCGCCATCGTGACGAAAGGATCGAAGGCCACCACCTTCATGGCGAAGGCCGAGGCCCGTAGCGCCACCTCGCGCCCGATGCGGCCGAGCCCGACCAAACCGAGTGTCTTGCCTCCCAGTTCATGTCCGGCCAGTGCGCCTTTCTCCCAGCGGCCCGCTTTAACCGACACATCGGCGGCCACAATCTTGCGCGAGAGGGCGAGCATCAGCGCCATGGTCAATTCCGCGACCGCGATTGAGTTGGCCGATGGCGTGTTGAGCACAACAATCCCACGGGCGCTGGCGGCATGGACATCGACATTCTCAACCCCGACTCCCGCCCGTCCGATCAGCCGCAATCGCGGCGCGGCGTCGATGGTCTTCGCATCGATGTCGCTGTCGCTGCGGATGATCACCCCATCGGCATCCGCTAGCGCCCGGCGGAGGTCCGGGCCCTTGAGTCCGGGACGCAGATCGACCGTGATCCCGGGTGTCGCCTCCAGAATGCGAACACCTTCCGCCGCCAGCTTGGTGGGGATCAGAACCCGGAAGCCGGGGGGCTTCTTACCCGATGAACGTGTCGATGGCATCCAGCAACCTCTGCAATTGAACGGGCGTGGTCTCGCCGACATGCCCGATTCGGAAAGTCTCGCTCTTGATACGTCCGTATCCCGGCGCCAGAACCATCCCCAGCGATTTCAGATGGGCGTTTAACTTGGCGATGTCCGTCCCACGCGTGTTGCGCACCGCGGTGACCGAGGCCGAACGGTGCGGTGCCTCCGCAAAGCATTCATAGCGCTCTTCGGCCCAGCGTTGCGCCATAGTCGCCATGGTCCGGTGACGCTCCCAGCGGTTTTCCAGTCCCTCGGTTTCAATCCGGCCGAGCTGGACATCGAGGGCAAACATGTGGGGCAGGGAAGGAGTCGTGGGCGTCTGGGACTTCTTCGCGTACTCCTCGAAAACCAGAAAGTCGAAATAATACCCACGGTTCGGGACCGAGGCGGCACGCTCCAGCGCCCGCTCCGACACGGAGAAAACCGCGAAGCCCGGTGGCAACGCCAGTCCCTTCTGCACCGAGGCAAAGCACACGTCGACACCCCAGTCGTCCACCAGCACCGGCGCGGCGCCGAGGGAACTCACCGCGTCCACACACAGCAGCGTGCCGGGGAAACGCCGCACCACGGCGGCGAGGGCCGAAAGCGGGTTTTGCACGGAGGTTGACGTTTCCGAATGGACCACACAAACCGTGTCGTAGTGCGTTTTGGCCAGGGCCTCCTCGAGGGCATCGGGGAGGTTGGCCCGTCCCCACTCGACACTGAGCGCGTCGGCCTGCTTGCCGCACGCCACCGCGATCTCCTGCCAGTTCTGAGAGAAGGCGCCGCACACCAGATGGAGCGATCGCTTGGCGACACAATTGCGCGCCACCGCCTCCTGAATGCCGATGGCCGAGGAGGTCGAGAGGTAAACACGGCCCTCGGTCCGCAGCAGCCGTCGGACCTTGGCGCAGACACGCTCGTACAGTTCCGAGAACTCCCTGCCCCGGTGATTGATCGGCGGGGTGGCCAGGCTGCGGCGCACGTCGGGATGCACGTTCACCGGACCGGGTATGAACATCCACAATTCGGAATCGATCGGGCCTGTCAGCGTCATTACCGCTCCTATAAGATGTGGGAAGAGAACGAAGTCAACGGCCGCCCAGGGGGGCAAACAGCGCCGTGGTGAGGTACTTGTAGGCGTGATCAGGGAAGATCACGACGATTCTCCCGCCGGTCATGCGCCGCGCGACCTTTTGCGCGCCAACCAATGCGCTTCCGCAGGAAATTCCCCCGAAGAGTCCCTCGTGGCGGATCAGATCGCGCGCGGCGTCCAGCGCGTCCTGATCGGACACCACGATGCGTTCATCCACGGATTGGGGATCCCAGATCATCGGGGTGCGTGAGTAGTCGACATTCCGGATGCCCTGCTGCGCATGCTTTCCGGGCGGCGGCTCAACCGAAACAATCCGGATGGCCGGGTTCTTTTTCTTCAGTCCGCGCGAAAGCCCGACCGCCGTTCCGGTTGTGCCCAGGGTGCTCACCACGCAATCGACCTGACCATCGGTTTGCTGCCAGATCTCCTCGGCGGTGTCGAACTCGTGGGTATCGGCGTTGTCCGGGCTCTTGTACTGATGGAGACGCACATAGAGCTCGGGGCTGGCGCGGTGCAGTTCGTCGGCCTTATCCCACGCCTCATCGGAGCCCCCCTCCTTTGAAGTGAGGATGATCTCGGCGCCAAAGGCCTCGAGTATCTGTCGGCGTTCGATCGAGACCCCGGCGGAAATCGTGATCGCAACGCGGTAACCAAGCACGGCGCCGACCATGGCCAGACCGATGCCGGTATTCCCGGATGAGGACTCGAGGATGATCTTGTCTTTCGTTAAGCGCCCGTCACGAATCGCGGCTTGGATCATCCGGAAGGCGATCCGCTCCTTGACACTGCCCAGCGGATTGTACCACTCCAGTTTTGCCACCAGATCGACCGCAGGATTGGGGTTGAGTTTGGCGATCCGGACCAAGGGCGTGTTGCCAATGAGATCCAGTACCGATGAGCGGATATCCATAGCGAAGCGAGCCCCGTTTGCCGGTCAGGATTCTACCGACTCGTCTGCAGGAAGTCAAAAAACTTGTCAACTTTTTGCGTGGCAATGCAGTACATGATGTTAGGGGGGCTGGATTGCTCAGACCTTGAATCCACCGGTGTCTTCGGTCGGAACGCAAGGGGTAGCACAGCCCGGGACAACTTCAGAGGGGAGATCGAGCGCGGGTTTTGTCCGTGTTCGGGGGCCGTAATGTTCCCTTTTGTAACCGCCTGTCTCCGTGCGGGAAGCATCGTTTTCAGTTCATAAATTCAATCTGCGAAATCGCGTTTTGTTCTTGACATGGTCTATCTTGCTGCCCTATAATCCCTAACGTTGCAATCTGAAGCACCCCAACTGGGTACAGCACAAATGATCTGGCTTTCTCTCTGCACCATTTACCGCATACAGGACCGGGGGGCATACCCGGCTCGTCCACAAGGAGGCGGGAAGTGAAGAAATCCGAGAAAGGGTTGAGCACACCTGACACCACCGAAAAATCGGCCAGGGTCGCATCACCGACTCGTGCCGGAAAGAAACAGCAGAACTCCAAGAAGTCGGCATCACAGAAGAAGGTCACCGTCAAAGTCAAAGGCGACGCCGGGCGTACACAGTCGACCGACGACATGGAACCCATCGTTGTGAAACATCAGACCGTTATCCCGGATGGGCTGCCCAAGAAGTACTTTTCTAAG
>JBFMFQ010000161.1:0-8298 GCA_040752075.1 Candidatus Zixiibacteriota bacterium | reverse complement strand
ATTGCCCTCCACACCTCTGCCGTCCATAATTGACCTGTTATGATGCGTCTGCCATCCCGGCGAAAGCCGGGACCCAGCGTCTTTGAGTTGGCCAGGAGGGGAACCATGAACCGAACGATTGCGATTGCCATCGGCCTCATGCTCATCGGCTGCATCCCATCGCTCCACCCGCTTTACACCGACGCCGATCTTGTTTTCGACCCGGCCCTGCTGGGCACATGGATGGAGAAATCCGCCGAAGACGAGTCCTGGACGTTCACGCAAACAGGGAAGAGGGAGTACGAACTCATCTACACCGATGGCGACGGCAAACCCGCGCCGTTTATCGCCCATCTAATCTCGTTCGATGGCCGCCGCTTCCTCGATCTCTATCCCAGCGGCGATGAATCCCCGTACAACGGCTTCTACCAGACCCATCTCGTCCCCGCGCACACCTTCATGCACGTGGCCGAGATCAGCCCGACCCTGCGCCTCGCCATGATGAACCCGGCCTGGCTTGACTCCATCCTGACCAAACACCCCAAGGACCTCGCCCACGAACGCGAAGGCGACGCCGTCATCATCACCGCCTCCACATCCGACCTGCAGGAGTTCGTGCTCAAGCACCTCGACACCCCGAATGCCTGGGGGGAGCAGTCGGAGTTGAGGAAGGGGTGGTGAGGTGGAGTGGTTTGGCCTCGTTACACTGCTGATTGGGTGGGGACTCGGAATTGCCAGCCATATCGTCGTAGAGGCAATTAGCAGAAGGCACCGTGTGGATAGATTTCGGGCCACATCGTCTGAAGAACTTCGAACAATCGCGATAAGGTACGTCTGGCTCGTGTGGAAACTGGAATCCCGAATTGGAGGCCCCGACAGTGATCTTGCGCGGTGGCTCTCCGGGAAACTCGTTGAGCTTGAAGGCGCCTCACTGAGTCAAGCGACGCGCGAACTGGCAGAGAAACTCAAATCCTATTCCGAGGAACAGATGACCCTATTAAGGGATGTAGAACTCGTTAGGGCAACAGGCGACGCTCTTGGGATTAAACCATTTGGACTCCCGTATCTCTCTTCCCAAATTCAGTTGATTCCCGAGTTGCCTCTTGCTCTCCAGTTGAGCTTCCTCGAGGTCCTTTCCCTCCATGAGAGAATCAACCATGAAATCGCAGTGGCTGAGTCGTTCTTTCTGCGGACATTCGATTCCTCATTGACTCCCGAGAACCACGGCATTATCAAGGACAACTTGATATCGAGTTACCAAAGTCTGAGCAAGAGAGCGCGACAACTTGTGGACGAGATAACTAATGCGCGTGCTCTCTTGGGTTCCAGTGTTATTCCGGCGCGGGCCGAGGAGAGCCAGCTCAAGAAAGGTGCAGTCAGTGGGTAAGCCATTTCGCAATTCCGCGGCATTCGGCAAACGAATAGAATACTGGATTATCGGCCGAATGCTCAAAGAGGGATTAGACGTTTTCATCCCAATGGTTGACGACGATGCCATCGATACCGCGATACGACGGCCGGACGGCTCGTTCGTGACCGTTCAGATAAAAGCCCGCTCGAATTCAGTGAAGTTCGGGGACGGTGCGCTCTTTGCTGCAATACCGCACGAACTAAGGGACAATTACTGGTTCATCTTCTATTCCGAGCGACTTGATTTGATGTGGATCATGTCCTCAAGTGAGTTTGTCCAGTTCTCGGTCCAGAATAAGACTGGGAAGAACGCAGGACTCAGGAGCATCTGGTTTAATGGAAGGCGGAGAGATCCAGAATCAGGCAAAAGCACCGAGTATTGCAAGAAGCAGTTTGAGCGGTTCATAGCACGGGACTTCTCGAGACTTCTCAAGTAGCCCCTGCTACGCGTAAGGGCCAGCCTTGGCTTGCTTCGACCCGGTCGCACCGACGACCGGAGCCCTGGACCTCAGGGCGAGACAATAAGCCGATTCTCCGTGAAAACATAGAGCACGCCGACCTAGGCAAGGTGCCGGAGAGGCTTTTCATCCCCGGCTACAATAAGCATATCCCTCACCCCGCCATAAAGCCGGCGGGGTTCGGGATGACACCCTTCTTCCTGCGGAACGATTCAGTCGCACGGCAAGCCGTGCGACTACGCGAATCGGTCGAAGGACCAGCGCTAGCAGTCGTCGCCGTTCGTCCCGCCCTCGGTCCGGAATTGGACCTGGTACGTCACCCACACGGGAACCGGCTTGCCGTCTTTGCGTGCGGGCTTGAATTTGCCCTTGTACGCGGCCGCGATCGCGGCGGTGTTGAATTCCTCGTGCTTATTGGGATTCACCACACGGGCCTCGGCCACCGTGCCGTCGATGGCAACCAGGGCCCTGATCCACACATCCCCGTTGATGTGCGCATCGGCCAGGGTCTTGGGATACTCCGGCTGGACGCTCGTGACGAACTCGGGCATTTCGTCGACCGCGATGAACTCATCGGGAGACGGCGCCGCATCCGCCCGGGGCGTCTCGGCCGCTTTCTGTTCCGCCGTCGGGGTGCGCACGCAGGAGAGCATAAGGACACTTCCCAAGGCCACAGCGACGATGCCCGTCAGCATGACGCCGCTGGCCGCGCGAACTTGTGGACGGGGATCAAGCAGTGATTGGATGCGGGCGCGAAGCGATTGAGCACGGACAAACATGATTCCCTCCGGTAACAGAGTCAGTCGTTGGCGCAGAGTGCGCGCGTAGTTGAGCAGAAGCTCCGCGTACTCGGCGGCGGATTCGCCGGAATGCAGGACCAGATCGTCGCACGCCCGCTCCTCTTGCGGCCTTGTACACGGGGGAAAGGCGCGTGGCCCGAATAAAAGAGTGCTTTCATCCCGAACCCCGGCGGCTTCATGCCGGGGTGAGGGATATGCTGTTTCCCCGGCCACGGCAGAAGGGCAACAGCATATCCTTCGGCTCCGCGCCTCCGGCGCTGCGCCTCAGGATGACCTTTGAGCTGCGTGATGTGAGGGGGTGGTGGAGCTTAATTCAGCGTTCGGACCATCTGGAATCACCTCTCCAGAATCTGATGCAATAACCCGTCGCCGACCGTGTAGAACAACGGCGCCACCAGCACCCGCGGGTACCTGGCCCTTAGACGCACCGCTTCGTCTCGTACAAACTCGGCGGCGTCGCCGATGCCGAACTCGGCGGCGTGACGGTCGTAGTGGGCGGCGGCATCGTCGGGCGTCCAGCCGCCATTGGCAACAAGGCCGTCGATGAACTCCTGCCGACGGTGGGGGAGGCTCACCATCCCGCAGTCATCGTGACCAATCAGGCAGATGGCGCGCACTCCGCCGAGTGCAATGGCGAAGGAGACTTTGAACTCGACCCGGCGGAGGTTCGCCCCGCCCGCGCGCAGGATGAAGGCGAAGTTGTCGGGCACCCGCAGCGACTTGCGGTTGTCCATGCACATGCCGATCAGGAGCTCCGCCCTCGTGTAATCACGATATGGCGCTCCGAGGTTGTGATAACGGAGCAGGTCGCCGATCGGTGTACCCTGCCAGTTCGGGAGGATGTCCGATTCCCGCGATACCGGCAGCAACAGGTCATAAACCGGGGTCATATGACCTCTCTACGGTTCGGGCCGTTAAAGCGATGGCACTTGAAGGACATGCCGCCTGGGACTAAAGTAGGAGCGTCGTCACGATCACCTGCGCGAGGATGATCTTGGCGATCATCGATGCGGGCTGGACCGTGGCATACCAGAGGTTCGGCAGATCGTTTTGCGCCTGCTGATTGGCATAGGCCAGCGTCGCCGGCTGTGTCTGCACGCCCGAGAGAAGTCCCATCGCCGCCGACATCGGCACACGGAAGTGCCGGCAGGCCACCAGGATCGTCACGATGGAAACAAACGAGATGATCAGGACCGCGGAGACAATCAACCCGAGCGCGCCGCCTTGAAGTGTCTCGGTAAGGCCGCGCCCGGCCTTGGTGCCAATGGTTGCCAGAAAAAAGACCAGGCCGATCTGGCGCAACACAAGATTGGCGTTGAAGGGCAGCCCCCACTGGATGGGACCGGTCCGTTCCAGCCGCCCGAGGATCAAACCGACAATGAGCGGCCCGCCGGCAAACCCGAGACGAAACGTGTCGCCGTTGGGCAGGGGTATTGGAACCATGCCCAAAAACACCCCGAGCACGATCCCCAGAGAGAGCGAGAGGTAATCGGTCTCCGAGAGGGCGCCGAGCGAATCGCCGAAGAACTTGCCGATTCGTTCGGTCTCCTGGCGCGGCGAGACCACCAGGATCCGGTCGCCCATCTCAAGCGAGGTCGCCGGCGAGGGAACAAACTCGACATCGCCGCGTCGCAAACGGGTGATGATCCCGACGAATTGCCGTCCCCGCAGAAGCTCGCCGATATTCCGCCGGGTCACCTCGCGGCGCGACACGAAATACCAGCGATACGCGGTGACATCGCGGTGCGCGGCCAGGGGCGTGTCGCACTCCTCGCCGAATAGTAAACTGACCGTGTTCAGCGACTTGGCGGGCCCGACGGCGACAATCAGATCGCCCAGCTCCAGGACCGAGTCAGGACTGACAATCCGGACTTCGTCGCCTTTCTTAATCCGGCTCAAAACAAAATCGGGATCCTCCAGCGCCGCCATGAATCGGTCCACCGTCTTGCCGGAAACGGCAGGATTGGTGATGCGGTAAGTCTTGCTTTCGATCGCCTCGGACTCGGCCTCGCGCGCACGGTCGCTGGTCTCCCTGGCAAAGTCGATCTTCCAGATCTTGGTGAAGACGAACATCCAGATGATGGCGCCGAGCACGCCGATCGGGTAGGCGAGCCCATAAGCCACCACCGGTGTGTTCAGGAAGAAATCCACCCTCTCAGGCGGCAGTGATGCCGACATCGACTTGACCGCCTCCACCGACGCGGCCAGGGCCGGTGTGTTGGTCAGCGCACCGCAGAACAGGCCCGCAATGCTGGCGGCGGACAGCCCGAAGAGGCTCCCGACGAGCCCGGCCACCAGCGCCCCCGCGACCAGGATGAGAACACCCACCACGCTGACATGAAGGCCCCGTTTCTGGAATGAGGCAAAAAAACCAGGTCCTGCCTTCAAGCCGATGGCATACACGAACAGGACGAGACCTATGATGTAAGTATGGTCGGGGAGCACCAGCCGGTCGTCGTAGGCCGAAAACGCGATCCCGACAAAGAGCAGCGCCGCCACTCCCAGCGAGAAACCGAACACCTTGATATTGCCGATGAGATAACCCAGGCCGATGATGGTGAACAAAAGCAGGAGGTTGTTGCTCGCCAGCTGGTTGAAGAATGTATCCATCGGATCCCCCGCGCAGTCATACGACACTCCGCCCCGGCTGGCAATGGCTATCCGCCGCCGATTTGACACTCCCGTAACCTGATCGCCCCCAAAAGCAACAGGGGCCGGTCACTGACCGGCCCCTACATGGACTCGCCATTGCATTCGGATGGCCTACATGCAGCCGACGCGGCGACAAAGGCAGGGGTTGCCCGCCGGGTCGCGTCCCTGGCACTCCCAGCAATACTGCTGACCTTCATCGCAGCGGTTGCTGGGCTCGCAGACCAGGAAGGGGTAGACCGCCAGAATGCAGGTGTTCGGCTTCGCCTCCAGCGTCTCGGCCGTAAACGACGACCAGATGACGCCAACGGCAAAGGCGAGAACAAAGGTCGCGAGCAATAGACCCGCTTTGCGCATCGTTGCCTCCTTGCTTGAGTATTGACAAATTTCCCGGGAGACCCCGGGCACGAACTGTTAGACGCAAGCTAGTACAAGAGCCGACTCCGGGCAAGCCGCTTCTAACCGGCCGGTCCCGTTCATACCGTCTCATACACCGGACAAGGTGATGGGTCTCCGGACTTTCGAACTTTCGCACCGCCCGGCCTTCGCTTAACTTGCAGATGCCGCACCTTCAGGGGACATGGCCGCATGACCGACAAGAAGCCCTCATTCGAATCCGCCTTCGAACGGCTCTCGGAAATCGTTGAGCAGCTCGAATCGGGCGACGCCGGCTTGGAGGAGTCGCTCAAGCTCTATGCCGAAGGGATGAAACTGGCGAAACTCTGCGGCGAGAAGCTCTCCGAAGCCGAGAAGACCATCGAGAAACTGACCGCCGAGGCACGTGCGGACGCCCCATCGCCGGATTCGCCTCCGAGCGAGGACGGTCTCCCGTTTTGAGCACCCCGGACACCATGGCCCGAAGCGGCTCAGCGCAGGCCCGGCTGGCGGAATTCTGGTCGGACCGCCAGCAATTGGTCGATGCCGAGCTCGATCGCATGATGCCGTCGCCGACCGCCGACCCGGTCCGTCTCCACCGCGCGATGCGTCACGCGGTGTTCGCCGGCGGCAAGAGACTGCGCCCGCTTCTGGCCATCGCCTGCTACGAAGCCACGAACGGAACCCGTCAGTCCATCTACCCGGTCGCCGCGGCGCTCGAGATGCTCCATACCTACTCGCTTATCCACGACGATCTGCCCTGCATGGACGATGACGATCAAAGGCGCGGCCAGCCGACCGTTCACGTGGCCTTCGATGAGGCCACCGCCGTGCTCGCCGGCGATGCCCTCCATGCGCTGGCCTTCGAGATTCTGACGGAGTTTGCGCCGGGCGCGGTGACACGGGAAGTTGTGCATGCCATCGGGACCGCGGGAATGCTCGGCGGCCAGATGGCGGATCTCGAGGCCGAAGGCGCCGTCGCCACGGAGGAACTGGTCACCGGCATTCACCGGCGCAAGACCGGCGCCTTGATCATCGCCCGCGCCCGCGCCGGCGCGCATGTCGCGGGCGCGCCGCCGGAATCGCTTCAAGCCATCACCGACTATGCGCGTCCGCTCGGACTCGCGTTTCAGATTGTCGACGATTTGCTGGAGGTCCAGGGCGACGCCAAACGACTGGGGAAGCCGGCCGCCTCGGACCAAAAGCACGGAAAGGTGACCTACCCCGGCGCCGTCGGCATCGAGGCCGCACGCACCAAGGCGCGTGAGTTGACTTTGGAAGCGAAAGCCGCGCTTGAGGGCTTCCGTGGCGACACGGGAATCCTCCGCGCCATCGCCGAGTTCATCGAATCACGGGATCATTAGCACCCGCCGGTGCCACTTCGAGGCCTATGCGACTCGGACTGATTGTCAATGTCAACCGCCCCGAGGCGGATTCCACCCTGGAGACAATCCAGCGCTGGGCGAAGTCGCACCAATGGCCGGTCGTGGTCTGCGCCCGCATCGACATGGTGTCCAATCCGGACTTCCACACTTTCCCCGGCGGCACCTTCCCCGATGATTTGAATCTCGTGCTGGCGCTCGGCGGTGACGGCACCATGCTCACCGCGGTGCGCGCCGTGGCCCGGCTCGGCACGCCGGTTTTGGGAGTCAACCTCGGGCGCCTGGGATTTCTCACCATGGTCCCGCCCGCGCAGGTCACCGGCGCGCTCGACCGGATTGCCGCCGGCGACTTCACCATTGAAGATCGCCTGATGCTCGATGTCTCCGAGCCGGACGGGGGACGAGAATCCTGGCTGGCCTTAAACGACGTTGTCCTGATCAAGGGCGGCATTGCCCGCCTGGTGACGTTTACCATCGCCGACCGGGGAGAGGTCGTCACGTCGGTCGCCGGGGACGGGATCATCGTGGCGACCCCGACCGGTTCCACCGCCTACGCGTTGTCGGTCGGCGGCCCGATTGTCCTGCCGACCATGTCCGGGCTCGTCATGGCGCCGATCTCCCCCCACGCGCTGGCCCACCGTCCCATGGTCTTCGACAGCCGCGCCCGTCTGGAAATCACCATTGACTCAGTCGTGGGAAACGCCGTCCTCACGGTCGATGGCCAGATGGCTCGACAACTCGGCGACGGCGCCCGGGTCATCGTGACCGCCAGCCGCACCACCGCCCGGCTCATCACCTTCGGCGACCATTCCTACTACAAGGTTCTCCGCGAAAAACTCCACTGGGGCATCGGTCCCGAACTCGGCAAGGAATTGGACGATCGTCCCGCCTGATCCACAGAGATTCGAAGTTCGCAATCCCCTGCACGAGTTCATCCCCGACCAGGCCAGTCTGCAAATCGGCAACCACGTCGGCCTCATTCGGTCGATCCACATGTTGTTGCACTACAATCGCTTATGGTCAGTCCGTGAAAGTGGCGGTGGAAGCCGGGCTTGGTACATCGATTGCGAAAGCGTGTGTTGGATGAACTCGAAAGGGGAGAGACTACCTCGACGTAGCCATGCAAGCCCGGTTCGGATGGAAAAGTCTCGCGATCGTGGCGGTAAGTCTGGTCTCGGTTTCCCGGGTTGCTGGAGCGCAGCCGGGGTCACCCGAACCGGCGACCGGGGATGCACACCGAGTCGA
>JBFMFQ010000160.1:0-8302 GCA_040752075.1 Candidatus Zixiibacteriota bacterium | reverse complement strand
GTCAGGACATCGCCGGCGGCGGTGACCACCGCCCGCTCGATGAAGTTCTCCAGTTCGCGGACATTTCCCGGCCAGCGGTATTGTTCAAAGAGCCGCATCGCCCCATCGGAGAGGCGCTTCACGCTGCGGCCGTTCTCGATATTGTAACGGCGGATGAAGCACTCGACCAGGGCGGGGATGTCCTCGATGCGATCGCGCAGGGGCGGCAGATCGATGGTGACCACGTTGACGCGGTAGAAGAGGTCCTCGCGGAAATGGCCGGCGGCGATTTCGGTCGGCAGGTGCCGGTTGGTGGTGGTGATCACGCGGACATCGACCGGGATGCGTTTGTCGCCTCCGAGGCGCTGGACCTCGCGTTCCTGCAGGACCCGAAGCAGCTTCGCCTGCAAGGTCGGCGGAATCTCAGAAATCTCATCAAGGAGGAGCGTGCCGCCATCGGCGGATTCGAAGAGTCCCTTGCGCTGGCGGATGGCGTTGGTGAAGGCGCCTTTCTCGTGGCCGAAAAGCTCACTTTCGAAGAGAGTCTCGGGCAGCGCCGCGCAGTTGATCGCCTCGAAGGCCCCTTCGCGTCTGGGGCCGCGGTAGTGGATCGCGCGCGCGACGAGTTCCTTGCCGGTGCCCGATTCGCCGGTGACAAGCACGGTGGCCCGCGAGTTGGCGACCGCATCGATCATGTCGAAGACACGTTTCATCGGGGCCGACTGCCCGACCAGTTGATCGGCGGCGAAGCGGCGGTTGACCGCATCGCGGAGCATCCGGTTTTCGAGTTTCAGCCGCCGGAATTCCAGCGCGCGGCTCACCACGGCCTCCGTGGCGTCGGCGCCGACCGGTTTAAGCAGGTACTCGAACGCTCCGGCTTTCATCGCCCGGACCGCATCCGGGACTTCGCCAAAAGCGGTCATGACGATCACCACCGTGTCCGGTGCGACACGCCTCACCCGGTCCAGCAATTCGAGGCCGCTTATGCCCTCCATCCGGACATCGGTGAGGATCAGATCGAAATCACGCTCGCCGATGAGATCGAGGGCGTCTTCGCCGGAGTAGGCACGGTGGACATCGGCGCCCGTGTCGGTGAGCGTCGCGACCAGGAAATCATTGACCAGGGGATCGTCATCGACGACGAGCATCGAGGCGGGCATGTCAGTTCTCCTCTCCCGGAGTGAGCGGGATGTGAAAGCGCACGGTCGTGCCCTGCCCGGAGGCGCTCTCCACCGCGATGGTTCCGCCGTGGGCTTCGATCAATTTGCGCGCGGTGGCCAGTCCCAGACCGGTGCCCTTCTTTTTGGTCGTGGCAAAGGGCACAAACAGCCGGTCGACGATCTTCGGGTCGATTCCGGGGCCATTGTCCGAGACACACAGTTCCATCTGGCCATCGGAACGGGGCTGGACCGAGAGGGTGACTTCTCCCTCGCCGCTGGTCGCCTGTTCGGCGTTTTCGAGAATGTTCCAAATCGCCTGACGGAGGCAGAGCCCGTCGGCATGCGCGGTCGGGAGTTTCTCCGACCATTTGCGCACCAGCCGAATTCGGGCGCCGCGCCGTCGGGCGCCATCCTCGAACTGATCCACCGTCATGTCCAAAAACCGCTTCCACTCCAGAGGACGGCGTTCGAGGCGTGGATCGCGGGCGAATTCAAGCAGCCGGTTGACCAGGGTGTTCAGGTGCTCGGCCCCCTGCAGAATGCTGCCCACCATCCCGCGCACTTCGGAATCGCCATCCACACGGCGTGCGAGAAGCTCGGCGAAACCGATGATGCCGCCGAGGGGATTGCGGATCTCGTGCGCGATCGTGGCCGACATCTCACCCAGCGCCGCGAGCGTGCGCATGCGGGCGATCTCTTTGTGCATCGACTCCATGGCGGTGATGTCGGCGAAGACTTCGATGGCTCCGCCCGGACGGCCCTCCGAACCCGATTCGAGGCACATGGTGGAAACGGAGAGGACGACTGCGGGTGCGCCGGTGATGGCCAGTTCGCGACGCTGGTGAGCGACCGGGGCGGCGCCGCGTGCGCAGGCCAGCGCCGTGGCATTGTCGCCGTGGCGTTCGGGGCAGACGAGTTCGTACGGGCGATTGAGCGCCTCGGGGGCCGGAATGCCGAGGAGGTCGGACGCGGTGCGATTGAAGAGCCGGATGATGCCGGCCTCGTCGACCGCGATGATGCCTGTGTTGACCGTGGCAACGATCTGATCGAGGTGGCCAGCCAGCCGGTGATTGGCGGTCGCCGCCTCGCGCAGGCTGGCGTTGACATTCGCCAACTCGGCATTCAGCGCCGTGTGGCGCGCCTCCAACTCGGCATACTCGGACTGGAGGCGGTCGATCATGCGCGTGAAGGCATCAACGGACCGTGTCCATCCCTCAATTGGCTCTGTTTTGACCGCCGGTGTTCCTTCCGGCACAGATGTCGATTTGCGCGGCATGCCCCTCTCCAATCCCGGGGTCAATATACCGGGGGTGGTAAAGGGCGCAATATCAAAGCACTGACGGATGGTGACCTTCCACCAAGGGTCGTCGAGGGGCGAACAGGCTCCTTCCCCCGCAGAGTCCCCACTACAGGGGCACGTTGAAAAGCCTGTGTGGTTCGGGTGATCGAACCGACTTGCAACGGGATTGCTTCGTCGCTCCGTTCCGCCTTTGGCGGGACGTCGCTCCTCGCAATGACTTGGAGCTGCTTGTTCCTGCGAGCGAGGCGAAGGAATTCCGAGCCGGTGAGCTCCCGGTCAGCGAGCTCATTCAGAGGACCCCTGGAGGAGGGGTTACTTCAGCAGCATCATCTTGCGGGCGAAATGGAAGCGCGGGCTGCTGAGCCGGTAAAAGTAGACACCGCTTGCCACCGCTTGTCCGTCCTCATCGCGGCCATCCCAGGTCGTGGCGTGGCGTCCGGCGGCACGGGGGCCGCTTTCCAGGGTCCGGACGCGACGCCCCAGAATGTCGAACACCTCGAGGCGGACGTTGGAATTCTCCACGAGCGTGTACTCGATGACCGTGGCGGCATTGAACGGGTTGGGGTAGTTCTGCGCCAATGAGTAGTCCCGTGGCAGGGCAGGCGCCCCCTGGATGCCCTCAAGAAACCGGGTGAGAATCAGGCGGCCGGCCCCAGCGGTGGGGCAGTCCTGAAGGGCACCCAGAAGTCCCGCAATGAGGTCTGCGGGCCAACTGGAGGCCGCCTCCAGCCAGGCATCGAGCGCCGCCTTGGGGGTGCCGGTGCGCTCATCGAAGAACTCCACAATCGGGCAGATGTCTGCGGAGTCGACGATCCCATTGCCGTCGGCATCGGCATAGGTCGCCTTCCGCGGGTCCCAAGCCTGGGCCGGCTGAATCACGAATCCGGGCCGCGGGCCGCTGCGCGCCGGGCCGGTCTCCAGCCAGAAGAGGCCCAGCGGGAGAACGTCGCCCTCGTTGACGATGCCATCGTTGTCCGTGTCGCCGGGATACACACCGGGACCGGTGTGGAATTTGTAACTAAAGTCGTCGGTCGGGCTTCCCTGTTCCGCCCCGTTTCTGTTCCCATCGAGGAAGTTGCCGTTTGTGTCGGTGACCAGCGCACGAAGCGTCACGGTGATCGTGTCATCCGGACGGAGAAGCTGCGTTGGGCGGAAGTGGAGTATCTGGTTTGCGCTCCAGCGACGGATGCCCTCGACCAGGCCGTTGGCCTTCTTTGAGCGGATCTGGAAGACGGTGTCGACGGGGACCGGCACCATCAGTTCGGAGAAATTCAGCCTCACGGAATCGCTGATCAGGACTTCCGTGTTCGAATCCGGATAGACCGCTGTTATGGTCGGCGGGACTTGTTCTCCAATGCCCCGGCCGGTCAGCATGATGATGGTGTCGGGGCTGACGGGGTCATCGGAACGAATGCGGAGGGTGCCCTCGAAGAGACCCTTCCGGGGCGGCGTGAAGATCACGGTCCAGGTGAGCGAGTTCTGCGACAGCAACAGCCCGCCATCGCCGGTGACCTGGAACGCCGAGCCCGTGTGCAACGGGTCCTCCACATCGAGACGGAGATTCGACCCGACAAATGCCTCGTTCTTGACGGTGATGAAGCGGCTTGAGGAGTTGCCGACGATGGTCGAGTCGAACTGGATTGGGGCGGGGTTGACCGAGATCAGGCGCTTGCCGGCGAAGTTGAGCGGCGACGTTGCCGTCTTGATGATGCGAAACTGGTCGTTGGCGGTGAGTTCGACCACGTAGTCATCCGCCGCCAGTCCGCCCGTGGGGACCAGCTTCAAAGTGGTCGCAAATGGGGGGACTCCTGATGCCTGGGCAAAAAGGAAGTTTGCGCCGCCGCGCCTCGGCGTGGTGGTCAGCCGGGCGCTTAGCTGGACGGGCCGGTCGTACGGGAACAACATCTGCTCGACGGTAATGGAAAAGAGGATCGTATCCCCCAGCGTCCCGGTTGAGTCGATTATCGGATTGAATCCACCGACTCGGATCGGTTGCACACGACTCAGCGAGGAGTCGCCGCAGTGATTGGACACGTCCAGCGTGACTGTGTAGACCCCGGCGTCGTACACATGAACGACATCCTCGGTGGCTGCGAACTCCCCATCGCCGAGCGTCCAATTCCAGGCGGTTGGGAAATTCGCCGATTGGTCCGTCAAAGTCACCGACAGTGGTTCGTAGCCGCTGTCGGGCACGACCGTGAACGCCGGCACGGGATCGTCGCTGACGCGGACCGGGTTGGGCGGGCGGAGCGTGTCGACTCCGCAGTTGTGCGCAACAACGAGGAATGGATCATAGAACCCGATGGCATTGTACTTGTGCGTCGTGTTCGGCCCGGGTCCGCTGGCCCCATCGCCGAACTGCCAGGTCGCCGTGTTGTAGGCGCCGGTGATGGTCCCGGAGAACGCCACGGTCAGGGTATCGCACCCCAGGGTCGGGGCGGCATTCGTCGTGACACTGGGTTTGCCGGTCACCGTAATGTACGATTGACGGACGACCGTATCGCGTCCGCAGTCCCCGAAACCGATGAGACGGACGCTGTATGTCCCGGCCGAGTTGTACGTGTGGGCCGGAGTCGAGTCGGTTGACGTTTGGTTATCGCCGAAATCCCAATTCCAGGCGGACAGGGGCTGATTGGAACTGTAATCGAAGAACACATCGTAGGGCGCGCACGCCGGGCCGACATGAGAATCATGGGAGGATGTCACGAAGATATTGGGCTTGGAGGAGATCGTGATCAAGTCGGTCTTCTCCACCACTTTGGTGCCGCATTCATTCGTGGCATAAAGCGTGACCGTATACTCGCCGGGCTCCAGGTACTTGAAGGTGACGGTGTCGCCGCTCGCCTGTATGCCGCTCGCGAAGGTTGTCACGCCAAAATCCCACTCGAAGTTGTCCACATCGGTGTTGGCGGTCGCGATGAAGCGAACCGTCGCGGTGTCGCAACCGAGTGTCTTGTCGACCGTGAAATCCGCGCTGATCGGAGCATCCGCATTGATGATGTTGACTGCGGTGAAGGTGTCCGAGTCGACTTCGCCTTTGGCGATCAGAGTGACGGTGTAGACGCCGGCGGAGTCATAGATGTGCGTGGGATTCTCATTGATCGATCCGACACCGGTGAGGGTGTCGCCGTCGCCGAAGATCCAGATCCATTCCTCGTCGACGCAGATGGAGAAGTTGATGAAAGTCACGGCGAGGGGGATGCACCCGTTTGGAGGGGTGGTTGCATCGGGCATGAAGAACGCCGACTTGTTCTCATCGTAGAATTCATCGCCGCCGATATCCGGTATCCCGGTCTGGCCGAAGCGACTTTGCCCATCGATGTCGAGCGTGTACCCCGGCGGGATGCGCGCCGGATCCGCCATCTCCCGGCCGAAGGAGAGGCAGCCGAGGCGATAATTGCCGGCCGCCGGGTCGCCGAAGACGGGGTCAAAGTCGTAGGTCGTGGCGGCATTGTATGGCACAATGCCGCGTGTGTTACCGATACCGTTTCCGAAGTGAATGTTATTGAAGTAGAGGTCGCTGAGGGGAGGCCCGTCGTAGAAGACAGCCTCCTGTTCAGTCGATCCCAGACCATTGAAAGCAACGATGTTGTTGTCGAACTGGACGACGGAAGACGTGTCGATGATCGCAACGCCGCCGCCATTGAATCCCACGCCGGTGTTGTTGGCGAACGTGTTATTGACCACGGTCGCGCGCGCGTCGTTCGCAAAGTACGCCCCGCCGGGCCAGCTCGGCCCAAGGACGACCGAGTTATCCACGATCCAGTTTCCCACGACCTGCCCATCGAGCCCGAAGTAAAGAATGCCGCCCGGCGCCTCCAGCGCGCTGTTGCCGCTGATAACGCAGCGAAGGATGGAGCCCATGGTCGGCCAGTTAACCAGTACGGCGCCGGGCTGGAGGGCCCCCTGTGCGAAGTTGTCCCGGAGGGTGAAGCCTTCGATGGTCTGGGCAACTCCCGCCGAGCCGGCATCGAGGGTGACGATGGACATGTTACCGTCACCCAGGATCGTGGTTTGGAAGGGGCCGGACTGTGATACAAGACTCACGGCTTTCCCCGACGGGAATGTGATCGGCCCCTGGTAGGTCCCGGGTTTGACAATGACGACGCCCGCGTCCAGAGGAATCTGGGAGAAGGCGTACTGGATGGTCAGAAATGGATTGCTCTCGCTCCCGGCGGTGGGAACGTTGGTTCCGGTAGTGGCAACCCAGAATGTATCGAGGGCCGGCGGGACGAGCGCAATGGTGGCTCCGTTGAAGATGATCGGCACGCTTGCCCCGTCGAAGTCGAGTACACGGGCATGGATACCCGGGTCCATGCAGGTTGTGTCGATTTCGATGGTGCCCGACGCGGAATTGAAGTCCAGATCGAGGATGAACGATCCGACCGCATCGGCGCCCGGGCCGAGGGTCGGTGTCCCGCCGGTTGTTTCACGTTGGAAACGCAAACCGACCGGACCGGGGGGCACGCCGATCTTGACCGTGAGATTGGTCGACGTGGCGTAGGGGCAGACAAGCCCATCTGAGATGTAGTACTTCCGTTCGGCGATATCGCTTAAGACAGGCCCGGTCAGCCGCTCAGAGTAGGCGATCCCCACAGCGGTGATGGATGCCCCGCCGCTGCGGCGGATTTCCAGCGGCAGGTCGATCGCGGTGAGGACTTCCGGGTTGTTGTTCAACCGAATATGAACGAGCTGGCTGGTTGCCCCGTATTCAACGGACGCCGGCGCATCGACGTTGAACTCCACAACGGCCCAGGCCGGCGACACCAGGGCAAGGAGCATGGCCGCCGTTCGGGCAACTAACCCGATCGATGCGCGTGCGCTGTTCATGGCGCCGTCACCCTGACCGTGGCCGATTCAAGGACGATGATGAACTGCTCCGGTACCGGCTCGCCACCGGGATCATTCAGCCGGGGACGGTAGCCGTCGGTGGTGATGATCAGGACATCCGTTTCGCCGGCTGCGACCGCGCGAAAGATGAATCGCACGATGCGCCCGGACCCGCTGACACCGGTTTTTGTTTCCTCCGGCGGCTGAATCCGCGTGACGGCAAACCCAAGTTGCCCCGGGCCGTCGGTCACGGGGAATGTCCCTGCGAGGAGCTCGACTCCCCCCTCGGCGAGGAATGGCCCTGATCGCGCGTTGACGTACTCGAGAATATCGGGATCGTAGGCCAGGCGGAAGGACGCCCCGTAGAGCGATGTCACCCGGTGGATATCGACGAACACCTCGATCGGGTCGCTGTCGGCGAACGGCACTGTTTCCAGGAGAGGCCCCACCCGCAGCATTGACAGCCCCGGCGCCGGCTCCAAAAGGATGTCCACTTGGACCTGCTGCCCGACCGGGACGGCCGCGATGGTTGTTCCCTCGTAGAGGAGAGTGCCGTTGCTGCGGAAGGCACGGAGCGTGAACCTGACCTCCCCGTCGGGATGGACTTCGAGGGTGTCGATGATCTCCCCATCGATCAGCCGAAGGGTGCTCTCCTCGCGGGTGGAGTCGGAGTAGACGATGGTCAAAGTTACGCTGTCGACCAGACTGGCGAGGTCGTTTTCGCTGAGGGTGAAGCCCATCTTGACCAGGGTGGTGGGCCGCGGGGCGGTCGATTGGCCATGACATCCCGCCACCCCCAGAATGATGAGGCTCGCCAGGATGATGTGACGCCGGAATTGGATCACGCTACGTCTCCCGCCAACCCTGCAATGGGCCTGCGATGCGTAATCATCCGCCCGCGCTTCAGGTTAGTCAAGATGAATCAGGACTTCCGGCGCCGGTTGGAACCGAAGAACCGTTGACAGGGTTTGGGCCATGTGTGATCGTGGCGTCAAGCCCGGTCGGACCCGGGCGGGAACGATGGCACGGGACC
>JBFMFQ010000016.1:0-26364 GCA_040752075.1 Candidatus Zixiibacteriota bacterium | reverse complement strand
GGTGACCCTGGATGCCTGTGAGGTGACGGACAATTCCCTGAAGGGTATCCACAGAATCTCCGGGTCGTCTCTAACAACATCCAATAGCGCTCTTTTCAATAACGGGGAATTTGCCATGTATTCGGCAGTGGAATCGCCACTGATGTCAGCGCCGAATTGCTGGTGGGGGCACGCTAGCGGCCCCCGCGACTCAAGTTCTGGCCCACCGCTGTTCAACCCTGATGGACTCGGGGACAGAGTCAGTGATTATGTCGACTTTAGCCCATGGGCTTCAAACTGTGTGAATTGCACTGATGCTGTCGGCGGCGACATCAACAACGATGGGCAAGTCGATGCAGTCGACCTGGCGTTAGCAGTCGATTTCATCTTCTTCGGTGGTGCCCCACCTTACGGCTCGTCCGGGGACATGAACTGCGAGGGCTTCGTGGACGCGGTCGACCTTGCCCTCCTAATTGACTACATCTTCTTCGGCGGCCCCGGACCGGTCGATCCGTGCGCTCAGTAAAGGAGACGGGGTGGGATTCGGGCATGCCGGTATACCGGGCCCTCAACGACCCCTTTGATTCACGGCGGCCTCGGTCGATTCTTGCCCGCGGCAAGATGGCGACGGTCAGACCAGCGGTTTAGGGGCACCCATGGAAACAAAGCGCCGCACGCTGCAATTCAAGATCACGCTGGCGGATGTTGAGCCCGCCGTCTGGCGGCGAATTGAGGTTCCTGCCGGCTATACCTTCTGGGACCTCCATGTGGCGGTGCAAGATGCGATGGGCTGGCTCGATTGTCATCTGCACATGTTCCGGATTCGGAATCCGGGGTCAGGCGAGATCGAAGAGATCGGAATCCCGGACGAGCACGCGCTCGAGGGTGATCCAATCTGCCTGCCAGGGTGGGAGATTTCGGTGGCTCGGTACTTTGATGCGGTTGGTGCGTCGGCGAGATACGAGTATGATTTCGGAGATGACTGGGTCCACGAAATCGTCCTGGAAGCGATTGGGTCCCGTCAAGCGGGCACGAGATTTCCTCGTTGTCTTGCAGGCGAACGGGCCTGTCCGCCGGAGGACTGCGGCGGCCCCCCTGGGTACGCCCAGCTGCTCAAGACGATTGCCGACCCGTCGGATGAGGAGCACGAGAGGGCGATGCAGTGGCTTGGTGGGTCGTTTGATCCAGACAGCTTCTCGCCTCAGAAGGTGCGTTTCGACGATCCCAAGATGCGGTGGCGAGTTGCGTTTGCAGGTGAGGAGTATGACCCTGATGCCGCAGCCGGATAGCAGCCGGAAACCTCTAACTGCGCCCCAATAACGCCAGCCCGAGAAGGGACAAACGGGCAGATCTCAGCCAATCGCCTTCACAATTCTCTTCTTAAACGTGCTCCTCTTGGCGCCCTTCAGCCCCGCCACCATGAACTTCTCGCCCATCCGCTTGAGAAATCCGTCCAGCTCGGCCTCGATCATGCGATCGACCAGTTCCGGCTTGGCCCGGTACCGCACAGCGTGAATTGCCCCGCGGACCATGGCGGCCACCGAGGCCCTCTCACGCCAGGTGCGCGTGACACTAAGCCTGCATGGCGGGATCTCTGGGGTCCCTGAGCACCCCCAAATCCCCTTGGCCCCCTGCGACATCGTCCGTTACCTTCGCGCCATGCCGCTGAGGAGAACCAAACCCGCCAAGTCCGAGTCAGACCACTGCGATGTCATCTCCTTCGGGGCGCATCCCGACGATGTCGAGGTGGGGACCGGGGGGGTGCTTTGCAAGATGGCCGATCTCGGGTATTCGACCGGGATTGTGTACTTGACTGAGGGCGAGATGGGGACCGGCGGCAATCGGGCGGTGCGCAAACGGGAGGCCGACCGTGCCGCCGCGATCATGGGGGCGCGCATCCTGAAGCGGTTCAACTGGGGCGATACACGCCTGACCGACACCTACGACCAGCGTATCGCCATCGCCCGGATCATACGCCGTCACCGGCCGCGTCTCGTTTTCGCGCCGCACTGGGATGGGTTCACCGGCAAGCGGCAGTCGCATCCGGATCACCTGGCGACCGGGCGGATTGTGATGAACGCCGCCAACCTGGCCACGCTGGCCAAACTCAAGACCTCGCATCCCCCCCATCGGGTCGGCGGAATTTACCATTTCTTCGCCCCGTCGGGGGTCAACCCATCGTTTGTCGTGGACATCACCGACCAGTTCGAGCGCTGGATGGCGGCCCTGTCGGCTCATAAATCGCAGTTTCTCAATCCCAAAAAGTCGCGGGACTACATGTGGAGCCTTGAGACGATGGCCCGCGCGGCGGGGGCGAGAATCGGGGTTCGCTACGGGCAGGGGTTTGTCGCTGCCGAGCCGCTCCGGATCGATGATCCCATGGCATTGCTTCGTGAGCCGCAAAAAGTCCCCTGAGCAAGGGCATCGCGAACGGCCTTGGCACAAACTCCGAATTCTTTGGGAGTTTTTTGATCAAAGGCCCCGGGGTCGGGGTATATTCGTTTGCCGGGCCCGTTTACGGTTTCAACTGGTCTGACAGAGCCAACGACGGTCAAGCGGGGCAACGAGGTTTTCGACATGAAGAGAATATTCCGATGGTGGTGGATTGGCGTGATCGTGCTCGGAGCCGGTGGCTGGTGGTGGTACTCCTCCAGCAGCAGCGACCAATCAGGTCAGGATCAGTTTGTCCGCACGGCGGTTGTGGAGCGGGGCGATTTGGTCGTTTCGACTTCGGCCAGCGGGCTGATCCAGCCGATCGAACAGGTCGAGGTCAAGTCCAAGGCCTCCGGGGAGATTATTACGCTGCCCATCGAGGAGGGGGATGTTGTCTCCAAGGGCGATTTGATCGCGCGCCTTGACCGCCGGACCGCGCAAAACGATTACGATCAGGCCAAGGCGGACTTTGCGGTTGCCCAGGTCACGGTCGAGCAGCAGAAAAAGGAGATGGAGCGGCAAAAGTCGCTCTTTGAAAAGAGCCTGACCTCCGAAAGCGCCCGCGATCAGGCCGTCCTGGCCTACGAGCAGGCGAATGCCCAACTGGTTCGCGCCACCGCTGTCCTGTCCACCGCGGAGGAACGGCTGGAGGACACGGAGATCCGCTCGCCGATCGATGGCGTGGTGCTGACCCGTCCGGTGGAAGTCGGCCAGATCATTTCATCGGGAACCACCACCGTGACCGGCGGCACACTGCTTTGCACCATCGCCAACATGTCCGAGGTCTATGTCGTGGCGGATGTCGATGAGACCGACATTGGGCAGGTGAAGATTGGCCAGACCGCCTCGATCAGCGCCGATGCCTATCCCGACAAGAAACTGACCGGCGAAGTCCAACGGATCGCGCCGCAGGCCAAAGTCGAGCAGAATGTCACGATGTTTGAAGTGACCACGGTGGTGGACAACTCCGACGGGCTTCTCAAGGCGGGGATGAACGCCACGGTGGAGATCGTCATGGCGCGGGCCGACAACGCATTGCTGATCCCGGCGCGCGCGATCGAAATGAAACCCCGCCAGCCGGACCCATCGAATGCGGACACGGCGGCGCAAGGGGGACAGCGGATGGCCATGGCCGGACGTGGCGGCCCCGGCAATGGCGCGATCGCGGCCGAAGGTGGCGGGAATGGCCAGTCGCAGGGCAATCCCAACGGCAGACGCGGTGGACGGCTGGTTCCATCGGTTCAGGTTCGGCGCAACGGCATTGTCACTCCAACGCCCATCAAGACCGGGCTGTCAAACCTCGATCAGATAGAGGTGGTGGAGGGCTTGGCGGAAGGCGATACGCTCGTCTACAGTCTGGCCTCCGGCGCGCTGCAACAGCGCGCGGAGTTCCGTGAACGCATGTCCACCCGGGGCGGCGTTCCCGGCCTGCGCGGCGGCGGTTGATTCGCAGCACGGATCAACGAGAGTAATGACCATGTCCACCGACCAGGATCACACGGCCCGGAGCACCGGCCAGCGGATTTCGCTTCTCGAAGCGCTGTCTGTCTCACTTTCGGCGCTCCGCTCCAATAAGATGCGCTCGAGTCTGACCATGCTCGGGATCATCATCGGCGTGGCCGCGATGATCACGATGGTGGCGCTCGGCACCGGGGCCAAGAAAGCGGTCGAGGATCGCATCACCAATCTGGGCGCCAACATCCTCTTTGTGCGTCCCGGCGCCGCCCAGAGCGGCATGATCCGGCATGGCGAGGGAACATCGGTTTCGCTGAAGGAGGAGGATGCGGAAGCCCTCGCGGCGGAGTGCCCCACCATCATGGCCGTGGTGCCGGAAGTGACCGGGTTCAGCCAGATCAAGTACGAAAGCAAGAACTGGAACACCCGTGTCACCGGCACAACCCCCGACTACGAATGGGTGCGCAATGCGACCCTCGAGAAGGGGGAGTATTTCACCAACGCGGACAATCAGCGGCGCGAACGGGTCTGCGTGATTGGCAAGACCATCGTCGAGAATCTCTTCGGCGACGAGGACCCGGTCGGCAAGACCATCCGTATCCGCGGGCTCAATTTCGACGTCAAAGGCGTGCTCGAATCGAAGGGGATCTCCGGGTGGTTCAACCAGGACGATCAAATCCTGATTCCGATCGAGACCGCCATGTACCGTGTCATGGGCCGCGACGACTACAACTCAATTGCGCTGCGTGTGCGCGATGAGAATCTGATGGATGCCGCGACTCTCGAGGTCGAAAACGTCCTCCGCCGCCGTCACCGTCTCGCCCAGGGCGAGGAAAACGACTTCAACATCCGGTCCATGTCCGATGTCGCGTCAACCCTCGGTGAAGCCACCAGCACATTCACCACGCTGTTGGCCTCGATTGCCCTCGTGTCGCTGGTGGTCGGCGGCATCGGCATCATGAATATCATGCTGGTGTCGGTCACCGAGCGCACCCGTGAAATCGGCGTCCGCATGGCGCTCGGCGCCCGACGGCGGGATATCCTCACCCAATTCCTCATTGAGTCGATCACCCTGGCGATCCTCGGCGGAGTCATCGGCATCCTGTTGGGCATCGGGGCTGCGACCATCATGGCCCGCTTCTACAACTGGAACACGCTCATTTCGCCGCCGGCGGTGGTCATCTCCTTCGGCTTCGCTCTGATTGTGGGCATCTTCTTCGGCCTCTACCCGGCCCGAAAGGCCGCGCTTCTGGACCCGATCGACGCCCTCCGCTACGAGTAGCGGCGGGCCCTTTGCGTCGTTCACGACCATCACAATCGGGGAATTGCCTTGCCGCTGACTCGGCGGGAGGCGTATGCTCGTGCGGGAGTCCACCATGCGAGTCATCCGTTCGGCATCACTGCAGCCTCTCAAGAACAGACGGATCGCCGTGCTGGGCTACGGCTCGCAGGGACGGGCCCAGGCATTGAACCTGCGTGATGCGGGGTTTGAGCTGTTAATCGGGCTCCCGGTTCGCAGCGGGTCGCGGACCAAGGCACGCAGGGATCGAATGCGGGTGGTATCGCCCGCGGAGGCCGTGCAGCAGTCCAACATCATCTTCGTTTTGGCGCCGGATCACCGTCATGGCATCGTCTTTCATGCGGAGATCGAGCCGAACTTGAGACCAGGACAGATGCTGGTCTTTGCGCACGCATCCTCGGTCCACTTCGGAATTGTCGCTCCACCGCCTTATGTCGATACCATTCTCATCGCGCCGCTGGGACCGGGGCAGCGGCTGCGCGAACTGGCCGGCCGGTCCGACGGCGTCGCATGTTTCTTCGCCATTCATCAGGACCCGAGCCGAACATCGCGACGAACCGGTTTGGCGCTGGCCCGGGCGGTGGGGTGCATTCCGGCGGGGGCCATCGTAACGACCTTTGCCGATGAGGCGATCGGGGATCTCTTCGGCGAACAGGCGGTCCTCTGTGGCGGGCTGGGTGAACTGCTGCAAGCCGGTGTCGAGACTCTCATCCGTCACGGGCTCTCACCAGAAAACGCCTACCTGGAATGTGTCTACCAGCTTGATCTCATCGTCGATTTGATCAAACAGCACGGGCTGCCGGGGATGTATGAACGAATCTCCCCAACCGCTGCCTACGGTGCGCGGGTCGCTGGCCCACGGGTCATCCCAGAGGCGAGCCGGAAGGCGATGGATGCCCTCTACAAGAGCATCGCCAGCGGCGAGTTCTTCCGGGCATGGGTGCGCACGGGATCAGGCAAGCGCGCCAAGCGTACGATGTATCCCACTGTGTCGATGAAGTTCCGCAATGCCGAAAGCAGGGTCCTGAAGGTTCTCACCCCGAAAGCCAAGTCCTCACCGGCATGATCGGCCGCGGATCAATCTTGCCCCTTGCGGCCGCAATCCTGCTTTCAGCGATGCCGTCAATCCCCGCATGCGGTGAGTCGAGAACGGTGACTGACCATCAGGAGAGCTCTCCCGAGTTTCCATCATTGTACCAGACTCCTGCGATACTCGATTCCGTGCTCTCCGGTCTCGACCTGGCCGCCAATGACCACTTCGCGGAGGCCGAGTCGTTGTTTCAGCGTTTGACCGACATCCACCCGGGCTCCCCCATCGGCCCTCTCTTTCGGGCCGCCGCCATCCATGCGGAAATGCTGGATCGCGAATCTCCGGAACGATTCCCGGAATTCGCCCTCTGGCTCCGGCGGGCCCACTTTCTCTCCCAGCAGTGGAAGGAACGCGACCCGCGCAGCGCCGAGCCGGAGCTCCTGCTCGGCATCGCGGAAGGCTATGATGCGGTCTATGAATCCCGCTGGGGCGGGTGGTTTGCCGCGCTCAAGAAGGGGCTGCGCTCCAAAAACAGATTCAACGATGCTCTCACCAAGGACTCGACTTTGATCGATGCCTTGATCGGAATCGGCAATTATGATTACTGGAAGGCCGACAAGACCGATGTCATCAACTGGCTGCCCATGATTCCGGATAATCGAAACAAGGGGCTCGAGGAACTCCATCAAGTGGCGGTGTCCGGCGTGATCTGCCGCACCGCCGCACGCGGTTCGCTGGTCTGGGCGTTGATCAATGAGGGGCGCTACGACGAAGCGCTGGCCCACGCCGACACCCTCACGCAGCAGGCGCCGGAGGGAAAAGCGCCTCTTTGGATGAAGGGCTTTGCGAACTATCGGCTCTATCGCTGGGAGGAGGCCCTCGCCCTCTACCGGGAAATTGCGGAGCGCATCGAGTCAACCGGAGCCGGGAACTACTTCAATTTGATCGAGTGCGCATACTTTGAAGCTCAGTGCCTGTTCGGCGCGGGCCGCTATGCCGAGGCGGCCGGAGCCTGTCACAAGGGCCTGTCCTACCCGGCGCCGGAGGCGACTCGCAAACGCCAAAGCGGCAGGATCGGCGAATTGCGGGACCTGCAAAAACGTCTTAAGAAACTCCTCGCGAAATCGTAGCATGGGGTACTGGATTGACAACCACCGCGTTGGGAGGCCGGTCCAATGACAATCACGGTCCGAGTTGCGCACCCGGAGGACGCCACCGGGATCCAGGCGATCTACGCTCCGATCGTCCGCCACACCCCGATTTCCTTTGAGATCGATGTTCCCACGGTAGACGAGATGCGCACCCGGATCGGCCGCACGCTGGAAACCCATCCGTGGCTCGTGGCCGAATCCGACGGTCATGTTTGCGGCTATGCCTATGCAACGACGTTTCGCCCCCGGCGGGCCTATCAGTGGTGCGCCGATGTGTCGGTTTATGTCGAGGCGGGGAGTCGTCGTTCCGGCGTGGCGCGGGCCCTGTACACACCGCTCTTCTCACTTCTGGCGCTTCAGGGTTTCGTGACACTTCATGCGGGCATCACCCTTCCCAACCCGGCCAGTGTTGGGCTGCACGAATCTTTCGAATTCACAACAGTGGGGGTGCTTAAGCGAGTTGGCTTCAAGCTGGGCGCCTGGCACGATGTGGGAGTCTACCAGAAGTCCCTTGGACCCCGCGGGGAAAGCCCCAACTCACCGGTCGCGTTTCACGCCATGGACGCCGCGCAAGTCGAGCGATGCCTCCGCCCGCAGACACGCGCATCCAGGTTTTAGGCACGTGCTCAAGAGCGATCCGACCGTACCCCGCTTTTGAAGGAGCATCAGAATGGCACAGAAGATCTATCAGGTGGACGCTTTCACCGATCGTCCTTTCGCCGGGAACCCCGCAGGCGTGTGCATAGTCCCGCACGCGGTTGATGAGCGATGGATGCAAAATGTCGCCATGGAAATGAACCTGTCGGAGACTGCTTTCCTGCACCGTTTGGCGGACGGCTGGAGTCTTCGTTGGTTCACGCCCGGAGTCGAGGTGGACCTGTGCGGGCATGCGACCCTCGCCAGCGCACATACTCTCTGGGAGACAGGCAGTGTCCCGACCGGCGAGGAGATCCGCTTTCACACAAAAAGCGGGCTTCTGACCGCGCATCGCGATTCCGGATGGATCGTGCTCGACTTCCCATCGACGCCGCCATCCCCCTCCGAGCTACCGGAAGGGCTGGCGGAGGCCATTGGGGTCACGCCACGGTATGTTGCCAAAAGCAAGTTTGATTACCTCCTCGAAATCGACAGCGAGGATGATGTCCGGCGATTGGAACCCAACACGTCCTGGCTCAGACGATTGCCGGTGCGTGGGATCATCGTCACGGCGCGGGCATCGAGTCGCGGTATCGATTTCGTCTCGCGCTTCTTCGCTCCCGGCTCGGGGGTGGATGAGGACCCGGTCACCGGCTCGGCGCATTGCTGCCTGACCCCGTATTGGAGCCGAAAGCTGGGCAAATCCGAAATGGTCGCTTACCAAGCGTCCCGGCGCGGCGGAACGGTCAAGGTGCGTCTGGCCGGCGATCGTGTGCTGCTTGCCGGGCAGGCCGTGACCACCTTGCGTGGTGAGTTGGTCACGGCGTAGCGCAGACGCCGGCGACCTCATTCTGTCTCCCTTCATCGATTGACCCCTCATACGGGCGTATCACCTTCTGCCGCACCGTCGTGCTTCAACCCACCGGGCGCTTGACAGTCGCTCTGAGACTTGCTATTCTGATGAGGCGTGATAATGATCACGAACTTGCAGTCCTGTTCCTAATCATGGACGGGGATAACGGATGGCGCATAGTGCTCCAATCTCGTACCGCTGCTTCAGACCGGTAATCGGCGCGCTGACCACGATTCTGCTCGTGTCGCTCGTCGGGGACTCTGGCCACGCTGAACCATCACCGCAGCCTGACTCGGTACTTGTCGATTCCCTGTCGGCCGGGATGGACGCGGGGAACAGTTCAATCGGCAACCAGCAGACGGTTTCGCAACCGCAATTGGACCGTCTGCCTGTTCGCGGTGCCGCTGGCATCACCCGATTGCAGCCTGGTGTGACATACGATGCCCGTGCGGGCGCGCTGCACATTCATGGTGGGCTGCCGGAGGATGCGTTGTACTTGGTCGATGGAATTCCACAGCAGGATCCCTCGACCGGCCAGCCAATCGGGATGGGCGCCCATACGGGACTCGACGCGGTCACGCTCGAGACGGGTACCTGGAGCGCGGCGCAGGGCGGGGTAACGTCAGGAATGATACAGGCAACCAGCGCCCCGACCGGGTCTCTGTTGCATGGGGATGTTGAGGGGATCACGGATGACCGGCAGGATGACGCGTTGGGGTACAAGTTCTATGGTCTGTCACTGAGCGGACCGCTTGTGCCGGGCAGTGACCACTTAACGTTCGCTGGATTCTTTGAACGGAACTGGACCGGTGATCCGGCGAGAAGTGGAGGCGCCCGGGCAGACGAGATCGGCAATCGATACGACGCTCGCAATTGGAGGGGGAAGATACAGTGGCGTCCCACCGGCTTGATCGGTATCGACGCCGGCGTGATCGGGTCGGAGTATGGCGGGCGGGAGTATCTGCACGCGTATTACTTCAACGCCGCACACATGCCACGTCTCACTCAGGAAGCGCTGACTTGGTGGGGTGAGCTCTCGCATCGGTTGGCCCCGAACTGGTCCTACTCTGTTCGGGCTCACTCTCAAAGCACCGAGTTTAAGAAGGGGGATGGTGTGTACTTTGACGACGTCCTCGGATACGCCCGTCCCAATCAGAATCCACAATTGGACGGCACCTACCTCTTCTGGCGCTGGGATGATGACCGGTTGGACCCGGACAGTCTCGCAGCCGGATCGTACGTACAACTCGTGACACCGGTGGTGACCGGCACCGACACACTCACGTTTCTTGATGGATCAATGCGTGAGGTGACCTACATCGCCGGCGGCGACGAAGGGCATGTGTATGAAGACTACTTCCGCCGCAAGACGACCAGCAACGGAGTGAAATTCGACATGACCGGCTGGTTGGGCGGCCGTCAGGAGATCCGTTTTGGCGCGGAGTACCAGCGATTCACCTATCGACGCTACAATTCCATTATCCCCAATCGGATCCTCGATCAGGACACTCCGTGGCTCCCCGATCTCGGGTTTCGGTATGTTGAGCAAATCGGGTATGACGAGCTGGCGGAGGGCGAAACGAACACAGGTCACCGTGGAGCAAGGCGACCCATCGAATTCGGCACCTGGCTTCAGAGTGGATTAGCGCTAAGCGACCTGCGAGTTCTGGCCGGCGTTCGGCTGGACCACTTTGATTACGGAACTCAGTGGGTACCCAGCCCCTACGTGGGATCCTATCAATCGGTGCGGGATCTGGACACTCTTCTGGAGGACTCCCCCACGCACACCGTGTGGTCGCCGCGACTGGGTGTGCATTTGAATGCCGGCAAAAGGACCGCCGTTCACCTGTCCCACGGCATCTATCACCGCCAGCAACCCTGGGATTTGGTGCAGACTGACTACCGCTACTTCTACATGGCCAATGAGGGCGTTAGTGGCATCATCCACTCCAATCCAGGAATGAAGCCGGTCAGCACCAAGAGGACCGAGGCGGGAGTCTCGTACCAATTCGCTGGGCCAGGAGTCTCCCTGTCGGCTGAAGCGTTTCACGCCAAAAGTTCAAACCTGCCGGCACCGCGGTTTTATCCGTGGTTCTACAGCGAGTACTCCATGTTCTCCGACGAGATGGTCACAACGGCCGAGGGTATTAACATCCGCGTGGATGTTCCGCGAATCGATGGTCTGGCGGCTTCGCTGCGCTACACGTTTACCGACGTCAAGTCAAGGTTTCGTCCATACGTCTATCCTTATCCGATCGTCTGGCAGAACCAGGAGGGTCCGAGACCAGAGGAATACCCTTCGAATTACGATCAGCCGAGTATCTTCACGGCGATTGTTGACTTGAGGTCGGTGGCAGGCCAGGGTCCGTCCATCGGCAAGATCCGACCACTCGAGAACACGGGCGCGAATCTCGTCTTCACTGCGGCCAGCGGTTATCCGTACACACCCCTTGAAACCTACAACGAAGCAGCGATCGTGACTGGGGTACCGAATCCGCGCGCCCCTCTCTATTCCAGTCGCACACCTTCGACCTACCAGCTCGACCTCAAAGTAGATCGAGAGTTCAATCTGAAGGGCTCAACGCTGAATTTCTATCTCTGGGTCGTCAACCTGTTCGATCGCGAAAACGTTATCGATGTCTGGCAGTCATCCGGGTTGCCCAACACGACTGGCTGGCTTTCAACCGGCGACGGTCAGGTGTTCACCGAGGTGCACTCAATGCCGACCGATGCCTCATTCCTCACCGGCGAGGAGAAATACCGTTTCCGCGAAAACGATCCCACCCACTACGGCCCAGGGCGGCAGATCCGCTTCGGAGCAAAATTGAGCTTCTAAGGGCAGAGGATTCGGGGACTACGGCTTGTTGTGTGAGAGCTTTGCTTCGAGTTCCGCCACGCGCTTTTCCAGCGAGCGGATTGTCTTGACGTAATCGGGCAGCGAGGCCATGGCGGCGATGACGCGCTTCTGACGGCCGAATTCGAGGGCGGGTGAGCCGAAGTACTGCCCGCCGGGAGGGATCGATTTCGCGACCCCGGACTGCGCGGCGACAATGGCCCCGGCGCCGATCTCAATGTGCCCGATCACCCCGACCTGCCCCGCCAGCGTGACATGATCGCCCAGTTTTGTCGAACCGCTGATGCCGACCTGCGAGATGATGATGCAGTCCTCGCCGATCTGCACGTTGTGGGCAATCTGGACCAGGTTGTCGATCTTGGTGCCCCGCCCGATGGTTGTCTGCCCCATGGTGGCCCGGTCGATGGCGCAACAGGCGCCGATCTCAACATCGTCGCCGATCGTAACCCCGCCGACCTGCGGGATCTTGTGGTGCTTGCCCTGGTGCGGGGCATACCCGAACCCGTCGGATCCAACCACCGTTCCCGGGTGGATCCGCACACGGTCGCCGATGGTGATGCCGTGGAGGACCGTGACATTCGGCCCGATGGTGCTCTGCGATCCGATCCGGCTCCCGCGCCCGACGAAGCACCCGGGGAGAATCTGCGCGCCCTCTCCCAAGCGGACATGATCGGCGATCACACAGTGCGCTCCGACATGCACGCCATCGGCCAGCTCCACCTGGCAGCCGATGCGTGCGCTCGGGTCCACCCCTGGTGACGCCGGCGCTTCCGGCGGATGAAAGAGCGTGAGCATCTGCAGAAACGCAAAGTACGGGTGATCGTGCACCAGCAGCGCCAATCCGGGGGCCACCTCCGCCGGATCGTAACGGAAGGCATCGGTCGCCGGCGGCAGGATCACCGCCGAAGCGCGCGTGGTTTTCAAATGCGGGATGTACTTCGGGTTGGCAAGGAATGTCAACTGCCCCGGGCCGGCGGTTTCAATCCCGCCGACACCCGAGATGACGGCGCTCCCGTCGCCCACGAGGCGGGCGCCGAGCCGTGCCGCCAATTCCGACAGGGCCTGCGTCATTTCAACTTGGCCAGTTCCTGAAACACACGGTCCGTGAGGTCGAGCTTGTCTTTCGCATACATAATCGGGCTGAACTGGATCCCGGCCGCGGTCATGTAGATTTGCGAACCGTTGAGCACGTAATCGTAATCCTCGTTGACCGCCACCTGCTGCACCACATCCTGGATTTTCTTGAGAATGGGGGTGGTCAACTCCGCGCGACGCGCCTCCGCCTGCTGTTCGTACTGGGCCTTGACCTGAAGCAGGTTCTGCTCCATCCGGCCCAGTTCATCCTCCCGTTCCTTGCGCGTGGCTTCGGAAAGCAGGAGCCGTTGACGGCGATAGTCCTCGAGCTTGGTGAAGTACTCATTCTGCAGGCTGTCGAAGTCCGCCTCCCAGATGAGCGCGTCCTTTTGGAAGAGATTCTCCGCCTCCTTGAATTCCTCGTAATCGCGGAGAATCCTGTCCAGATCGATCCAGCCGATCTTCCCCGACTGGGCAATGGCCGTGCCGGGCCAGAGCCCGATCACCAAAAAGCCGGCCACGGCAATCATCAGGTACTTCGTGGCACACTGAAAACGTGAGTTCATCGTTTTTCTCCCTATGAGGTGAGGTCCGGCCGCATTTAGAATGTGCTGCCGAACTGAAAATGCGGTTTGAGTTTGCCCTTCTCGGTGCCGCGATTGGGAATCCCGAAGTCGAAACCGAGAGTCCCCATGCCCGGCACCGCCAGGCGGAATCCAAAGCCATACGACGTGAACAGATCGGTCAACTGCACATTGGAAACATCCAGCCAGACGTTGCCGGCATCGAAGAACAGAAGTCCGTATATCTGCTGGCTGACGATCGGGTAGGTGAGCTCGGCGTTCATGATGCCGAGCGCGCGTCCGCGAACGGCGGCGTACGGTTTGTAGCGTCCCGCGCCATCGCCGGTCACCAGGTCCGCGATGAGATCGCCCGAAACCGGACCCGGGATGTATCCGGTCACGGTGGAGTCGTTGACGCGCGACACGATGGCGCCATCGTCGTAGCCGCGTATCATCCCATCGGACCTTGTGCCGCCCGCATAGAACCGCTCCGAATGCGGGATCGCGCCGATGTCCGCGCCACCCTGAAGCACGCCCAAGCGGAAGACAGGAGCGAGGGTGAATCCCTTCCAGATCTTGTGGTACCGGGAGTGAGTCGCGAAATGGCGTGTGAAGTTCCAGTCACCGCCCAACAGGCCGCCGGCAAACTCGATCTCGTAGGTGGAGCGGTTGCCGCTGGTCGCGAACTCCGGCAGGTCGCGCGTGTCGCGCGAGACAGTGAATGATGTGGACGACGTTGTCTGGGGCCATTGCACTTTCTCAAGGGAGAAACTGTTGTTGATGTTCTCCTCGAGATACTCGTCGGTGAAATCGCGGAACTGCACGCGTTCGAAACGGTACCGCCAGAAGACACGGAAATAATCGTCCGGCCAGGTCAAACGGCGTCCGAGGCGAAGGCCGAACCCGGTCCGGTCCTCGGTGTAGTCGTCGGTGCCGACGATCAGCGGCTCATCCCAGGTGCGTTCAAGATCAAAGATGTCGAACCCGACACTGGTTGGCGTGTCGCGAAACCAGGGTTCGGTGAAACTGAGCGAATACGACTGCCGACGGGAGCCGTAGTCGACCGAGATGTTGGCTTCCTGCCCGTTGCCGAACAGGTTGGGAATGCCCAGCGCCACGGTCCCGACAAACTTGTCCTGCCCGGAGTAACCGCCGCCCACCTGAATCTGCCCGGTCGGCTTTTCTTCCACCGCCAGGCTCAGATCGACACGGCCATCGGGGAGAACGTTGTAATCCGGAACAACATTCGAAAAGTAGTTCAACTGCATGACATTCTGCAGCGAGCGCATGAGCAAAGACCGGCGAAACACCTGACCGGGGTAGATCGCCAGCTCGCGGCGGATCACCTTGTCCTTGGTCTTGGTGTTCCCGGCGATGTTGATACGGTGCACATGGGCCGGAACGCCCTCGGAGATTTCGTATGTAATGCTGACGGTCGTGTCGGTGGTGCGGGTCTCATCAATCACGCGGGCGTAGAGGTAGCCCTCTTCCTGGTACAGCGTGTACAGGTTACCGACCGACTCCTCGAACTTCTCCTGGTTGAACACATCGCCCGGGCGATACTTAAGCCCGCGCCGCAACTGCTCCTCGGTCAGCACCGACTGGCCGGTAAATTCCGACTCACCGAAGTAGTAGCGCGGCCCCTCGTTGATGGTGTACCGGATCGTGACATCCGTCTTCTTCTCATTGAGCATGACCGTGTCGGAGGCAATCACGGCATCCAAAAAACCGTTCTTCTTGTAGTAGGCAATGATCTCGGTTTTGTCTTCGTCGTACTTCTCGCGGTTGAACTTCCCGCCGCCGAAGATCGACTTGAGGAAGCTGCGGGGCTTGTTCTTCACTTTGCCGCGCAGCTCATCGGATTCGACCTGCTGATTTCCCTCAAAGACGACCGCTTCGACGCCGACCGGCTTGTTCTCTTCAATGTCGAAAACGGCATCGACTTCGCCGGCCACCGGGGTCGGCTCCAGCGAGGTTTGGACATCGATGAGAAAGAATCCCTTCTCCTGATAAGCGGAGCTGATCTTTCGCCTCGCCTCCTGGAGAGCGTGCGGGCCGACCGGCTGGCCGCGCCGCAGGGTCAGGCCGAAATCCTTCTCCTTCAGTTCTTTGTTGCCCTTGAAGACCACCTTGTCAAGACGGGGCAGTTCGGTCACGCGGATGATCAACCGCACGCCCTCGCCGAATTCTTCGCCGAGGACTTGAACATTGGAGAACAGGTTGAGCCCATAGATCTGGTGGATGGCCTGCTGGATCGATTCGCGGGAGACATCGCTTCCCACCCGGAATCCGCTCGTGTTGCGCACCAACTGCGCATCGACGGTCTGGGCGCCCTCGATGACCAGGTCGGTAATCAGCCGTGTCTGGGACCGCGCATGGGAGAAAGTCAGGAATTGGAGGCCGATCAGCACCGCCAAAAAGAACACCCACCGGCGGCCCTTAAGGGCAGTGACCGATGGGCGGGAATGGATCATCGTTGCGTCGGAACCTGCGGCGCACGCGGGGTGATCGGGGCGCCGCAGACGCGGCAGCGGGCTGGCTGGCAGATCAGGCGTTGATTGCCGTAATTCGGACCACGCTGTGGGGCTGGCGATGGCCGTTTTTCCGACGGTATCCGGTCCGGCGGCGGAACTTGAACACCACAACCTTATCATCGCGGCCCTGCTCCACGATCTCACCGTTGACGCGCGCACCATCGAGGTACGGCCGTCCGGTGGCTGTCTCCGTACCCGCACGCACCAACAGCACACGGTCGAAGCTGACAGAATCCCCCGCCGCGCCCTCAAGACGCGGAAGCGTTACGACATCGCCGACTCCGACAGTGAACTGACGGGATCCGGCTTCAATGATGGCAAGGTTGCTCACAATCAGACTCCCTCTCACGCTTGACCCGCACCACATTTTCCAAAGCGGGAAACCGACATGATACACGCCGCTCCAGCGATGTCAAGCAGATTCAACTCCTTTAGCCGCAATTCGTTCCATCGACGAGGCGGGATTTCGACAGGCCCCTGCCACTGCGCCGGCTGGCACCTTTGCAAGCGCTTTGGGCCCAAAGTGTTGTGGTGACATGTGGCACTGACGCCATCGTCAGGGCTTGCAAAGCTTAAGCAGGAACAGGAAGGCGCCGGGTGCCCCGGACAAGTGCCCCCGTGTGCCGTGACGTTCGTCACGGCGTCTGGAATCTTGTCCGTTTCACGGTTGCGATCCGGCCAGCCCGGCGAAACCCGGGGAAGCGGTTGTCGGCCCGACCAAGGGCGCTGTTGAAGATCCCCTGCGACCATACACTGCGCGGCGGACGGCTCCCCTGCCAAGTTACGTATCCTCGCGTAGGTGCGGCTCTTAGCCGCAAGCCGGACCCTGCGCGTGACCGACATTATTCATTCAACCGGCCCCTTGGTCAGGCCACACAGATGATTGCCCCACAGCCGCCCTTCCGGGTATCATGCGGGCGGAGTGACAAGATGGGCATCGTCGACCTCAATAACCCCTACCAGCCCATGGGCGGTCAGCCGACGGCGATTGACTCGCTGGTCGATGGGTATGGGCGCGGGCTGAAGCACCAGACCCTTTTGGTATCGTTGGGATCCCACCGTCGGGTCCCGCGCTAATGCAGAAACCGTTCGTTGGGGGACCCTGCTGTCGGAGATCGAACATGCCCCTGACAAGTCAGCGTTTCTTGGCCCTTTCCGCTCACCGCCTCAGAACCTTCGGCAAGCACCTGATCTACTTGCTGGGCTGCCTTACCTTCAAGCCAATCATCCTGATCCGGCGCCGTCTCTTGGGCACCGAGATCATGCCGGGCCGCATCCTTTACGTCTGCCTGGCGCAACGAGGAGATTTCATACTCGCCCTGCCTGTGCTCGCGGAAATCAAACGCCACTTTCCGCAATCTCACATTACGTGCTGGGTGCGCGGATTCAACAGGCGCCTGACAGATCTTAATTCCGCGGTGGACCAAGTTCTGGTTTACGATGGATTCAGCCCATCGGGAGCCGGTGCGATTACTGAGCTCATGCGAATCCGCCAACATCGGTCGTTGCTCCAAAAACTGCGGGATGGCGGTTTCACGCTCTTGATCGATGACAGCGGCGCGGGGTTTACAAGCCTGATGGGCGCGCTGGCCCGCATCCCAACGCGGATTGGCCGAAATTCGCAGGGATATGGATTCCTGAATCACTTCGATTTCGCGGCCGACTCCAATGGCCAGCTCCTTCAGAAACGACTGAAGCTTCTGCAACCGCTGGGAATCGTCCCGCGTGACTGTCAAACAGTGCGCAACGCGATCGCCGTCGGGGACTCGTTGTCGACGAGATGCCGCGAGCGGTACGGCCTGCGCAGGCACGGGTACCTGACCGTCCAGCCGATCGGCGGCTGGCGTGCGAAGAGCTGGCCAGCCTCTCACGTGACGGTCTTCGTGTCGGGGATCTCGCGACAAACAGGGCTCTTGCCGGTCCTTTTGGGGGCCGCCGGAGAGCGAGACGATCTCGAGTCGATTGGCGCAAATTCGGACGTCGATTACCTGAACCTGGCCGGCGAACTGGAGCTCGATGAACTCGCAGCCGTGATCGCCGACTCCGCCATCCATTTCGGAATCGACTCGGTCGGCTCGCACATGGCGTGCGCGCTCGGAACAAAGAGCCTGACGATCTTTGGGCCAACCAATCCCCGGATCAGCCACTCTTCTTCTCGCGACAACATTGCTGTTTTCAAACGCACCTCCTGCACGCCCAAGCCTGATGAGCAATACTGCTGCTTTGACGCCGGACGCACCTGCCCGGTTCAGGCTAACATGGGCGAATTGCGGGCGGAGGAGGTGCTGCCGATCGCACTCGAACTTCTGAACTCGAAGAACCAGCTGTCGCTCTATGAGTTGTGAGAATACTTTAGCGTGCCCCGGCGCCACGCGAACTCGCCGTCATGTGCACCCGGCGCGCGAGTGCCCCCGTGTGCCGTGAGTTCGTCACGGCGTCTGGAGTCTTGTCCGTTTACGGTTGCGATCCGGCCAGCCCGGCGAAACCCGGGGAAGCGGTTGTCGGCCCGACCAAGGGCGCTGTTGAAGATCCCCTGCGACCATACACTGCGCGGCGGATGTCTCCCCTGCCAAGTTACGTATCCTCGCGTAGGTGCGGCTCTTAGCCGCAAGCCGGACCCTGCGCGTGACCGACATTATTCATTCAACCGGCCCCTTGGTCAGGCCACACAGATGATTGCCCCGCAGCCGCCCTTCCGGGTATCATGGGGGCGGAGTCAAGACATGGGCATCTTCAACCTCAAAAACCCCTACCAGCCCATGGGCGATCAGCCGGCGGCTATTGCCTCGCTGGTCGATGGATATGGGCGGGGGCTTAAGCATCAGACCCTTTTGGGCGTCACCGGGTCCGGCAAGACATTCACCATGGCCAATGTCATCGCCCAATTGGATCAGCCGACATTGGTCATCTCACATAACAAGACCTTGGCGGCCCAGTTGTATGGCGAGCTCAAGTCGTTTTTCCCGGAGAACGCGGTCGAGTTTTTCATCAGTTACTACGACTACTACCAGCCGGAAGCGTATGTCCCGCAAACCGACACCTACATCGAGAAGGACACGTCGATCAACGACGACATCGACCGTCTGCGCCTGCGGGCGACCGCGTCGCTTTTGGAACGGCGCGATGTCATCATCATTGCCTCGGTCTCCTGCATTTATGGTCTGGGTTCGCCGGAAGACTACAAGGAGATGATGGTCTTCCTCGAAGTCGGGCAGAAAGTCTCGCGCGATCAGGTCCTCCGCGACCTGGTGGACATTCATTACAGCCGCAACGACTTTGATTTTGCCCGGGGGACGTTTCGGGTGCGCGGCGACACAATTGAGATCATCCCGGCCTACGAACAGGTGGCGGTGCGGGTGGAGCTCTTCGGCGATGAGATCGACAAGATTACCCTCATCGACTCGCTCACCGGCGAAGTCCTCCGCAAAACCAACCGCAAGGCGATCTACCCCGCCAAGCACTTTGTCACCACCACGCCCAAAATCGAAGAAGCCGTGCGGCGGATTCAAAGTGAACTGGCCGGGCAGTTGGAGTATTTCCGCTCGCAGGACAAACTCCTCGAGGCCCAGCGCCTCGAATCGCGCACCAAGTTCGACATCGAAATGCTCAAGGAGATCGGCTACTGCACTGGAATTGAAAACTACTCGCGTCACATCGCCGGGCGCGAGGCCGGGGAGCGTCCCTTCACCCTCATCGACTTTTTCCCCAAGGGAGATTTCCTGACCATCGTCGATGAATCGCACCAAACCCTGCCGCAGATCCAGGGCATGTATGCCGGCGACCGCTCGCGCAAATCCACACTGGTCGAGTACGGGTTTCGTCTCCCCTCGGCGCTGGACAACCGTCCGTTGGTCATCGATGAATTCTGGTCGCTGTTGGACCGTGTCATGTATGTCTCGGCAACACCCGCGGAACAGGAACTGGACAAGTCCGGCGGCGTGGTGGTCGAGCAGATCATCCGGCCAACCGGGCTTATCGACCCGGAGATCAGCGTGCGCCCGCTCGACAAGCAGGTCGATGACCTCCTGGCCGAAATCCGCAAGCGCGTCGCGGTGGGCGAACGGGTTTTGGTCACCACCCTCACCAAGCGAATGGCGGAGGACTTGTCGGACTATCTCGCCCAGGTGGGCGTGCGGGTCCGCTACCTGCACTCCGAGATTGACTCGATTGAGCGTACCGAGATTCTCCGTGACCTGAGATTGGCCGAATTCGACGTGCTGGTCGGGATCAACCTCCTGCGCGAGGGGCTGGACCTGCCCGAGGTCTCGCTGGTCGCGATCCTGGATGCCGACAAGGAGGGATTCCTCCGTTCCGAACGCTCGCTGATTCAAACGTCCGGCCGTGCCGCGCGCAACGCCAACGGGCTGGTCATCATGTATGCCGACTCGGTCACCGACTCGATGCAGCGCGCCATCGACGAAACCAACCGCCGCCGCGCAATCCAGATGAAGTACAACGAGGAGCACGGGATCACCCCGCAGACCATCGTGAAGTCGGAAGAGGAGATCCGTCGCGCCACGGTTTTCGCCGACACCAAGGCGCCCACGATCGAGCCGGACAAACCCGCCCGTCCCAGCGGATTTGAGATGATGGAGATCGAAGACCAGATTATGTTCCTCCAGAAGGCGATGCGGGAGGCGGCCAAGAAACTCGATTTCGAGACGGCGGCCCATCTGCGTGACGAGATTTCCCAGTTGCGGGGGAAGCGGCACTCGAAGAAGCATTAGAGAGCGCGAATTCCTGATAGGGCATTCTGAACAAAATCGGAACTCGGATGCGAATCCCCCGTACAACTAACGAACTAAGAGCTGGACCCGCCAATGACCAAACCGAGGAGGATAGGATATGTCACTGACCAGCAACAAGTTAACGTGGACACGGAAGGCCGCATGGGTGGCCATACCACTGGCCGTCGTTTTGATCTTCGGGGTCGGGTTTGCGAAGACCGGCGATGGGTACCTGGGAGTTTACATCTCTGACATCGATGAAGATCTCCAGGCGGCTGAGGATCTGCCCTCGACCGACGGCGTCATGGTCACCGAAGTGGTCGATGGTTCTCCCGCAGAGGAGGCGGGCCTGAAACGGGGCGATGTCATCCTCAAATACGGCGAGAAAACTGTCAGCTCGACCCGTCGCCTGACCCGCATGATCGAGTGGACCGAACCCGGCGAGAAAATCGCACTCACCGTGCTTCGTGGCGGCAAGGAATCGACCCTGTCGGCAACCATCGGCGAGGATGAGGGACGGGAGATGACTGTTTGGTCATGGAGCGGGGATGACGATGGCCCTGCCGTAACCATTCCCCCGACACCAGACGTTCCCATGGCGCCACGGGCGGGCATTTTCTCGCTGGGGCAGGTGTCGAGTTCCCGCATCGGCGTGTCGTTAAACAGTCTCTCCGATCAACTGGCGGAAGCCTACGGCGCCACGGATGGCGGGGCGCTGATTACCGAGGTGGAAAAGGACAGCCCCGCCGAGGACGCCGGCTTGAAGGCCGGGGATGTGATCGTCGAGGTCGACCACAAGGCCGTGGAAGATGTCGACGACATCCGCCGCGCCATCAGCAAGAAGAAGGAAGGCGAAAAGGTGGCGGTCCGTGTCCTGCGTCCGCTGGACCACACCGATTTGACGGTCGATGTCGAAGTTGAGGAATCTTCCACCTGGTCCGGTTTCGGAAGCGGGAACTGGACGGCCCCTCACGTCGGGCGGATCGAGATTCCCGAGTTCGACACGAGGGAATGGCGCTCGGCGCAGCGTGAGTACCGCGATGCCATGCGCGAAGTCCGCGACGACTGGCGCGAAGAACTCGAAGCGGAAATGGAGAAACTGCGGGAGGAATTGAAGGAGCTGCGTCAGGAGCTCAGGGAGAAGGGGCGCTAGCCCCTCTGACTGTGCAACCGGAACAACAACCCGGGGTTGGGGAGTACACCAGCCCCGGGTTCTTTATCGAGACGAAATCCCCTGCTGCGCCGATTCTCCCCTATTCAGCGTGTGGCGACGCCGCCAGCTCCGGCGTCTCGTCGACCACGCCAAGCGGAACCGGAACCGGGCGCTTCTCCGAGGACATGTACGCATAGAGGGATGGGATCACATAAAGGGTCAAAACGAGCGAGAACAACAGTCCGCCGATGATTACGATTCCCATCGAAACCCGGCTCCTCGCCGCGGCCCCCAGGGCCAGTGCGATCGGCAGTGCGCCGAAAATCGTGGCCATGCTGGTCATCAGAATCGGACGGAAGCGCAACGCGGATGCTTCGATGACGGCGTCACGGATGTTCTGGCCCCGGGCGCGCCGTTGATTGGCGAATTCCACGATGAGAATGCCGTTTTTCGTGACAATCCCGACCAGGGCGATGATTCCGATCTGGCTGAAGATGTTCATCGTCTGCCCAAACAGCCAAAGCGAGAGAATAGCGCCCGCCAGCGCCAGGGGCACGGTGAACATGATGATCAGGGGATAGCGGAAACTCTCGAACTGGGCCGACAGAATCAGGTACACCAGCGCCAGCGCCAAAAGAAACGCAAAGAGCAGTGTGTTGGCGCTTTCCGAGTATTCTTTCGATACTCCCGCCAGGCTGGTCGCAAACGACTCATCAAGGACATCCGCGGCGATCTTGTCCATTTCACCGATCGCATCGGCAATGGTGTGTCCCTCCGTTGGCGCGGCGGACACCGTGGCGGAGACATACCGGTTGTAACGGTACAACTGCGGCGGGATGCTCCGGTACGAGACATTGACAACGTTGTCGAGCTGGATCAATTCACCCCGGTTGTTGCGCACGTAGACAGACTTGAGGTCGAGCGGCTCGTCGCGGCTGACACGGTTGGCCTGCGCGATCACCTGGTATTGCTTGCCATTGAGCACAAAGAAGCCGTAGCGCTGGCCGCTGTAGAAGAGCTGCAGGGTTTCGGCGATGTCGCGCACCGTGATGCCGAGCGCGCGGGCACGGTCGCGGTCGATCGTGATCGTCAACTCGGGTTTGTTGAATTTCAGGTTGAGGTCGCTCACGGCAAACATCGGGTTGCCCTCGACCCGTTCCATGAACGGCGGGATCACCGCCCGCAAGCGCTCGAAATCCGGGGCCTGGATGACATACTCCACCGGCAGGCTGCGGCTGCGGCCGCCGCCGATCGTCTGTTCCTGGCTCACGAAGGAGCGGGCGAAGGTCAGGTCCCGGAGTCTGCTTGAGAGGGCGCCGGCGATCTGCTGTTGAGTGCGCTCCCGCTCACCCGCGTCGGTGAGCGTCACCCGGACAAAACCGCTGTTCGCCCCGGCGGTGCCGAAACCGGGCGAGGTCACGGAGATGATGGCCTGTCGCTCTGGCAATGTGTCGACCAGTTCGATCAGCCGCCCGATGTAGTCGTACATGGCTTCGTACGATGTTCCCTCCGGCGCGGTGGCATTGATCGTGAACCGCGAGCGGTCCTCAAGCGGAGCCAGTTCTGAGGGGATGAGAGCACCCAGCCCGAAGATGATGGCCAGCGACACGGCCATGATCGCCGGCGCCAGCCATTTGCGCGCGATGAAACGATCGAGTGTCCGCTGATAGAGTTCCGTCAAACGGATGATGTGCCGCTCGCTCATTTCAAAGATGCGGTTCTGATGGGTCGAGTGACGCAGCATCCGTGCGCTCATCATGGCCGTCAAAGTCAGCGACACGAACGCGGACACGAGCACCGATCCCGCAACAACGATTCCGAATTCGCGGAACAGACGGCCGGTCAAGCCCTGCAGGTAGATGATCGGGAGGAACACCGCCGCGAGGGTGATGGTGGTTGAAATGATCGCAAAGGTGATTTCCTTCGATCCCTTGTGGCCCGCCTCGAGCGGGTTCATGCCGCCCTCGATCTTGCGGTAGATGTTCTCCAGGACCACGATCGCGTCATCGACCACGATGCCGGTCGCCAGCACAATCCCGAGAAGCGTGAGGAGATTGATCGAGAAATCGGCGACGTACATGATGAAAAAGGCGCTGACGAGAGAGATCGGGATGGCCAGCATCGGAATCAGGGTCGTGCGCCAGTGCCGCAGGAAGGCGAAGATCACCAGCACCACGAGCAAAAAGGCCAGAAGTATGGTCTCGACCACTTCGGTGATCGCCTTGCGGATGTTGACCGTGGTGTCCATCGCCACGCTGAAGATCAGATCTTCGGAGAGCGTGGGCTTGATTTGCTCCACCCGGCGGTAGAACTCATCGGCGATGGCAATGTGATTGGATCCCGGCTGCGGAATCACCACCACGCCAACCTGCGGAATCCCGCCGTTGCCGCGCAGGATCGAGCGCTCGTTTTCGGGCGCGAGAACCGCTTCGCCGATGTCCCGAAGCTTGACAACCGAGCCATCCTCTTCCTTGATGATCAGGTCGTTGAAATCGGCCGGTGTGGTGAGGCGACCGAAGGTGCGGATGGACAACTCGGTGTTGTACCCCTCCAGACGGCCCGACGGGAGCTCGACATTCTCGCGCGTGAGCGCGTTACGGACATCAAGCGGGGTGAGATTGTGCGCGGCCAGACGCGCCGGATCGATCAAGAGCTTCATTGAATAGCGCTTGTCGCCCCAGATGCGGATTTCGCTCACACCGGGGATGGTCTGCAGGCGTTCCTTGAAGACATCGTTGGCAATCGCCGAGAGCTCCAGAAGCGAGAGCTTGCTGCTTTGGATGGTCATGGCGACAATCGGGCTGGCGTCGGCATCGGCCTTGGAGATGACGGGCGGATCGGCGTCCGGCGGCAGGTTGCGCACCGCACGCGACACCCGGTCGCGCACATCGTTGGCGGCGTCCTCCATGTTAACGCCCAACTCGAACTCGACCGTGATCGAACTGCGTCCATCGGACGACGCCGACGTGAGCGAGCGAATCCCGCCGATCCCATTGACCGACTCCTCAAGCGGCTCGGTGATCTGGGACTCGATGACATCGGCGCTGGCCCCGGTGTAAGTGGTCGAGACGGTGACCACGGGCGGGTCGACGCTGGGGTACTCGCGCACGCCGAGAAACAGGAAACTGATCACCCCGAACAAAACGATCAGGATCGACATGACGGTCGCGAGGACCGGTCGATCAATGCTGATTGATGAGAGATTCATGAGATCGGGGCGTTATGGTCGCGCCAGCGCGGTGATCTGAACCGGCCGCCCGTCGGCCAGCTGCAACAGACCGCTGACAATCAGCGTGTCGTTGGGTGAAAGGCCGTCGACAATCTGTGTCTCGCGTTCGAGGCGCAGCCCGGTGCGGACCGGGACCGAGCGCGCCTGTCCGCCGACACTGACGAAGACTTTCTCGCCGTTGATTTCCGGAATGATGGCGCCGGAGGGAACGACGATGGCCTCGGGAATCGTTTCCAGAGTGATCTCGACCCGGGCGAAGGCGCCGGGAATCAGGGACTCGTCGGTATTGGGAACTTTCGCTCTCGCCTTGATCGTCCGAGTTCCGGGGTCGATTCTTGCATCGACGGCGTAGACTGTTCCCTCGCGTGTGTCCCCTGTTTCGCCGACGGCCACCACGATTTTGGTTCCGGAGGCGATCTGGCGGGCGTACTTCTCCGGGATCGAAAACTCCACCTTGATCGGATCGAGATCCTGCATGGTGGCGACCAGCATGCTTGGCGAGACAAACCCGCCGTCGCTGACCTGGCGCAGGCCGATGATCCCGTCGAACGGCGCGCGAATCTGGGTCTCGCGCAGTTGCGACTCGATCACTTCCCGCTCGGACTGCACCATTTTCAGGAGATAGAGGGACTTGTCGTACTCCTCCTGGCTGATGCCGCTGATCTCATGAAGGTGCCGTTTGCGTTCCTCCTCGTCGGCGGCCAGTTTTTCCTCGAACTCCTTGCGCCTCAACTGGGCCGCGAGTTCCTGGTCGTTGATCTGCAAGAGAAGGTCGCCCTGGCGCACACGCGTGCCTTCATCGAAAAAGATGCCGGTCACCCGGCCGGACATTTCCGGACGAAGTTCCACTTCCTCGTTGGCCAGAAGTGTCCCCGTGGTCTGGATCTTGTTTTCGAGCGGGCGGGGCACGATCAGGAAGGCCTCGACCGGGGTGGCTTCGGCCGAACGGCCGCGGGCGGAGCCCGACTGCTTCCCACCGCTCTCGCCGCAGCCGTAAAAGGACACCAGGAGCAATGCAACAGCTGGGGCGAAGCCAACGAACCTGGTGGAGGTGTGAGCCATCATGGGATTGTCCATTTTAACCCCTGAATCTCATCGGGGTTCGCTGGAATCGACTCGCGGCGCTCTGTTTTCCCGCGGACCAGAACCCCGCGGGATGAATCACGGAACCGGTCAGACCGGTCCCGCCGCGATCTTCCCCCAGCTGTCCTTTAGCCCAACCGACCGGTTGAACACCGGCCATCCCGGGGTCGAATCCGAATCCACGACAAAGTACCCATTCCGGAGAAATTGGAATCGCTCCCCGGGCTTGGCGTCCCCCAGCGAGGGCTCGACACGGCAATCGCGCAGAACCTCAAGCGAGTCCGGGTTTATGTTGGCGTGGAAATCCCCG
>JBFMFQ010000159.1:0-8351 GCA_040752075.1 Candidatus Zixiibacteriota bacterium | reverse complement strand
CCGGCGCGCCGGGGCGCGCCCGGCACTCACGGCGAAATGACGCTGCATCCCGGGGCTGGTGAAAAACGACACCACCGCCCACGCCGCATCCGCGTTCTTCGAAAACGGGCTGATCCCAAATCTCCAGCCGCCGAGCGCCGATGCACTGGCGCCTCCCTCGAATGACGGGAGCCTTGCGATGCCAACCTGTCCCGCGACCGCAGATCCCTTGCAAACAGCCCATGCATAGGGCCAGTTGCGGTGGAAAACGGCGCCTCCGCTCATGAACAGATCGAGGGACTCCTGCTCGGAGTAGGTCAATAGTCCCCGTGTCCCCGCGTGGCCGATGATGCTGTCTCTCACAAACCGTACGGCGCGGACCGCCGCGGGCGATGCGGGATCCGTCAGCGACGCACCGTTGGACTGCACGAACTCAAGCATGTCGCAAATCAGGCCCTCGTACTGACGGAATTGCGCGCTGTACCCGACCAAAGACGAGTCCGCCTCTCCGCGCCGTATCGAATCGCACTGGGCAACCATCTCGCCCCATGTCGCCGGCGGCGCAAACCCGTACTTGTCAAGCAGGTCCCGGCGGTAGTAAAGGACACCGGCGTCGATGTTCAACGGAACACCGTAGATGTCGCCTCTCCACCGATCGGCCGCGATGCAGCCGGGGAAGAATTCGGATTGTTCGGCGGGGGGAAAACGGTCGCCCAACGGCCGCGCCCAGCCGGCCTGCGCGAATTCCGGCGTCCAGATGACATCCATCAGGAAGACATCGACCGAGGGGTCGTGATTGCGCAGTTTCTGTGTGAGGAGGTCGTGGAATTGCGTGGAACTATGGGGACCGATTTCGCGCTCGATTTTGATGTCGGGGTGCGCGGAATGAAAGGCCGCCAGCGCACTGTCCCATGCCGCCGGGACATTCGGCTTCCACACGACCATGCGTACAGTCGTAACCCCGTCGCCGTTTCCCGCGCCGCCGCAGGACACCAGAAAAATGAACAGAAGCCCGAACCCAATTCGTCGTGGTCGCACCAGTCCGACTCCCTGCTGACACGCCCATAATACGATATTCCCGTGTGCCCGCCAAGACTTGATCGGGCGCCGCGGCATATTGTGGTTGCCGCCGCGTGGCCGATCCGCTACCATGCAAACAACAAGGCGGCGGCGCGCCACGCCGCCACGCAAACCCGGATGGACAATCAGCAAGCGCTGATCACCGACTGGCCGTCACTGCTGGCCATCTACGCCTTCATTGTCGGCGGGATTTACTTCGTCAAGGCGAAGACCCCGTTGGGACGGATGTTCAATTACATCCCCCCGATCATCTGGATCTACTTCCTGCCCATGCTGGGCACTTCGCTGGGGATCTTTCCCAAGGCCTCGCCCCTCTACGATTGGGTCAAAGACCTCCTTCTTCCGCCCGCGCTGATCCTCCTGCTTTTGTCCGTTGATTTAAAGTCGCTCATGCGGCTGGGCCCAAAAGCACTGGGCACATTCCTGTTTGGCACATTGGGGGTGGTGATCGGAGCGCCGATCGCCCTTCTGCTGTTCAAGTCTTGGCTGCCCCCGGAGACATGGATGGGCATGGGATCGCTGTCCGGCTCGTGGATCGGCGGTTCATCCAACATGGTGGCCATCAAAGAGTCGATCGGCTGCCCCGAGGGGATCTTCGGAATCATGATCGTAGTCGACACCATCATCGGCTATGGGTGGATGGGTGTCGTGATGTCCATGTCGGCGTTTCAGGATCGGATCGACCGCTACTACAAGGTCGATCGCCGGGTCATCGACGATTTGAACCGCCGGATGGAGGAATTCCACGCCGCCGGCCGTCGCCCGATGGAGTTTGTCGATCTGGCGGTCATCGCCGCGGTCGGCCTGATGGGCGGGTTGATCGCGACCAACCTCGGCAACTGGCTCCCGCCGCTCGGGAAAATCATCAATTCCTTCGGCTGGGCCATTATCATTGCGTCGACTTTGGGGATTGTCTTCTCCTTCACCCGCCTTGCCAGACTCGAGACCGCCGGCGCGTCGCATGTGGGAAATCTTTTCCTCTATCTTCTCCTGGCGACCATCGGCGCCCAGGCCGATCTGCGCGCGGTCGTCCAGGCACCGTTGTTTCTCGTGGTCGGCATGGTCTGGGTGAGCATCCACGGGCTCGTGCTGTTTTTGGGCGGACGGCTGCTTAAGGCGCCCATGTTTCTGATCGCCGTCGGGTCGCAGGCGAATATCGGGGGCGTCGTCTCGGCTCCCATTGTGGCCTCGGTCTATCAGCCCTCGCTGGCTCCGGTGGGGCTCCTTCTCGGTGTGTTCGGCAACATCCTGGGACTCTATGCGGGTTTGCTGTGCACGACAATTCTGCAAATGGTCGCATAGAAGTGATTGATCGAATCGTCCGGGCCAATCAGATTCCCTGCCAATGAGCATCACTTGCGACATTTGCGACACCGTCATGGTGGATTGGAACTGCGAGTTGATCTGTCCCAACTGCGGGTTCCGGCGCGACTGCTCCGACCCGTGAGACGCCACGGCCGGACGTGCTGCACGCCGTGCGGAATCACGTATTCCCAGCGGGACCAATGTGTCCCGGGCAAGACCGGGACCTGTTGACCGTCTGTTTGGGATGAATCCCGGGAGATGACATCGTGTCTGAAGTGAACCGGATCCTCGATCAGATGACCCGCGCCTTTGAGGGCGATGCCTGGCATGGCCCGTCCCTGCGCGAATCCCTGGCCGGAATCGACGCCAGGCAGGCCTCGGCGCATCCGATCCCCAACGCCCACTCGATCTGGGAAATCGTCCTGCACCTCGCCGCCTGGCTGCCGGCCATCCGCGCCCGTTGCGAGGGACGCGCCGTTGAACTTGACGGCGTCGATGACTGGCCGCCGGTCCGTGAGACATCGGAATCCTCCTGGCACGCCGCGCTGGCAACGCTGGAGCAGCGTCACCGGGACCTCCTGACCTATGTTCGGAATCTCCAGGATAGCCGTCTTGCCGACCCGATTCCGAACCGCGACTACGATGTCTACTTCCTGCTTCATGGCGCGCTGCAGCATCACCTGTATCACGCGGGCCAGATTGTGGTTCTGAAGAAGGCGCTCGCCGCGCGAGCAACAGGCTCCTGAGCGGCCCGCCGTTTCCGGAGGACCTCATGTCCGTTCCCAGACTCTTCCGGGTCATCCTGCCGGTCACCGGCATCGACCGTGCCGCCGCCTTCTATGCGGCCCTCCTCGGTTTTCCCGGTGTGCGCGTGTCCGGCGGACGCCACTACTTTGATTGCGGAGGCGCCATCCTCGCCTGCTACGATCCGCGCGGCGATGCCGATGACTTCGACGCGCGGCCAAACCCCGACCACGTGTACATCGCGGTGGACAATCTGGAGAGATTCTTCGAGCGGGCGCAGAATGCGGGGTGCGAGTATCTCGAGGAAACGATCAAGACACGTCCGTGGGGCGAACGATCATTCTACCTGCGGGATCCCTTCGGCAATCCGGTCTGCTTCGTGGACGAGAAAACCATCTTCACCGGCTCCTGAGCCATCACGCACGCTCAGCCGCCGTGGTTCGCCGCACGCTTGAGAACCGGCATCTTCTCCAAGGACTGGCTCTCATCCAAACGAACCAAGCCGGACCGAACAAGGCGGGCGTTCACAAAGGTCCGGTTGGCCAAATAGAGATAGACAGCGCGCCGGCCATTCTCCCCGGGATGGTGCATGTCCTGCCGCAGGTACACACGCTGCCCGTCGAGCAACTCGCGAAGCAGCGCAACGGCCGCCGCCGAGTGTGTCGGCTGCGCCTCGATTCCCAAGAGCCGGACGATCGTCCCGTCATGCAATTCGATCTCAGCCGGACCAAACACACGGCTCACACGGTAATAGGTCTCCCGGGGTGGCGTCGAACTGTTGATCTTCGAACCGAAAGTCTTCGCCCGTTGCTGTCGGTCGGCCGCCATCGGCAGCGGATCACGGAATCGGTAAGGCAATCGCTTCAATGCGTCGTTGCGGTCAAAACAGCCGGGCCCGGGCTTGAGAATCCTGAGCGGCACACCCTCGAGCCGATTCCGAACGACGGCCTCCAACTCGGGATTGATCTCATAGCCGATGCTGCCGCGCTCAAGTTGCGCGGCCGCCAGCATGGTGGTGCCGCTGCCGGCGAAGGGATCGAGCACCGTTTCTCCGGGAAAGCTGAACATGCGGATCAGGCGCCTCGGCAGTTCGAGCGGAAATGCCGCGAGTTGCGCCCCTTGTTTGTCCCCGGGGAAATTCCAATGCCCATTAAAGTATGTGTTCCACTCCTCCGTTGAAAGACGCGCCGTCTCTTTCACGCTCTTCGTGACTTTCGGCGGTTCGCCGTGTTTACGGAAGAGCAGTATGAACTCGTAGTCGATCTTCACGATCCCATTCCGGGGATAGGGAAACGATCCCATCACCGTGCCGCCGCCGGTGGTGTTGCAGGTGGTCACCTTCTGCCAGATGATCGCCCCCATGTAATCGAAGCCGATTGTCTCGCAGAACCGGATGATCTCAGTGCGAATCGGGATCACCTTGTAGCGGCCGTAGTACACCGAACGCGCAAACTGATCGCCGATGTTGATGCACAGGCGGCACCCCGGATGCAGAACTCGCCGGCACTTCATCCAGACCAGGTTTAAGTTGTTAATGTAATCTTCGTACGTGTCATCGAAGCCGATCTGCCCGGGATGACCGTAGTCTTTCAGTTGCCAGTAGGGCGGGGAGGTGACAATCAGGTGGACGGATTGATCGGCGATCTCGCCCATGTGGCGCGAGTCGGCGAGGATGAGTCGGTGATCTGCGGATGAGGCCATGCGGCGATTCCACCGTGCGCGGACCCGTGGTCTCTCAGGCGGGGCTACGCGAGTCGGACACGCCAAGCAGGGCCATTGGCCCAGGGCGCGGCATCACATCCGCCGCAACAGCCCCACCACCTTCCCCGCAATGAAAAACCCCGGGGCGTTTTTGTCGACAATGATCGGGCCGAAATCGGGATTGGCGGGCTCCAGACGGACACGATTGCGGTCGGGGTAGAACTTCTTGACCGTGGCCTCCTCCCCGATCACCGCAACCACGATGTCCCCACGGTGTGCGCTCTCCTGCTTTTTGACCAAAACCAGATCGCCATCGCGAATGCCTTCATCGCGCATGCTCTCCCCGGCGACCTTCAGGGAAAAAACCTCGCCCGCCGGGAGGAAGGACTGATCGACGGCCACGTGCCCTTCGACATTCTCCACCGCCAAAAGCGGCAAACCGGCCGCGACACGCCCAACGATGGGAATCGGGGTTACCGGCGTGGGCGTGGTTTCCACCAGCTCAATCCCACGCGACAGGAAGGGCTCCCGCCGTATGTATCCCTTCTTCTCCAAAACCGACAGCGCCTCACGAACTCCATTCGTGGAGCGGATCTGGAAGGCCTCCCCGATTTCCCGCATGGTCGGCGGGCGCCCCTCACGCTGGATCAGATCACGAACGAACTCGTAGATTTCAAGTTGACGGTCGGTCAGCGGTAACTTTTTGATGGTCATTCGATTAGCTCCTATTCGGGCTCGTTCTCATCCCTGATCCCATTCCATGCGGGATCTTCCCCCTGTGCCGGAGCGCGAACGGGCCCGGCAGCCATGATACGCCCGAGTTACTGAACATTTGTATCATATGCAAGAAAAAAAGAAGGAGGTATACTCCGAGGTGTGTTTGTGGATAACGGTCCGCATTTGTATAACGTCTGATTCCACCAAGGCCGACCAAATGACGGCCGCCCTGAAGTCGGGTTCAAAGAACCGAGCCAAACGATGCCCATCCCAGAGTTGCCGATTAACACTTTACATTACAACAGGATAGCGCCCGCTGCCTGGGTGTCCGTCATCATGTTGCTCATCGCTCTGGGTCGGGTGGGAAATGTGTCTGCCGAGTCCAAGGGGCCAAGAGTCGGGGTCAACGGAGAGACTTTTGATTTTGGCGAAGTCCCACAAAAGGCGACCGTCTCTCACGTCTTTTGGCTTAAGAACGTCGGCGACGAAGTGTTGGTGATCGAGAAAATGGTCCCAAATTGCGGATGCACTCAGGCACCGCTTGAAACCAACAAGGCCAATCCGGGCGACAGCATCCGTGTCGAGATGATCTTCGCCAGCGGGTATTTCGACGGGGTGGTGACCAAATTCACCCAGGTTGTGTCGAACTCCACCGGGCGGGCGCCGGCCCTGACCTTCACGGCCACGGTTGTACCCGACAGCCTGCGAAGCGGATCTCTGCGTGCCGAGCCGCCGCTGGTGGATCTCGACCGGGATCGGCCGGTGCTCGTCGACTCGGTCTGGACCTCGCGCGTGGCGCTTCGCAATCACGGTTCCGAACCCGTGCAGCTTTCACTGCTCGATTCGCCCGACCGCGATGTGACCGTGGAAATGACCGGTCAGTCGCTTGCGCCGGGGGATTCGCACGAGTTGATTTTTCGTTTCCCCCGTGACTTGCAGGATCGTGTGTTCGCCAAATCGGTCACGCTGGAGGTCACCGGCAGCCAATCTTCGCGCCTCACGGTACCCGTGGCGAAGAACCTTCGCTGGGGGCCGAGGACCTTAAGCGCAGAGGGATCATAGAGGGAGAATCACCCGCCCGCGCCGGCGCGCCGGGTTGATTCCATCATGGGAATGTGGTATCGTTAGTCACTCTTGGCCTTGCACCACCAACCAATGAGGAATGTATCAATGAACCTGAAACGTCCCGTTGTTGCAATTGTCCTGTCAGGCATCCTCACCGCTCCTTTCGTCACAGCACTGGCGAAGGTCCAGACCCCCAAGACCGAGCCGGCAAACCAGCCCATGGTCACCGTGTCGGAGACCGAGTTCGACTTCGGACGGGTGGTCCAGGATGCCAGCGTGTCGCATGGCTATTGGATCAAAAACACCGGCGGCGACACCCTGCGCATCGCGGATGTCAAGCCGGGCTGCGGGTGCACGAAGGCCCCGATCGAAAAAAGGCAACTGGCGGTGGGCGACAGCACCCGGGTCGAGTTGATCTTCTCCACCGGGAAGATGAATTCCAAGGTCCGCAAGAGCGCCACCATCATGAGCAACGCGGCCGGAATCGTTCCGAAGCTGGCGTTTTCGGCGGACGTTCGGACCAGTCCGGATTCGCTGGAACTGTACACGGTGGTTCCGGCGCGTGTCGACCTCGACAAGTCGAAGCCGGGGGAGCAGAAGACCCCCTGGGAGTATGAGCTCACGCTCAAGAACACAACCGACATCGGGCTGACATTTTCCCTGGTGTCCCAGCCGGATAAGTTCATCACCGTCGACCTGCCGGCCAACACCACGGTCGATGCCGGCCAGGACAAGTCCTTCACGGTCCGGATCGATCCATCGGCCGAGGGCCACGTCATTACGAAGTCCTTTACCATCGAGGCCTCCGACGATGCGCGCACGCGGATGACCATACCGGTCGTCAAGTTGACGCTTCCCGGAGGAACCGAGACATCGCAACGTTAACGTTTGGTGACCGGACAGGCGCGTGGACAAACCGTGCGCCGGCCGGCGCCGCAAGGAGATCATCAATGACGTCTCAACTACTGGCAGCCGCCGCCCTGACCCTCGCGCTGGTGCTCCTGATGGCGCACCCGATTTTGGCGCAGGAGGGGACGACACCGGCTGCGGCCAACCTGCCCCGCCTTACCGTCTCGCAGGATGAGTTCAACTTCGGACGGGTCGCACAGGGCGCGAGCATTTCGCACATCTTCTGGATCAAGAATGTCGGCGGCGACATCCTGCGCATCACCGATGTCAAGCCTGGGTGAGGATGCACAAAAGCTCCGCTCGACAAAAAGGAGCTTGCTGTCGGTGACAGCACAAAGGTGGAACTGATCTTCTCGACCGGGCACTACTCCTCGACCGTGCGCAAGAGCGCGACGATCATGAGCAACGCGACCGGCGTCGTGCCGCGTCTGACCATTGCCGCGGATGTCCGCAAGGCCATGGACTCGCTGGACGTGTTCCAGATCACCCCTTCTTTGGTGGACATGGACAAGCAGCGCCCCGAGGAACAGAAGCATGCCTGGGAGTACGAACTGGCGCTGAAGAATCTCACCGATCAGGGCCTCAGCTTCTCCATCGTCTCCAAGCCCGAGGAGTATCTCTCCATTGACTTCCCCGAGGGCAAGACCATCGATCCCGGCGAGGAGAGATCCTTTAAGATCAAAGTGGATCCGAAGGTCTCCGAGGAGCTTTACACCAAGTCCCTGACGATCGAGGCCTCGGATGAGGCGCACACACGCATGACCATCCCGATCATGAAATCCATGCGCTGGGGTCCGACCTCACAGAAGTAGCCAGAATCCAATCGGACTGAGAAGCGCCCCGTGATGCCA
>JBFMFQ010000158.1:0-8365 GCA_040752075.1 Candidatus Zixiibacteriota bacterium | reverse complement strand
CCGGCGCCGTTTCATCGGGTACAAGGGGCTCAAGCCCCTTGCCCGCGATGTCACGGGCATTCGGGATCTTTCCTGCTGATTGTCCGCACTCCGCGCGTTGTTACCCTGCGTAGCCTTGGCGAAGCAGGGTAGCGGGAGATACTCGGATGTTCCAGCATTTAGCCGGATTTTGTAACGGCCCTTTATGTTTCACCCATGAGGGCCAGGGATGAAACAGATCAGGCAGCGAATCGGAAGTTGGGGGACGTGTTTGAACCGTTATAGTTACGGCCGCCGTTTACTGGGGCTTCGATTCAGAGCTTCACCCCGCTTTCGCGGGATTGACCCCTCCTCTTAACCTTCCAGCACCGGGCAGGTGTCAGTCCCTATACGTCGCCTTCTGAGGCTTAGCAGAGACATGTGTTTTTAGTAAACAGTCACCCAGGCCACTTTACTGTGACTCCATTCCGCCGGGCATCGCGTGGACGCCGACGTACTAAGGAGCACCCCTTCTTCCGAAGTTACGGGGCCATTTTGCCTAGTTCCTTAACGAGGGTTCTCTCGAGCACCTTAGGATATTCTCCTCACCCACCTGTGTCGGTTTGCGGTACGGGCTCCCGGCGGGACTCACTTAGAGGTTTTTCTCGGCAGCGGGATTAAGGCCGGTTTGTGGGCTAAGCCCTCCCCATCGCTTCTCGGAGTCATGGCGCGGCGGATTTGCCTGCCGCACCCTCCTACGAGCTTGGATCCGGTATTCCAACACCGGACCGGCCGTCACTTCTGCGTCACCCCATCGTTCAAACGCCCTACCAGGAGGTACAGGAATATTAACCTGTTTTCCATCGCCTACGCCTTTCGACCTCGGCTTAGGGCCCGACTAACCCTGAGCGGATTAACCTTCCTCAGGAACCCTTGGGTTTTCGGTGGACGGGTTTCTCGCCCGTCTTATCGCTACTCGTTCCGGCATAATCTCTTCCCAACAGTCCAGGCCCTTTCACAAGAACCCTTCACCCCGTTGGCAATGCTCCCCTACCAATCCGCCGTTAGGCGGAGTCCGCAGCTTCGGCGGCACGCTTAGTCCCGGGAATTATCGGCGCAGGATCACTAGACTAGTGAGCTATTACGCACTCTTTAAATGGTGGCTGCTTCTAAGCCAACATCCTAGCTGTTTGAGTAACCCCACATCCTTAGTCACTCAGCGTGCACTTTGGGGCCTTAGCCGACGATCTGGGTTGTTTCCCTTTTGGACGCGAAGCTTATCCCACGCGCCCTAACTCCCGCGAAACGATGCAACGGCATTCGGAGTTTGATTGGGGTCGGTAGCCTTGTGGGGCCCCTAGCCCATTCAGTGCTCTACCTCCGTCGCTCTATGTCGCGAGGCTAACCCTAAAGTTATTTCGGGGAGAACCAGCTATCGCCGAGTTTGATTAGCCTTTCACCCCTATGCACAGCTCATCCCCCAACTTTTCAACATTGGTGGGTTCGGACCTCCATCTCGTGTTACCGGGATTTCATCCTGGCCATGCATAGATCACTTCGGCTTCGGGTCTGCCGCACGCGACGATTAATCGCCCAATTAGGACTCGCTTTCGCTATGGCTACGCCAGTGTTTGGCTTAACCCGCCACGTACGAGCAACTCGCCGGATCATTATTCAATAGGCACGCGGTCATCCCACAGAGGACCCGAAGGTCCAAGCAGGACTCCCACCGCTTGTAGGTATACGGTTTCAGGTACTATTTCACTCTCCGTCAGGAGTGCTTTTCACCTTTCCCTCACGGTACTGGTTCACTATCGGTCACAGGTGAGTATTTAGCCTTATCGGGTGGTCCCGACAGATTCAAACGGGATTACACGTGTCCCGTCTTACTTGGGTGCTCATCGAGGAAGTCGCATGGATTTCGCCTACAGGCCTTTCACCTTCTGTGGCGCACCATTCCGGGTGCTTCGGCTATCACATGCGATTTTTGACTTCCCGATCCGACGGCATTCGAATCAAGATGAGTCCCGCGACACCGGCCGTACAACGGACGCCGCCTTTAACGTACCAACCGGTTTAGGCTGTTCCCCGTTCGCTCGCCGCTACTGAGGGAATCACTGTTGTTGTCTGTTCCTGCAGGTAATAAGATGTTTCAGTTCCCTGCGTTGACTCCCTCCCGCCTATGGATTCAGCGGGTGGTGGCCCGGTATTAACCGGACCGGGTTGCCCCATTCGGAAATCCCCGGATCAAAGCGTGTTTGCCGCTCCCCGAGGCTTATCGCAGCTTACCACGTCCTTCATCGCCTACCTGTGCCAAGGCATCCTCCGTATACCCTTTGTAACTTGACCGAAATCCTTGGGTGGCTCGATCGATTCTCTCGGTCGAAGAGAAATCGAGACGTTTCCAGTATGACGTTGTCAAAGAACGAATCGCGCCGGTTCCGCATCGCGGGACCGGAATTCGGCGTGTGAGGGCGGGGCGGCCAAAGACAGTGGAGACGACCGGGATCGAACCGGCGACCTACGGCGTGCAAAACCGTCGCTCTCCCAACTGAGCTACGTCCCCGGGAATCGAAACACGGCGATCAATGGCGCCACCGCGTGCGGGCGAACTCGGGAGAATGGTGGGCCTAAGTGGAGTTGAACCACTGACCTCGCGCTTATCAGGCGCGCGCTCTAACCAACTGAGCTATAGGCCCCGTGCCGAGGACCAACCTGGTCCGACTGCATCGCGGGGCCTGTTCCGGTCCGTGGGTACGCCCTCGGGCGGAACTCGCCTGAGCGGGCGCCGTGGATCCGGACCCCCGAAATCCCCGCTCACAATTCTATATCCAAATAGCGCGACAGGCCCGCGGCCGATCTGATGCGACCGACCTTGGTTGAGCGCCCCGCTAACGCGCGGGACGCGCACCGTACTCCTTAGAAAGGAGGTGATCCAGCCGCAGCTTCCGCTACGGCTACCTTGTTACGACTTAGCCCCAGTCACCGGATTTACCTTGGGCGTCGCCATCCCTTGCGGGTTAGAGCGACGACTTTGGGTACTCCCAGCTTCCATGGCTTGACGGGCGGTGTGTACAAGGCCCGGGAACGTATTCACCGCGGCGTGCTGATCCGCGATTACTAGCGATTCCGCCTTCATGCAGTCGAGTTGCAGACTGCAATCTGAACTGAGGCCGGCTTTAGGGATTGGCTCCACCTCGCGGTCTTGCGACCCTCTGTACCGGCCATTGTAGTACGTGTGTAGCCCTGGACGTAAGGACCATGAGGACTTGACGTCATCCCCACCTTCCTCCCCGTTGACCGGGGCAGTCTCCCCAGAGTTCCCGGCATGATCCGCTGGCAACTGAGGACAGGGGTTGCGCTCGTTGCGGGACTTAACCCAACACCTCACGGCACGAGCTGACGACAGCCATGCAGCACCTGTGCAGCGACTCCCGAAGGAGAGGGGTTGTCTCCAACCCGGTCCACTGCATGTCAAGCCCAGGTAAGGTTCTTCGCGTTGCGTCGAATTAAACCACATACTCCACCGCTTGTGCGGGCCCCCGTCAATTCCTTTGAGTTTCAACCTTGCGGCCGTACTCCCCAGGCGGGGCACTTAATGTGTTAACTGCGGCACCGAGGGGGTCGATACCCCCGACACCTAGTGCCCATCGTTTACCGCCGGGACTACCAGGGTATCTAATCCTGTTTGCTCCCCCGGCCTTCGTGCCTCAGCGTCAGTATCGGTCCAGAAAGCCGCCTACGCCACCGGTGTTCCTCCTGATATCTACGCATTTCACCGCTACACCAGGAATTCCGCTTTCCTCTCCCGTACTCAAGACTGGCAGTTTCGAATGGCCCCTTACGGTTAAGCCGTAAGATTTCACACCCGACTGACCAACCCGCCTACGCACCCTTTACGCCCAGTAAATCCGAACAACGCTCGTTCCCCCCGTGTTACCGCGGCTGCTGGCACGGAGTTAGCCGGAACTTCCTCTGCGGGTACCGTCAGGGCCGTGCCATTTCCTGCACGACCGTTTCTTTCCCGCTGACAGGGTTTTACACTCCAAAGAGCTTCGTCACCCACGCGGCGTTGCTGCGTCAGGGTTTCCCCCATTGCGCAATATTCCCTACTGCTGCCTCCCGTAGGAGTCTGGGCCGTATCTCAGTCCCAGTGTGGCCGATCACCCTCTCAGGTCGGCTATCCATCGTAGCCTTGGTGGGCCGTTACCTCACCAACTAGCTAATGGACCGCGGGCCCATCCACCGGCAACGACAATCCGAAGACTGCCGCCTTTGATCACAAGACGATGCCGCCTCGTGATATCGTTCGGTATTAGACTCCCTTTCGGGGGCTTATCCCAAACCGGTGGGCAGGTTGCCCACGTGTTACGCACCCGTTCGCCGCTTTACTCACACCCCGAAGGATGCTTTCTCGCACGACTTGCATGTATGAAGCACGCCGCCAGCGTTCGTTCTGAGCCAGGATCAAACTCTCCGTTGGAAAAACTTCATTGTCGATTCCAATGGAGCGAGTCGATCCAATGAACGTCTTATCGCGTTCTTGTTCGAATTTGGCCGAAAATTCCCAATGGAAATTCTCGAGCCCGCATCAAATCTGCTTTAGGCCTGTCAACGCTATTCAGTTCTCAAAGATCGTTTTACTGCCCGCCGCACCCAAGCGGCAAACTCCGAATATAGCGACCGGGCATCTCGAGTCAAGGAAATTTAAATCTTCTTCGACCCGGATCGAACTTTTCTGCCCCCGGACGCAAGGTACATTACGCACCCCCCGCCCTCGTGTTGGACAATCCCGTCTCCGCCGCCTCGAAATCGTCGAGGGACGCGAAGCCACTCCCGGCCTCCATGCGGGAACCGCCATCGAGTCAATCGGCGCATCCCCATAGCGCGACACCCCTTATCACTACTTTCGGGACGGGATTCGAAGGGGAGCCCACCTCCCACCGGAGTGTGGTGCCGCGAAACTGGTACTGCAAAGGTCCGGGATTCGTGAGAAAGCCACCGAGCGGGATCGAACCGCTGACCTGTCGATTACGAATCGACTGCTCTACCAGCTGAGCTACGGTGGCGTCAGCGCCGGGCCGAAGAAAAGTGTCCGCCGCTTTGGAAATCCATCGGAAAGTTCGCCCGTCAACCCAATCGAGGGTGCATTGCGGGATAAATGCCGCCCCGCAGAATTGAACTGCGGACACACGGATTTTCAGTCCGTTGCTCTACCATCTGAGCTAGGGCGGCAGGGACAGACCGGAACGCCCAGTGACGTTCCGGCAGATCGCCTTGATAGCAATTTCGCGAGCGGGGAGTCAACGCTTTTGTGGTCCCGACGATCAAACTACGGTGTGGCGCCCTTGGCTTCATCTTTGGCTTCGGCCTTGGCGGGCGCCGGGGGATCGTTGCGCGTGAACTCGAAAACCGGGGTGACCGAATTGTATGTGTCCGTGACATACAACAAGACATTTTGCGGCTCGATTCGCACGGAGGCCATCTTGAAGTCCGCCGCCGGGAACTTGCCCTTTGTGCTCAGATAGATCCAGACCAAGGGCCCGTTTCCGACCGGGATCGGCGGCGCCTGTTTTTCCTTGGTCAAACCCTGTAGGAGATTGAGAAGGAGCGTCTGGTTTTCCGCCTTGTAGAGCGGCGGAGTGAAAGCGAATGCCGCCGCCCGCCCGCCCGCGGTCTTCAATGAGTCGAACGCCAGCGCGATGTCGCCGGTCGCAAACTTGAAAGGCAGCGACACGCCCCGGACCGGGTTGGCGTTTTCCATCCAGATCTCGACAACGGCCTGGCTTTCGGTCGCACCCGCTCGCAGGTAGGCCGTGATCTTGTTGTCGACTTTCTCCCCGGCCCGCACACCGGATACGCCGGCCAGCAGCCACAAACCCAACAGCGCCACGATGGTCGTCTTTGTACGCAGCATTTTTATCTCCCACGCCGGATCACGGCTCTTCGTGCCTTGTCTTGGTATCGGCCACTGGTCGTCGCCGATCAACTCAGGGCAACCTTTGATTATACCCACTGCGCGCCCTCCGGCCAAGCGCGAAGCGTCAGCGCCGCGGGCGGCCGAATCGGTCCACCGGGCCTTTTTGACGGGTTTCGGAGCCTATTGCGTCTTAACCAGTTCGCGCCAGATGGCCAGAGATTGCTGCGGATTGCCGGCGGCGGCTCGCACGGCTTCGATGACCGAGACCGCCCAGTCGTTGCGATTGAGCACTCGAATGCGCGCGAGGGCTTCTTCCGCCGCAGATTGCTCTTCCCGGTTTGCGGCGTCCCAGCCGACAATGCGCCAAGCCGGAACGAAGTTCGAGTCGAGTGCCAACGCCTGATGCATGAGTACGACCGCCTCGCTGTCGCGCCCCTGCCACCAGTGCATCATCCCACGCAAGCCCAGCGCGGCAACCAAGCCGGAGTCCTGTTTCAGGACTGTCTGGATCCCATGCCTCGCGCCGGTGCTGTCGCCGCTTTGCCATCGCCAGAGCGCCATGTGCGACTGGGCCTCGGCGTTCGCGGGATCGGCGCGAAGGGCTTGGGACGCCTGCTGCAGCGCCTGAGTTCGATCCCCCATCTGCCAGGCGCGCCGTGCCGCGCCGAGAAGATTCTGGGTGCGTTGCCGGGCGGTGTCGGGCCGGGCCGGCACGGCATCCACCGTGTCGGCGTAGCCGCCCATCTGCTCTTTTAGGACACGATCCCGGGTGGCATCGCTCCACTCTGTCGACACCGAGACCACGGTTCCCGCGATTCCAGTGAAGACAACAGTCGGGAGCCGCTCGATTCCCCACTCATGCATCAGGCCCAGCCCGCTGTCGACCCAGACCGGCCCGCCGTACTTCAGTTCCCGGGCGCGTTTGATGAGGGTGGAGTCGGACCACCGCGGTCGAACGCGATCGACATTCACAGGGATGAACTGCCACGAGACACCGGATTTGGGGAGCGCTTCAAGCAGGTCGGACATTGCCTCAAGCGACGCTTCGGACCATGTGGCCCAGAAGAGGAAGATCGCAGGCCTTCCCTGGTTCCAGATCTCACGGCGGCCGTCAATCGCGGTGAGTTCGGCCAGCGTGGGTTTCCATCCGACCGGGGGCGGGAGCGATCCCAGCGACCGGGACATTCCGCGCCGCCAGAACGCGGCCAGGACCCGCGCGGCGGAGTCCGCTGCGCCTGCCGATTCGAGGTATTCGGCATGCGCCAGGATCGACCACTTGTCGGCCGAGCTCACGGGGCCGAGCGCCAATCCGGAATGAAACGCGGCGGAATCGAAGATCCGCTTGGCCGCGAACAACCCCGCAAGCTGCCGGTTGACTTCGCGCGAACCCGGGGCGCTGCTGAAGGCCCGCCGCAAGTCATTCCCCTGCCCGACGGTGTCGCCGCGGCTCTGGAAAATGGCGGCGCGGCGCAGCAGGACCTCGACACGCGACGAATCACGGGCGAGAAGCGAGTCGGCCACCAGTAGCGCCGAGTCGAGTTTGCCGGAATCCCGAAGCCGGTCGAGATCGCCCAGATGCCAGCCGGACTCGGCCTGCGCCGCCGCGAGGGCGGGAACAAGCACCGAGAGGAGAAAGGCGATGACTTTAGGCATCACGAGATGGCCGCTTCGTGAAGTACAGAATGTCCGGTTTTTCGACATACCCCTCGCTGGTAAAGAGCCGCCGTGAGGGCGCGTTGTCGGCATCAATCAGGGCGTCGAGAACCTTGATCCCAAGCCCCCGAAAGTGTTCTTCGGCCGAATGGATAAGAGCGCGCGCGATGTCTCGTCCACGGTAATCGGGGTGAACCGCCAGCCGGTTGATCCAGCCGCGACGGCTGTCGTCCGTGGCGATCACCGACCCGACCAGGCGGCCCTCGACGAAGGCGCCAAAGAACTCCGCACTCCCCGAGTAGTACTGCTTCGTCAGGTTCTTGATCTTGTCGCGGCCCTTCGGTTTGTGCGTCAGCCCGGAAGCGATCCACAAATCGGGAAGCGCGGCGAGTTCCTCCTCTTGAAGCGGTCGAATCAGCAAACCATCGGCAGTCACGGTGTACTCCCGATCAATTGATACGCGCGCCGCGGGAGGATGCGGGCAATCGGACTTCCAGGTGCAAATCCGGTCCAGGCGGAAGTGGCGCTCCGCTTGGCGCTCCTCGCAAAACGCGACCAGGTACTGCTTCCCCCCCGCTTCGGCCGCGGAGCGTACTTCGATCCAGCGTTGAGAGACAGCGCCCTCGCTGGACTCATACTCGATCCAGAGGCGCGAACTCTGACGCAGCGCCGCAACCAGGTCATCAGGCAGTGCCTCCAGCGGGATCGGCTCCGGATTGAACTGGCGGGCGACATTTATGAGGTCCTCAACCGCGGGCGGCGCATCCGGCCAGTGACGCGCGATGAGGGAATCAAGCACGCCGCGTGTCGCGCGGCAGTCGGCCATGGCGCGGT
>JBFMFQ010000157.1:0-8375 GCA_040752075.1 Candidatus Zixiibacteriota bacterium | reverse complement strand
TGCCGGATTCGGGGAGACCGCAAATCAACGAGATCTCTTCGGACCAGTTGCCCAGGAGCGGGTCGCCTGTCAGTGTCAGTTCGAATCGAATCGAATCACCGATCGGCAAGTTTCCGCCCAGGGCAATCGTGAAGGGATCAATCGAATTCGCAATGGTACCGCCGACCGGAATGGTCCCGAAGGCCACGGTGGCATCCGTGATCGTGACACCGGGTGTCAGGGCGACGAGCTGCCCGGTCAGATTATTGGCGGCAGCCCCGGCCGCGCTCAATGACACGACGAGGTCGATTGTCTCACCGGGGGAGGCAACCGCATCACCGTTGATGTCGACCGATTGTCCGGCCATGGTCACCAGCGGAGTCGTGGGCGGCGCGACGGCGGCGAGGGCGGCGGCGATGTTGATGAGGCCCTTGCCCGAGGCATTGTCCTCACCGGGGTCGCCGATGTCAACGGCGGTCTCAAGCAGGACCTGCTTGATCTCCTCCGGGGTGAGGTCGGGATTGTACTGGCGAAGGAGCGCGACCGCCGCGGCGACGTGCGGCGCGGCCATCGAGGTGCCGTTCATGGTGCGGTATGTCAGGTTTTTGTAGGAGGAGCGGATCGCGACGCCGGGAGCGGCAATCTCCGGTTTAATGGCCGAGCCGTAGCAGGCGGACGGGCCGCGGCTGGAGAACGACGGCACGGGGAAACCGGATAATGTGCCATCGACCGCTCCGACCGAAAACGAACTGGTCGGAGTCGCTGCGCGATCGGCGGGATTGCGCATGGTCGACGAATTTGGGCCTTCATTTCCGGCGGCGAAGACACAGACGATGCCGAGGGCTTCCACGTTCTCAATTGCTTCGAAGAAGACATCGTCACATGGGTTGATGATCTGCTGGGTCACACCCCAGGAGTTGCAGACCACATCCGGCACATCGCCGGTGGTGGACGGGTTGCGGTCGGGATCGGCCACCCATTCCAATGCATCGATGATGTCCGCGATCGTGGTTCCCAGGGAGCGCCCGCGATCGATCACCGCGGCGTTGATCCACTGGGCATCCGGCGCGAGGCCGATGGTGTCGGCGCCGTCGTGGCCGACCATGACACCCATGACGTGTGTGCCGTGACCATTGTTGTCCGTCGGGGACGCGCCGCCCAGCGGGTCAAACCATGAGGCGGCCGTGTCGCCCTGCAAACCGCGCCAATTCGACTTGAGCGCGGGATGAATGCCTTCAACGCCGGTGTCGATCGACGCGACGATGCGTCCCTTGCCGGTGATTCCGGCCGACCACGCCGCCTTGGCGCCAATGACATCCAGATTGGCCTGCGCGCCGGTGGCATCCGCAGCGGCGGTTCCTTCGCTGTATCCGGCGGATACCGGCGCGATCAATTCGACTTCGATGTTCGGGTAGATCCGTGAAATCCGGGAATCCTGCGCGAGTTCGACAAGGCCGGCCCGGTTGGTGACAACACGCGTCATGTCAACGATCCAATAATCCTTGCGGACCGTGACGCGGGCGCTCAACGAGGGCATGGACGTGCGGGACGCCTTCTCGTGCAACAAACGGGCGACTTGCGAGTACCGCTCCTGGCGTCCGGTGGCCTTCTTCGCCAACTGCCGTACGTCGGCGCCGTCGTTGTCAAAGGCGACCAGAACATCAAATTGGGAGTCCGCGGGGGCCGCTTCGATGATCGTGTAAAACGCATCGCCAAAGACACCGTCAAGACGCGAATCCCCGGCCTGAGCCTGACTCGGGGGGATTCCGGCAAGCAGGCAGGAAATGGCCAGATATCGTTTGAGCGTACTCATCTGACCGTTCCTGGTGCAAAGGCGGTGCCGTCGAAGAGAGTTGACAGAAGCGTGCAAGTTTGACGGCATGCCAGAATCGTTGGCTTAACTCCTTCTCTCACAACGTGCAATAGAGGGCTCAAATCGTCGGGGGGCGATGGAGCGGTTCGCAAGCCGGATCATACGGTGCATCACGGTGCGCAGTCCGCAGACTTGTGCCGATCATCGGCAGTTCGTCAGGGGCGGTCGCGCGCCGTGCAATATACTCAATTTTTGTTTTTTTTCAAGGCGTTAGGCCGGATGCAATGGTCCCAAAAACGAAGCAACCCCGGTCCTTGGGACCGGGGTTTCCGGGGCTTCGGGAAATCTTTGGAATCGCTATTTCAAGAGCAGCATCTTTCGGGTCTCGATGATGTCGCCCGCGTGCAAGGTGTAGAAGTACACGCCTGTTGATACAGTTCGGTCCTGATCGTCGCGCCCATCCCACTCGATGGCGTACTCGCCTGACTCCAGGTAGCCCGAGTGGAGCTGGCGGACACGCTGGCCGAGAATGTTGTGCACATCAAGGGTCACCTGGGCGCCTCTCGGCAGGGAGAACCGGATAGACGTCGAGGGATTGAACGGGTTGGGGGTGTTCTGGCTGAGCGCCCAGTCACGCGGGGTGGACGAGGTGCCGAGTTCGCTGATTCCGGTCGTGCTTTGAACCCCCGCCCGCATGATCCAGTTGCCGCCCTCGAAAACATTCCATCCGAATGCGTTGTCGAACCAGACGGAGCGGTTGGCGCTGGAGGACTCGTCGGTGGCGACTCCCGGAAAATCCGGCGACGCCGGGAACCAGTAGAGGACAACGTAGAAGTGACCCGACTCGATCATCGGTCGGTCACCCTCCGGAATGTAGACTTCGGCCCACCCGCTGTACGGGTCCGCGCTGACGACGAAGGGGCCCGAGATCACTTCACCGGGAGACAAATCGTTGTTCAGCCCCTGAACGGCCAGGACAAACGAGGCGGTGTCATCCACCAGAACGCGGATGTAGGACACGATGGAGGGAAAACTCGTGGGGGTAAACACCACCCCAAATGCATTGCCATCGTAGACATCGGACTCAATATAGAACACTTCGGGAAGGCCGTCATCGTACATCAGCTCCTGTCCCGGCTGGACGGTGTAAACAAAGGGATCGGCCGACCCCTCCTCGGGGAGCATGCCGATGTTGTGCGCCGCCGAATTGTCCATCGCTTTGAGGTAATAGCGCACGATGGCGCCGGAAATTTGCGCGGGGATGTTGCCGGTGTAGGTGTTCGCCGAGAAGGAGAGCGGGACCAGTGTCCACGGGCCGTTATTAACTGAGTAATGCAATGTGCTATTGAATATGCCGCTCTGATCGGAGATCTTGGCGGTCACCGGGACACTGCCGTTGCCGGCGAACGCGATGGAGTGCGGAATGTGCAGGATGACCGGCGGGGTGACGTCGGCGCCGTAGAGACGGACAAAGGCGTGAACCACCATGTCCAGATTCTCCACTTCCGACCAGGCGTAGCCCGCCTGGCGGTAGGAGGTCCGCAATGTCCCGCCGTCCTCGTCGAAGGTGGGGTGCGGCGACGAACTTGAAATGATCTTGACCGCGACATGGAAGTCGGAGGCCCCGACGTTGATGGGCGTCGGGAAGGTGATCTGCTGGTAGGTCACATCGCCCGAGCCGGTGATGCCGAAGGGGCCGGCGATCAGGGCGCCCGGCACGCCGGTGCCGTCGTCGGCATAGATCAGGATCTCAAGCGGGCCGGAGTAGGGCGTGGCTTCCTTGTACGTCACCAGTTGAATGAACGCGAGGGAGCACGTTTGCGGCGGAGTAAAGCGGGTCGCCCATTCGGCGTTCGGGATATCGTCATCCGGTGAGTAGAGACTTGGGCCGGTGTCGTACGACAACTCCAATTCGTTGGCTTGCGCATCCGCCGCCAGGGAGACCGTCGACTTCGCCATTGGGCGGTCGGCTTGCGGGCGGGAGATCCCGATGGCTTCCGGTGATTTGCCCTCGGCGGTGCCCAGGGCGAAGACGAGAAGCAGCAGGAGACAAACGGCGGCGACTACGGCGAGTTTCTTCATCATGGCATCATCCCACGTCTTGGTGGTCGGACCTGACAGCCGCACTGCGCGGCGCACTCTTCCGCAGAGCATTGGTGCAAAGCCCTTGCCATCCGGGGGCGAACCGGCGGCAAAGGCGGGCGCGTTGCGGGCAAACGGCTTAGACGGCCCATCCACGTGACTGCGGGGGACCCGTTGGGGGAGGGCATCCGATTCCGGGCGGAGAAGCTGCAAACCGCTTCACACGACAGGGGAGGGCAGCAAACGAGAACCCCGCCTCAATGGACCGAGGCGGGGTTTCACTTGTCGAATGGCTTAGAGGATTTCGATCGGCTGATTCAGGAACCAGTCGGTCATGCCCTCCACCACCTGGAGGAACTTGGCTTCATCCATCCAGTGCGGCGGGCATCCGAACCATGCGGATTTGTAGATCGGCGTGTCGCGGTCCGGCCCGACAAATCGCATCAGGATGACGGCGCCGTCGGCGTTGTTCTGGCTCGGCCGCCAACTGTCAAACTGATACACGGTGCGGGAACGGCTGCCGCGAATCGCATAAGGCACACCCGGCGCGCCGATGATGGTCACTGGCTGCAGGTATCCGCGCAGGAACTGGCAGTAGGCGGAATCCACGTGCGCGCGGTCGATCGGCACGTATTCCGGGAACAACGGGCTGGTGATCCCCTCGGCGCGGTTCATGCCGATAAACTCGTCGTTTGAGTACATCACAACACCCGGGCTCGGGAATTTCTGTCCGCTCTGGAATCCGGCGAACCAGAATCCCTCCATGTCGAAGTAGGTGCGGTTGATGCGACCGACCGCGCCGACGGAGAGATCATACGTCTGTGGTTCGAGTGGAATCCCGATTCGTGTCGAGGGCAGGAAGGGAATCCGGCTGATCATCCACAGCTTACCGCCGACATCCATGTAGTTCGCCAACGTGATGTCCAATTGCGTGCCGATCATCGATTCGTTGATGTCGTCTTCACAATAGATGGTCAATTTGTGCTTGGCGAACACTTCCACGGGGATGACGGGGACATTGGGTTTCTGGGGATCAAATTTGTCGGCGAAGCAGCGGGGACGTTGCGGAGTGCCGCAGCCCGCGCGGTTGAACTCCACCCAGTCCTGGTTGAAGTCCCATCCCGACGGGTTGTTCGCGACCGCCCCGGCCGCGGCCTGCGCGACTTTCTTGAGGGTTTCATGGCTGCACGAAGGGTCAAGCGCCGCTCCCAAGGGGCGGCAGGTCGGCGTGGCCCAGTGACCGATGATCCAGGAACCATCGGCGATCAGGAGGACATCGCGTTCAAACTTGGGGTCGATGGCTTTGAAGGCGACCACCGCGGGCGTCGGGTCCGGCACGAAGGCATCATCGCGACCGGTCACGACCAGCATGAACCAACCGCTTCGCGTGGTATCGACTTCACCGTTGATCGCGTCGTACTTGTTCCAGAGGCCGTAAATCGAACCGATGGTGTCTGTTGTCCAAGGCCCGCTGCGTTCGTCGGGGCCGACGGACGACTGGACCGGTTCCCGCGGCGACCCATCCGGGAGCAGCGTATCCGCCAGATTCCGTGTGCGCGACGGGAAGGGGCCATAAATCCGCCAGAAGAACTCCATCGGGGGCTCATCGCGAAGGTAATCGCCCCGGTCGGATCCCCCGTAGGCAAAGGAGATTCCTCGATACGTAACGGTCAATTCCTTCAGGGAGTAGTAGGCGTTCCGGATGCTGTCCGCGCTGGCAATGCGGAAATCGTCTGAGATCCGCGTGTCGGGCCAGTGGTTATCGCGCATGTAGGAGCGATACTTGACCTCGGATGACTGCCCGAGATCATCGATGGCGCGAATGAACATGTATTGCGGAATCACGTTCGACACACAGTTGAACGCCACGGTATCGAGGTACACCGTGTCCGGGGTCGGGATGGTGATCACCTGCGAATCGCAGTCCAGCGTGTCGAAAGAGGCGTAGAGCCGGACCCGTTCCTGCGTCGGGAGCTGATCCCCGGTGGAATCCACGAAGATGGAAATCCACCCAAAGGCCTCGTCGTCCGCGCACTGAATGAAGCGCTCGGCGTCGCTGGGTCCGGCCGCGCAACCGTGTTCCTCCAGGTAGCGCTGGACCGTCGATTCCGGCACAACGGCATAGTCGTAGCGGACAATGCGTCCGTCGGGATCGGTCCCGAACCAGTAAATGGTCGGATTGGCGCCGAACTGGGTCCCGCCGGCGGGAATGTTAACGAAAATCAGTTCGGGGGGCTGGTTGCCGATGGGGTCGCCTTCCAGACCGAGGCGGCCGCAACCGATCGCCAGCAACGCAATCAGGGCGGTCAGGGCGAGTGCGCCAATCGGCCATCCGGCGACGCGTTTGGTGTATGCCTTCAACATTTCCTCAATTCCTCCCTGAGTCCGGCTCAGAAGTCCACGGTAAGGGCGAAGCGTTGAACGTCATCGAGCAAGTCGAATTCCTGATACCCGTAGTCGATGCGGGCTCTAATTCTCCCGGAGAGATCAAAGGCCAGCCCGCCACCCAGAGTCAATCCACCCAGATCGCGCTCGAACCGGTTGCCGACGCGGAAGAACGCGAAGTCATTGAACGTGTACTCAATGCCCGTGTTGTACCGTTCGCGGTTGTCGGACGGATGTGATCCCTCGAGGGCGAGGACCGCGTGGTGATTCTCGCCATCGAGAATGTCCATGGCGCCGCCGAAGCGGAAGTCGATCGGCAGCGGGAAGTCCTCGGAGATGTGCTTCATGTTGGGTCCGAAGTTCGAGATCATCATCGTGATCTTGAAGTTGCGAAATCCGGTGTTGTAGTTGGTGCCGACGTCGGCGGACCATCCGGAAGCCCGCTCGGTTTCGAGGAGCTCATCGAGGAGCTTGAATGTCAGGCCGACCGAAAAACGGTCGGTGAGATATCGTCCGTAGGACACCGAGAGCGCGTAGTCCTTGGCGCCGAAGGTCGTGCCGTCGCCGAACGGGTGCGTGTAGTCGGTCCGGTTGATGCTGCCGGCGTCCAAACCGTAGTAACCCAGCCCGATTACGCCGCCGGCGCGAAGCGGCACCGCGAGCCCGACGAAGTAGTAATTAATGTCCACCGGGTAGTCGATGCGCGAGATCATCAACTGGGAGTTTTCAATCTGCACGAGACCGGCCGGGTTGTAGTAGACGGCGGATGCGTCGTCGGAGATCGCCGTAAAGGCGCCCGCCATGGCGTCCGCGCGTGGAGAAACGCCGATTTCCAGGAACTGCAGGCCGGTGGTGCCCACCTTATCCTGGGCGATCGCGTCTCCTGGGAGCCCGGTGATCAGGCAGATCGCGGCGAGGGTCGCCGCGCATGCCAATCGGTAGCTGGATTTCATCTCAAACACCTCACCGTATCTGACCGGCCCTCGTGGGCCGGAATCCGATCCCCACTACTTGATTATGACCAGCTTGCCAACCTGCTGGCCCAGCGGCGAATCAACGTGATAAATGTACACGCCCGACACCACGGCCTGCGTGTTGCGCGACACCAGATCCCACGCCGCGCGTGAAGAGTAATCCGACAGGAAGGCGTCGCCGGACTTCAGCGAATCGGGGGTCGCCGGGTCCTCGTGCACGATGGTGCGGACCAAGTCTCCGTCCAGCGTGTAGATCCGAATCGTGGCCTCATGCGGCAAGTTCACGAACCAGATGCGGCGGTCCTGCTCGACAAAGTTTGAACTGCCGCGCTTTTGCGGCGCCTCGTATCCCTGCGCAAAGTAGGTCGTCTGATTGCCGTCAGACCCCTCGTAGGAGATCTTGTAGGGGTTCGGGAACACCGAGACGTTCAGCTTCTGGTCCTCCACCACCGCGGCGGAGTAGATCGGGATGGCGTACTCGTTGCAACTGCCCGGGGTCGATTCGAGCGGGTCGAGACTGATGGCGGCATCGCCGTAGTCAAAGGCGGTGATGGACACAAACATGCCGACCGCCGGGTTTAAGTGCTCGATGCGGGCCTCATACACGCCGAACCTGAGGGTGTCGCCGAACTCATCGACGACAGTGCTGTCCTCGATCCGCCGAATGATGTTTTCAATCAACTCGCCGTTTTCGGTGAATTCATTGCCGCGGTTGTAATCCTGTGGGGCAAAGTATGAGCAACGCTCGACCGGGAGCCCATCCTGATCGAACACCGTGTCCTTGAAGCACGTGGCCAGGACCGGATCCGGGTAGTCGCGCGGGTCGAACGATTCGCCCAATTGCTCCGACCACTCGGCGAGTGTTCGGGGGTTACCCAGCTGTTGCCAAGTCCCCGGGGGCTCGGGATTGTAGACAATCCGTTTGTAATCCTCGATATCCCAGCTGGCCACCAGCGAGTATTGCTCGGAGGAGTTGATACGCGCAGCGTAGAGGCGATAGCCCTCGAAGTCCAATTCTTTGGAGAGGGGATCGGCAACAGGCTCGGTGTTGCGACCGGACCAGCGCACGATGATCACACCGGGTTCCGATTCCACAAACATGTCGACTCCGGGAAGCGGGCAACTGGGACCGGCCGGGCCGG
>JBFMFQ010000156.1:0-8408 GCA_040752075.1 Candidatus Zixiibacteriota bacterium | reverse complement strand
CGCCCGCACTTGGGCACGCCTTGGCGAGGCCCAGTACCAGGCCGGCGAGGATGAGGATGCCCGCATTTCGATGAACAAGGCGCTCGCGATCGATCCCTCGCTGGTTTCCTGTCACCTCTTCCTCGGTTACCTGGCCGAACGCCGGGGCGAACTGCCAAGGGCCCTGTGGCATTACCAGGTCTTCGCCGACCGCAAGCCGGGAAGCGATGAGGCGAGGGAGGCGGTGCGACGAATCGAGGCCTTGCGCCGCAAAGAAGCAGAGCGTTTCGCGCTGGAGGCAATTGCCAAGGAGCAGAGCCTGGCGCCCGCGGACATTCCCGATTCGACCATCGGCGTGGTCTACTTCCGGTCGGAACGGCTTCCAGAGAACCTCCGCCCGCTGGCCAAGGGTTTGGCGGAGATGACGGTGACGGATCTCTCCAAGGTGCGGTCCCTGCGTGTGGTGGAACGCCTGAAGACCGAAAAGATCCTGGAGGAGTTGAAACTGGCGAACTCGACCGCGTTTGATTCATCCAGCGCGCCCCGATTCGGGAAACTGCTGGGAGCGTCTCATGTGCTCGGCGGCGAGATCGCGGAACTGACCACGCTGCGTTTGCGGATGGATCCGGTCATTGTCAGCGCGAAAAGCGGTGAAGCGACCGTGGCCAGAGACCAGACCGGCGCTTTGGGTGAGTTCTTCGCGCTGCAGAAGCGGATGGTCTTTGACGTGCTTGACAAGATGGGAATCCGATTGACCGAGGCCGAGCGCGACTCGATCGGACGTGTCCCGACCGAGTCGGTCGAGGCATTCCTGGCCTGGTCGCGCGGGCTTGAGCATCAGGATCGCGGGCGCTTTGAGGCGGCGCGCGAGGAATTCCGGCGGGCCGCTTCGCTTGACCCATCGTTTCATGAAGCGCAATCCGGGTTCGAGCGCATGCAGGACCTCGCCGGGGCCGATGCCGACCCGGCATCGCTGGAGACCTTTGCCGAGCGGACCTCGGAGCAGCCCGAATGGTCCGAACCGCCGCCCGCGACGGATGAGCGGCTGGCGTCGCTTTTGGACAACACCGGGCTGATCCGGTTATCACCCGAGGCGCCATCCGAAGGCGATGAGCCGGTCACGCCGCCGGCGAGCGGGGCCTCCTCGGTCATCATTCATGGACGATTCGATGATTGACCGAATCTCATCAGTGTTGTGCAGACGGCTGGTCAGCGCGGCGCCGATCTCTTTGGCATGGACCCTGTGCTTATTGGTTCTGCCGGGACCGGCCAGCGCGCAGATCGTGCAGGGCGCCGGGTCGGCGGTGTCCCAGCGTGCGGTGTACCTGAGTTGGGACATGGCCGGCGACACGACCGATGCGAGCGTCTTCCAGTGGTTTGTCCCGGTCATCGTGCGCGCGGGACTGGCCGACAACTGGGAGCTGTCCATGGCAACTTCCGCGGCCGGGTCGGAGGTCACCTGGATTGCCGAGGGCGAGGGGATCACCGGGGCCAATGACACTCGAATCCAACTCTCCCATTCCCTTTCCGATGATCAAGTCCTGCTATCCGGCGGTGTTTCGATTCCCACCGGCGAAACGGAATTGAGCGAGACGCATCAGCAAATCATCAACTGGCTCACCGCGGACTTTTTCAACTTCCCGAGCAAGTATCCCGGGGAGGGATTTGCCGCCTTCGGTGAGGCGGCCTTCGCGACCCCGGCGGGAGAATGGGTTCTCGGGGGGGCGGGGGCGGTTCACTATGCCGGTGAATATACGCCGTTTGCCGACGGGCGGACATACCAGCCGGGGATGCGGCTGATCGGATCGCTGGGCATCCAGCGCGATTGGCTGAAGCAGGGGGCGCTGTCGGCGGACCTGGTGCTCACGGTGTCCACCGACGACAAGGCCGAGGGAGTGCCGGTTTTCGCCGATGGAATGCAGGTTGATGCGAAAGTGACCGGGCGCAAGATGTTCCGGTCGGGAGCCATCGACGCCGTTGTGCGGGTCATCCTGCGCGGCAAGAACAAACTCCTGGGGAACAACAACGCCGATCTGGTGCGCGAGGCGGCCAACACCAACGGGAGCGACATCCGCCTGTTTCTTTCCGGCAGCCGCAAGCTGGGCCGTGTCCTGTCCGGATGGGCGAGCGTGGAGACCAAGATCCTGGCGGCCAATGATTATGCTCCGGACGAAGTTCTGTACGAGGGCGCGGCGCAGATCATGGGATTCGGCGCCGGGCTGGATTACCGACTGGGCGAGCGCGCGCAGATCGGGGCCGGCGGAAAGATATGGACCGGCTCGACCGACGGCGGGTACACCTATGAGGCGCTCGACCTGTCCGGCTACGAGTTGACCCAACGTTTGACGGTGACGTTCTGACAGGCTCACTCGCACTGCGCCGGCCATCTTCTCCCCGACAATGCGACCACGTGGCACCATCTCGATTTCTTTGGCCCTGATCGCCATGACGCTGTTTTTGGGGATGCCGGCGTTGGCGCAGGACGTGTCCGGGACACCGGACACCGCGCAACTTCCGCTCCCGCGCTTCTTCCAGATCCCCGACTGGGAGGCCCGCTCGCGACTGCCCGAAGCGACCGCCTCAGGGTTGAGAGACCGGGCGGAATTCGCGGTGGCGGCGTTGAAGCAATACTCCGGCGCGATGGGAACGGCGGGGGCCACTCCACGGCTCGGACTTTCCCCTCTCGAATGGCCCGTGGTGTTCGCCGGAGAACGAATCAGTCCGCGCCGCCTGCGCCGGGAGATTGAGCAGGGCATGCGGGATGCCGGGGTGGCATTTCGCGAGATCATCGCGTTTGAGGGAGCGATCTCGGCGGATTCGATTGCCCGGTCCATCGCCGACGGCCACCCGGTGCTGCTCAATGCGCCTGACGCTCCGATCCTGTACGGGTATGACCGCCGCGAACCGGACACCTGGTGGTGGATGCAAAGCGGCTCACAGTCGGAAATCCTTCTTGAGTCCGAGCGGCAGGCGCGATTTGTCTATTGGGCGGATGATCCGGCTTCAAACATCGCCTGGTCGGTCACCGGAGTGGCCCCGGAAGAATCCCCCATGGAACTTGAAGAGAGCGAGTTTCAGTTCCTCGCGGTCATCGACCGCTCGGTTCAGGGGGATGCCACGGTGGGATTGCGTCCTTATCCCCTCTCGGTTCGGGCGTTTCATGACAGCCTGGCCTCCGCCGCTGAAATGCCGGCGTTGCGTGCGGATGCACCCGAAACCGATCCGCTCGGCATCCGGCGGGCCATCGACGCCAGAAGCCAGGTTTCATCGCTGCTTGAGACTCTTACGCTCAGAATGGTCGATACGACCATCTCCCAGCCATTGCGCCTCGCGCTTTACTTCTATCACAACTCGATCGAATCGCTTAAGAAGCTCGAGTCCTTCCTCTACGAGGGCAATCCGGAATCGACCTTGGTTGAACGCTGCCGGAATAACTGGTCCAACGATGTGCGTCGCCCGCAGGCCGCCGATGCCGCGGGGAGCATTCTCGAGTGGGAGCGGCAGGCGGCGGAACAGGTGTCGCTGGCACTCGCGGCGAGAAACCCGCGCCGTCGTTAGCCGGGCACAAGACCTGCGATTTCCAGGAATTGACTTCAGGATCAAGGGGACGTTGTTCTAATCGCCGGTTTCCGCCATCACGACGGCCATGGCGTGGGTGCGGTCATGAGTGAGGCTGACCAGGATGCGCGCGGCGCCGATGGTATTGGCCAGCGCGTGGGCGTTGCGGTGGAGGCGAATCTCCGGGGCGCCCGCCGGCGTGCGGGTAATCTCGACATCGCGAAAGTGAACCCCCCCGCCCCAGCCGCGCCGCAGGGATTTCATGACCGCCTCCTTGGCGGCGAATCGGGCGGCGAGGGAGGGCGCGGGGTCGGGCCGTGACAGGCAGTAAGTCCATTCGCCATCGGTGAACACGCGCCGTCGAAGCCGCTCGCCGTGGCGTTGCCACGCGCCTCTCATGCGCTCGATTTCGAGTCGATCGATTCCGATGCCGACCAGCACGGTTTGGGCTTTCCTGGATTCCCCCGCGCGTGGCGGCGGTGTGAAGTCTACACCTTACTTTTCGGCCTTCGGCGCGGATGAACCGATGAGATCCTCGTAGCGGCCCTTGATGCGGCCATAGTCGGGACCAAAGAAGATGTAGATGGGGTGCTCGCGTCCGGGACGCCGGGCATACGTCTTCTGGCTGCCTTCGGGAAGCGTGTTGCAAATCAGGGTGTCGGCGCGTCCATCCGAGGTATTGACGATCAATTGGAGCCCGAGCGTGTCGAAGGTCGGCGCGCCGGGGCTTCCTTCGGGGTGATAGCCGTCGACCTTCAGCGGTGCCATTGCGGCGAGACGGGCGCGGGCGGATGTGGTATCCGCGGGCACTGGCTCCTTCATGCCGGTCCGCCAGGCGAGCCAGGAGCGATCCGGCGCACGGAAGAGTTTTGTTTCAACGTCGGGATAGCTCCAACGGATGCTGTCCACCATGCTGGAATCGAATTCGAACACGGTGAGCGACTTCCACATGTCGGGCATCATGGTGAACAACTGCTGGAATTGGCCGCGGGCCAGATAGACCGTGTCCGAATCGAGCCGCCGGACATACGTGTGGGAGAGGTCCCCCCCGATCTTGCCGATCACGAATTCCGCCAAGGTCTCGCCGCCGCCGAAGCAGCGCATGATGCGGCCCCGCAGTGTATCCACCTCGAAGCGTTCGGACTTCACGGGATTGGTGCTGATGATGTTCTCCAACACCATCGTGTTGCTCGAGTTCATGACCCGGGAGAGCAGATTCGCGTTGGCGGGGACCTCGGTCGATGGCGTGCGAACAACCCAGCGGTCTCCACGCTTCACCAAGTGCGTCCAGTCGGCGTACTTGAAGTACACCGAGTCGACTTTCAGCGTGTCCACCCAGAAGAAGTCATGACGCTCGGTCACGCTCAGTTCTTTCTTCTCCGAGCTGGAATACATGTACCAGCCCCCCCAGAGAACGAGGAGGACAACGGCGAGCGTGACGAGGTTCCGCTTCATGAGACTTCCGAAGTCAGCCGGGGCTAACCCCGTTTGGCGCGGCGGCGCGCCTGCCAGCGAATGAGCCCCAGGGCCACGACCAGAAGCGGCGGGCCGAAGATGTTCGCATACTTGATCGCCTGCTTGCCGCCGTCGGAAACGGTGTCCAGCGGGCGGGAGACGACATCCCGGCTTCGTATCGTGATCAGCCCTTCTTCCTGGGTGAGCCAGTCGACAATGTTTTGAAAGATCGCGGCGTTGGCCGGGTTGCGGGTGATCTGTTGATCGAGGCAGAACTCCGCATCCCCGACGGCGACCAATCGCGACGGGTCACCCTTGGCCTTGTGCGCCGGCAGCGAGGCGAGATCGACGCCCGAGTCGGCCGGGGGACCATCGGGAAACGCGCTGTTAAAGGCGCACTGGATCGTGCTGCCCAAAATCTGGAAGGGCTCCTGGAACTCCTCGCGTTTGAATTCCTGCATCGGGCTTAAGTAGTACGGTGGGCGGCGGACGCCGGACATCTCGGACGACCAGCAGATCGACTGCGTGGCGCAGCCCATCGAATCGGCGAGTGTCGAGTCAAACGGACTTACGAAGGGGAAATCCACGCCCTGCAGGTCCTTGCCGATCAGCAGGTCCTGGTTGAATGCGAAGGCCTGCGGCAAAAACGGGAAGTCGACGATGTTCTGGAAACGGATGAAGCCCTGCTGCTGCATGACCGCGATGCGTGAGTTGCGCGTGTCAAGAACGAGCCCGTCTTTGAAGCGAATGCCGTAGTGCTTGAGGAACTCCGGCCAGTTTGAGGTCTGGGGAACCGCGGATTGATTGGCGATGTCGACCTGCACCGGGTCGTAGAAGACCGCCACCTTGCCGCCGTGCATGATGAACTGGTCGATCGCATACTGGTCCCACCGCGAGATCGAATCGGTTGGCCCGCAGATCAAAAGCGTGGAGATGCCGTCGGGGATCATACTGCCCGGACGGAGGGCGAACGGGGACGCCTGGTAGAGTTTCCCCAGCGCCTGGATGCCGACCTGCAATTGGTCCTGGGCGCTTGCTTCGCCGTGGCCCTGGAGAATCGCGATGCGCGGCAGTTTGTCAGAGGTGATTTTCGTGATCGCGCTGGAAATCTCGTATTCGAGATTGCGGGTGGACTGCACGATGGGGATGACTTCCTTTTTGTCCTCGTACAGGAAGACAACCCCCATGTACACCTTCTTCAGTTCGATTTTGTCCTTTTCGTAGGCATTGACCTGCACCGGGAAGACACCGGCACGCTGCGCCTCTTCTTCGCGCTCCTCGGCAATGGGATCGATGAATTCGAACTGCAGCCGCCCCCCGGAAAAGGCCCGGTATTCGTAGAGCTGGTCTTTCAGGTAACGGGCGTGGGCGTTGTAGGGCGGCGGCAGGTCGCGGGTGAAGTAGAGTTTCACCACGACCCGGTCATCAATATCCCGGGCGACTGCCTTGGACGCCGCCGACAGGGAGTAGATGCTGTTGTCGGTGACATCGAACCGGACGAAGAAGGCGAGGGCCAGCAGGTTGACGACAATGACGATACCGATAATGATCGGCACCGCGGCCAGCGAACCCGCACCTCTCTTGATTCCTCCACGCAACGCCATGACAACCTCAGAAACCCGCTTTTACTTCCACTTCCGCGACTCCAACGAGCGCACCGCCAGAAAGAGAAACAGCCCGATCAACGACAGGTAGTAGATCACATCCCGGGTGTCGATGACACCGCGCGCCAGGTTCTCGAAGTGATAGGTCGATGAGGCGTATTCGAGGATCGAGGCGATGGGACCGGGATAGAGCATGATGACCTTGTCCAGCATGAAAAGGACAAGGATGATGACGAAGCCGATGATGAACGCGACGATCTGGTTGGAGGACATGCCCGACGTGAACACGCCGATCGCCAGGTAGGCGCCGCCCATTAGAATCAGGCCGAGGTAGCCGCCAATCAGTGCGCCGCCATCGGGATCGCCGAGAAGCGAGATCGTCAACGGGTAAGCAAATGTCAGAAACAGGCAGGCCGTCAGGAGAATGAGGCTGGCGAGGTACTTGCCGAGAACAATCTCCACATCGCGGACCGGCATGGTCACCAATAGCTCGATCGTGCCGCTTTTCTTCTCCTCGGCGATGAGTCGCATGGTGATCGCCGGAACGAAGAAGAGAAAAATCACGGGCAGAATCAGGGAGAACTCATCGCGCAGGTCCGCCTGGTTGACCAGAAAGAGGCTGGATGAGAAAAACCAGCCGGCGATCAGCAAAAAGAGAATGAGAATGACATACGCAACTGCGGAATTGAAAAAGCTGCGCAGTTCCTTTTGCGCAAATGTCCAAGAGTTGCTGACGATCGTTCCCATGCCGTTTAGTTCTTCCCCGGCGCGGTCTCGCTGCCGCGGGTGAGTTGACGAAACACGTCCTCGAGCCGCACGCTTTCGCGCCTCAACTCAAGCAGGATCCACTGGCGGTCGCGGGCGAGCGTGAAAACCGCCTCGCGCAGGTCCCGTCCGGGGGCGCTTTCGACGGCGAATCGCGGATTACCCGACACCGGCTCGCCATCGCCGTTTTGCAGGGCTTCGACACGCGCGGAGCCGGGCAGGGCCTCCAAGGCGGCGAGCACATCGCCATGCGGCCCCTTGATCTCGACGGTGAGGCGGTCGCGTCCGCTGGCCGCCGCCCGCAGCGATTGGGTGGTGCCGTCCGCGACGATACGGCCGCGGTTGATGATGAGCACCCGCTGGCAGGCCGCCTCGACCTCGGAGAGTATATGGGTGCAGAGAATCAGGGTCTTGGCACGGCCCAATTCGGTGATCAGGGATCGAATCTCCACGATTTGATTCGGGTCGAGACCGACGGTGGGTTCATCAAGGATGAGGATTTCCGGGTCGTGGATCATCGCCTGCGCCAAGCCCACGCGTTGCCGGTACCCTTTGGAAAGTTCGCCGATGTCCTTGCGGGTGACTTCCCCCAGTCCGCAGAGGTCCACCATTCTCTTGACCCGCTTGGGACGATCCGATTTGGGGATGGCACGCAACCGCTGGACGAACTCGAGGTAGTCCAGCACATTCATGTCGAGATACAGCGGGGTGTTCTCGGGCAGGTAGCCGATTTTGCGGCGGACCTCAAGCGAGTGCTCCATCGCGTCCAGTGAATCGACAAAGACCTCGCCGTCGGTGGGGGGCATGTACCCGGTGATGATCTTCATCGCCGTGGTCTTCCCCGCGCCATTGGGGCCCAAGAATCCCAGCACCTCGCCGGTCGGAATGGTAAACGTTACCCCGTCGAGGGCTCGGGTCGGACCATATGTTTTGATGAGGTTTCGAACTTCAATCATGGCGCCAGGTTCTTCCTACCCCAAGTCCGAATGGCAAGCCTTGGATTTTAGCCCCAACGACTGAAAAAGCAAGCCATTTCTGATCATCCGC
>JBFMFQ010000155.1:0-8433 GCA_040752075.1 Candidatus Zixiibacteriota bacterium | reverse complement strand
AGCCGTGGGTTTGAAACGCGTCATGGAAATCGATGAGCCTCGTAGGGGCGACACAAAGCCCGTTCCTGCGGCAACACTGTGTCGCCCCTACGGGGCTTTGTGAATTCGAGGGGCCATTATTCCCACGGCTGACGCCGTGGGCTATGTTGTGCCGCCGCTCCGCGGCTTAAGGGTGCTGGGCTGACTGAGTCACCGCGCGGCACCGGCGAGTGTCGGGAGCCCCCGCGCGCGTGATGTCGTGTCGCATGGCACGCTTCTCGGCGCGCGGTGCTCCCGACCTACGGCCGTCCACCGTCTCGCGGAACGCCGATTGTGTCGCGAGCCCGCCGCCCCCTCACCCCGACCCTCTCCCCCAATCGACATGAAGCCGTCGATTGGGGGAGAGGGAGGCGGTCGGCATTGCGATCGGTCCTGGCCAGCCGAACAGCACATCAGTTACCCCAACGTAAGGCCGTCGGGGGTCAAGATGAGGAGCGAAGCGACGAAGGACCTGCTTTTGGGGTTCGGCCAGGCGGAAAAGCAGGTCCTTCGCCCCGGCATAAAACCGCCGGGACTCAGGATGACAGGACTGTTTACGCAGCACTAGCGAATAACCTGTCATCCCGTGGAGCGAAGCAACGAGGGACCTGCTTTTTGAACTGGCCAGGCGGAAAGGCAGGTCCTTCGTCCCGGCATAAAGCCGCCGGGACTCAGGATGACACGGTCACTGACTTGGTTTCGGGTGAAGGAAGTGCAACGACACTGGGTCCCTGCTTTCGCCGGGATGACCCACCAGGCAGCATTGTCAGATCTCAGGGCGTGGGGCAAAAAAGAATCCCGGGGCGCCTTTCGGCGTCCCGGGATGCGCATCAGCGGAACAAGGAGGTGGTATTGTCCCGCGACTTGCTCTACGTGGGTTATAACAGGCGCGACCACGCCGGGTTCCAGGTTTCCACGCCACTTTCGTCAATTCTCACAACTGTATTGCGCCACAAGAAGATAAGGCGGTCGCCGACGGCCAGGATCCGGGCCAGTTCGGGGTTGGCGGCCAGACGGAAGTAGGCGTCGGAATACGGCTTAATGTGGACCGTGTCGGCGGGGATGCCGACTGTGTCGCCAAGCAGTGACCAGTCGGTCCAATGGCCGTCCTTCATGGCGAACTGGCGGCCGGGGATGCTGCGTGTCGCGCCTTCCTCTTCTTTCAACTTGAAGTCCTGGTCGGGCATGATGGCGGCTATGCTCGGGGCGCTTTTGAACTTTTCCGCCGAGATGTCGCGTCGCGCGGTGGCCTGATCCTGCGGGCCAACGTAGGCCGGCGCCGGATACAGGACATCCGTGTTCGCCCGCCCGCCGCGAACGTGAGAACGGAGGTTGGTCACTGAGGACGGATCGCGCAGGGCCATGCGCACCTCCTCCGGTGCCGCCAGAAACGCCGTGTACGGGGTCATGATGCCGTACTCTTTGGAGAGCCGCACGACTTCGTCTTTTACCTCCGGTGTCTCGCCGTTTCGCCGCATTTCTTCGAGTAGATGCCCGATGCGCCGTCCGGCCCAGAGCTTCGGCACGAACGGGTAGCGACCGGCCTTGGGATCCAATTCCGTGTGGAAGGTGTGATTGAGTTCGGCACCGCCGCGTGAGCCGAAGAGGCGAACGGTCGCCGCGCCGGGTTCGACGACACGGCCCATTACCACCACTTCGGAACCGGCGTAGAGGTCCGGCAGGACGGCCGGGTAGACATCGGTTACCACCGCGTCGCCTTCGAACTCGAGGCGGCAATCGGTGAGGACCGGGCGGCTGACCTTGCGGAAGAAGTTGGAGACTTTGACTTCGACATCTTCGCCGGGTTCGACATACGACGCCTGACCGCGTCCGGCATCGGCGAGATCGTTGAGCAAGCCGGCGTTGAGGTCATACCCGACACCGAAGGCGAAGACACGGGCGCCGTGGGCATTGCGGTCTTTGACGTTGGCGATGATGGTCGCCGCGTCGCGTACGCCCACGGTCGGCAGGCCGTCGGTCATGAACACGAGGTAGCGCGGGCGATCGGTTTTCTCGAAGAGGGCGAGCGCATCGTTGAGCGCGCCATCGATGAAAGTTCCCCCCTGCGCATCGACACGGTCGACAAATTCGTGGGCATTGCTAATCTCCGCCGGGTTGGCGGGATGCAATCTTGATGCAAAGGCATCGACACGGTCGTTGAAGACCAATAGACCGAACCGATCCTCGCGTCCGAGACGGTTGAGGCAGAAACGAAGGGCCGCGCGTGCCTGGTCAATCTTCTCCCCCTGCATGCTGCCGGAACGGTCGAAGCAGAAGACGACATCCTTGGGCAGGATGTTGTCGTCTTCGATCTCGCCGGGGGCGATGATCGCCATGAAGTACTGATCGCCGGAGTCGCCAACGGCGGTCAGGAACTGGGCGCCGAGATCGCGTGTGTCGTAGGTGCAAAGCAGGTGGAAGTCGCTCGCGCCGGGATCGAACCTGTCGGGGGAACTCGCGGTGGCGCGGTTGAGCCCCTGAACATCGACTTGCACATCATGGGTCGGAGAGGTGACCGCCTTGACCGGGGATGTCGTGACGAGCTCGACATGCAGGTCGGTACGGGCGTCCGGCGCCCTCTGTTCGGTGGGAAACGGGAAGGCGAAGTCGGTGCTGCCGAAGTCGGCGACGAGCGGGTGGGTGTAGTAGAGGCGGATGCGCGCTTCGGAATTCGGGTTGATCGGGAAGATGCGCGCGCGCAGCAGTTGACGATCGGCATACTCCAGAAGCGCGGGGTCCTTGATCTGGCTGACAATCCGCTGATAAGTGCGCCGCGCCTCCTCCACGTCGAGCAGTTCGGCTTCGATTTCCTCGCCGTCAACAAACAGGGAGAACTTGTCCACCGCCGCTTCGGGCGGGAGCGGAAAGAGATAGGTACCCTCCAGGACCCAGTTGGAGGAATTGAAGTAGGCGTACTGCACATCGACTTCGGCGGCGCGGTCGCTCAGCTTGACATTGACGATCTGCTCGGTCAGCGCCAGGGCCGAGGAGTTGTTCGGCTGCTCCGGAACGGGTGTCACGATGATGAGCGCGTGGGCGATTGGTGTTGCGATTGTGCAGACCCCTGCCACGGCCAGGGTGCACCACCACTGGCGGTGTCGACTGGACATAAGGCCTCCCTTTTTCGGCAGCCCTCTATGGGGCTATAGCCCGGCGTGTTCACCCTGAATACCGGCGGGGGCGGCCGATATTCCAGGAATTTCGGGTCTGTTGGAAAACCCGCCTCGTTCGGGTCGCCGAAACGGGTCGGAACCGGATTGCTTCGTCGCTCCGTCCCGCCGTTGGCGGGACTGCGCTCCTCGCAATGACTTGGAGTTGCCCTTCATGGCAATGACTTGGAGTTGCCCGCCGTTGCGAGCGAAGCAAAGCAATCCCGATACAAGCCGGTGAACTGTTAGTCAACAAGCTTTTCCGACAGGCCCTTTCCGCCGGGGCTGTCTTTGCCGATCAAGATGGCCATTGTCTTGAATTGACCAACTGGTTATCATGATCCCAGTTAGAGAGACCCTGCAGCGAGGCATGCCAGCCCATGATCGGCCAGGTGTTGTCCCACTATAGGATCACCAAGCACATCGCCTCGGGCGGGATGGGCGATCTCTACTTGGCCCTGGACCTCAATTTGGGGCGTGAGGTGGCGGTCAAGGTCCTCTCCGCCGCCGGGGCGGCCGATCCCGAGGCGAGGCGGCGCTTTGTGCAGGAGGCCAAGGCGCAGGCGATGCTCAACCACCCCAACATCGCGACTTTCCTCGATGCCGGGGAGGAGGGCGAAAGCGCCTTTATCGTGATGGAGTTCATCGCGGGGATGCCGCTTTCCGAGTACTTGAAGTCGCGAGAGCTCTCCCCTGTCGAGGCGCTGGACGTCGCGATTCAGGTGGCATCCGGACTGGAGGCGGCCCACGAGGTCGGGGTGATTCACCGCGACATCAAGCCCGAGAACATCATGATCTCGGAGACGGGGCAGGTGAAGATCACCGACTTCGGCCTCGCGCGCCGTCAGGGCGCAACCACCATCACCAAGACCGGCACACTCATGGGGACCGCCTATTACATGTCCCCGGAGCAGGCCGAGGGGAAGACCGTTGACCGGCGCAGCGACATCTTCTCACTCGGCGTTGTCTTGTACGAACTGCTCTGCCGGCGACGTCCGTTTGAGGGCGGCAGCGACGCGGCGGTGCTGTTTGAGGTGACGTTCGGCGAGCCGCAGCCGCTCTCGCGTTACTGCCGCGGCGCGACGCCGGAGTTGGAGCGCATCGTGACCAAGGCGCTCGCGAAACGGCCGGAGGAGCGCTACCAGACGGCGGCGGACATGCTCTCCGATTTGCGCCAGGAACGGCGGTTGCTGGATTCGGGACCGCACCGCGGGATCAGCATCACGCGGAGGGCGCGACGGATCGGCAATGCATGGTGGCTGGTCGCCGCGGCGGTGGGGGTGATGCTGATTCTGGCCGCCATCTTTCGCGGCTCGATTGCGCCGCGCCGTGTCACCCGTGCCGGCGCCGAGCGGCTGGTGGTACTGCCGTTCGACAACCTCGGTCCGCCGGAGAAGGATTACTTCGCGGATGGGATCACCGATGAGATCACCTCCCAACTCGCGCGCGCGACCAACCTGCAGGTCATTTCCCGCACCAGCGCGACGCGCTACAAGGACACGAACAAGACCATCCGCGAGATCGCCCAGGAATTGAACGTCGATTATGTGCTGGAAGGCACGATTCGCTGGGAGCAAGCGCTTCCCTATGACCGTGTGCGAATCATTCCGCAGTTGATCCGGACATCCGATGACTCCCATGTCTGGTCCAATGAGTACGAGCAGGGGCTGGAGCGGGTCTTGGCCGCGCAGACCGAGATCGCAGGCGAGGTGGCCCGGGCGATGGGCGCGGTTTTGAGCGGGCAGCCGGGTGATGCCGCGAAGGCGCCGGCGACCACAAGCCCGGAGGCATTCGACCTTTATCTGCGGGGCAGCGAATACTTCAATCGCGGGTTCCGGCAGGATGATCTGCGGATCGCCACCGAGCTTTTGGCTTTGGCGACTCACCGGGATTCCACCTTTGCGCAGGCGTACGCGCGTCTGTCGCGGACCTATTCGCGCACTCACTGGTACTGGGCGCGCGGCAATCCGGCTGACAGCAATGTTGCGCATGCCCGGACCGCATACGAGACCGCGTTGCGACTGGCGCCCGATCTCGCCGAGGCGCACCTGGCGCGCGGGTTTTACCGCTACTGGTGTGAGCGGGACTTCGCCGGAGCCTTGGAGTCGTTCGCGGTCACCCGTGCGCTGGAACCCAATAATGTCGATGTGCAGTTTGCGGTCGCGGGAGTACTCCGGCGTCAGGGGCAGTTCGATTCGGCGGTGTCACTCTTGCGGCTCGCGTCCTCGCTTGATCCGCTGTCATCGGACAAGATATTCGAAGTCGGCAACACGCTCTACCGGACACGGGACTGCGCGGGGGCCGATTCGGCATTCGCGCGCGCCATCACCCTCGCGCCGGACCAGCCGTATGCCTACGCCCGCCGTGCGCTGAACGCCGTGAACTGCGACGGCGACACGAAACGGGCGCGTGCGATTCTCGCCGGGGCCGGTGCGCATGTGGACACAACCATCCTCGGCCCGACGGCTTTCGCGCTCGACCTGCTGGACCGCGATTACGAATCGGCGCTGAGGCGGATCACGGCCCGGCCCGGCAATGTACCGTACTACCACCTGTCGGTCGCGCAAGTCTACCGACTCATGGGGCGGACACAACTGGCGCAGGTCTACTCCGACTCGGCGCGCATCCTGCTGGAACGGGATGCCGGGAGCCTGTTTGCAGACCCGGAGCGACTGACCGACCTCGGGCTTGCGATGGCGGGGCTGGGCCGGAAGGACTCGGCGATTGCTTTGGGTGAGCAGGCGGTCTCGATCACGCCGATCCATGAGGACGCATTCGGCGGACCGTTGGTTCTGGAGAAACTGGCGCAGATTTGCCTCATCGCCGGGGATTACGACTGCGCGCTGGACCAACTGGAGATTCTTCTTGAGCGGCCATCCCAGGTGTCGGCGCGTTTGATTGCCATCGATCCCGACTGGGACCCGGTGCATGACAATCCGCGATATCAACAGATCATCGACCGGTATGGCGGCGGCAGGCGATAGCCGTGTGCCGCCACCGGCCAGTTTGTGATTGACGGATCAACAGTTCAAAGGAGGAGGTGCCTTTTGAAGCGCTTGGTGATGCTGATGATCGGAATCGTCGCCGTGGCATGGATCGCAATGTGCCCGTTCGCCCATGCCGAGAGTGCGATGGTCTACTTCGGGTGCGACCTGAGCCGTGATACCTTCCCGGACACATTGAAAGCGGCCGCCAGAGAGGCGCTCAATCCGACATCTATCGAACGTGCTTCGGTAGATCCGGTGTCGCCGCTGGACCCTGGCGAAGCCCCCCCGTGGCCCGGGAACCTGGACATGAACTTCCGTCTGTTTGAGGAGTCGGTTGGGGGTGAGAATGTCTGGCAGGAATCGTGGTCGGGTGTCCCCGTCGATGAGAATGGTGTCTTCCATGTGCTATTGGGCAGTCACGAGGACCTTGATCTGGCGCTCTTCGGGCCGAAGGGTTACCTCTACCTCACGGTCACTGTCGAGGGTGACCAGTACGGCGGGCGACGGCGGATCATGGAGCCCCAGCTGGACTCGTGGCTGACCCCGCTGTCTGGGAACACTCCGGACGATGTGGCGCTGGCGCTGGTGGAGACGCTCAACGCGCTGGGCAATGGGGCCATTTCGCCGGAGATGGCCAACAGCGTGGATGCCCTGGTGAAGACCCTGATGTCGTCGCGCCTGGCCAATGCGTTGCGAGGGCCGATCAGGACACCGCCGGGGCGGTGAAGCGACCGAGTCGTTGCAAGACCTCGGGACGAGTGAGAGCGCTTGCACTGAGGAGTTAGAGGGGACATATTCAGTCCGCTCTATTCACTGAGGGCACGACTGCATGCGTCCGCGCTGGTACATCAATCTCGCCATATTGCTCTTTGTGATCTTTCAGGTCCTCTACCCCATACGCGGGCTGGTGGAGGACAAGTTCGATACGTGGGGCGGGTTTACCTGGAACATGTACAGCCAGAAGTATGAGTGCACGGCCATGTACAAACTGATCCAGGCGGATGGCAGCGAGCAGGGAGTGAACTTTCAGCAGTACTTCATCCGGCGCGACAAGGTCGGACGGGTGTTCCACCGGGATGCCCTGCCGGTCTTTCACCGTTTCCTCTGCGAGCGGCTTGCGGCGGAGGGAGCCACCGGGACATTGCGCGGTTCCTGCGAGTGCACAAAAAACGGCATCGAGACCGAGCGGCTGGTGGCCGACAGCGTGGACATCTGCAGCGCACCCGGTTACGGGATCATCGAAGAGTAGGTTGCCGCCCTCGTGAGCGATCCAAACACCGCTGCCGCAACAGGAGTCGTGGCCCGCTGGAACCGCTTCTGGCACGGCGAGGGGAACACGCTCAGTCTCGGCATTTTCCGTGCCCTGTTTGCGGCCTGCCTGATCTGGGAAATCCCGGTCACACGGGCGAAAAGTCTCTTCGGCATCGAAGGTGGGTTTCACTTTCCCTATGTGCCGTTCATCACGCCCTTGCCGGCGCCGTTGTATCATGCGATCCATGACTGGCAGTACCCGTTTGCGATCATGCTCCTTTTGGGCGTTTTCCCGCGCATCGCCGGCGCGGCTTTGCTGATCCTTCAGGGGTATGTCTTCTTCAGCGACCAGTTAAACTTCCGGAACCACCCGTACTTCTTCCTGTTAATCCTGCTGTTCTTTGTCGTCTTCCCCTCCGGGCAGTCGTTTTCGATTCAGTCGTTGTGGAACCGTTTGCGGCGCTCAAGGGAAAAGGTCGCCGCTGCGGTGGGCGCGATCGCGCCATTGACTGCTCAGCAGTTGATCAAGTTCCAGATTTCGGTTGTGTACTTCTACGCCGCGGTGCATAAGATGACAGAACAGTACCTCGGCGGGTTTGTCCTGTCCGATCAGATGTCGAGGATGATGTTTCGCGGGCGGTCCGGCAGGATGCTCCAGGACATGCTCTCCCCCGCCACGCTCGAGAGCTTCAAAACCACAGTCGCCGATCCGGGGTTCTGGGTCATTCCCGCATGGACAACCGTTATCCTGGAGGTGACTCTTCCCTTTGTGCTCTGGATTCCGCGCTGGCGGGTGGCGGGGATGATCTTCGGGATCGGGTTTCATATCTCCATCGCGTATGTGATGAACATCGACATCTTCTCGGCGGCGATGATCGCGTCGTATCTGCTGTTCCTCGATCCGGAAACGGTGCCACGGGTGTGGCTTAAGGCGCGCACGAGGCTGGCGGGTCGAACGGCAACCAAAGTTGCCAGAACTGGCAAGCCTAAGAGCGCGGTGCGGAGTCCGCGCTGATTGTGAGACAACG
>JBFMFQ010000154.1:0-8441 GCA_040752075.1 Candidatus Zixiibacteriota bacterium | reverse complement strand
GCGACTACCTGCGCGACTTCGACCCGCTCGAATCGTCGCAATCCAACAACTCCGAGTACGCGCACTTCATCTACACCCCGGACATCGTCGCCGACTCGGGCCTGCGCGTGAGCGTCTATCCCAACCCCTACAAAGTTGTCTACGATGGTCCCTCCGGCGAACGCACCACGTATTACCGCGAGGGCTACGAGGGGAGAGGCATCCACAAGTTCGAGGAGCAGGACCGTCGCATCTGGTTCGTGAATCTCCCCGAGAAAGCCTCGATCCACATCTATTCTCTCGACGGCGACCTGATCCGCACCATCAACCATCCCGACCCATTCCTGACCAAGTACCCCAGCGCGGTCGGCTGGGACCTGGTCAGCCGCAATGTCCAGGCCGTGACCTCGGGCATCTACATCTGGCGTGTCGATTCCGAGTTGGGCACCCAGATGGGGAAGCTGGTGATCATCAAATAACCCACGGCCCACCGTAGGTCAGGAGCCCGTCGCAGGTTTTATCGCGACGGGCTCCTGACAGACCACGCAGCGCCGGCGAGTATCGGAAGCCCCGCGCGAGCGATGTCACAGGCCACAGAACGGTTCTCGGCGCGCGGTGCTCCCGACCTACGACTGAATAATAACCCCCCACCCGGTCATCCTGAGGCGGAGCGCCGGAAGGATATGCTTTTGCTCTCCTGTCAATCTCCCTCCAACTCCCCTTGCCTTTCTCACGCGCCTGTCGTATTTCACCACGGATATGACGACGGACACAATCGCGAGGTAACCGCCATGAGCGCTCTCTCCCAATACGACCCCGAACTCTTCGATGCCATCCAGGGCGAAACCCATCGCCAGGCGGAAAAACTCGAGCTGATCGCATCTGAGAACTTCGTCTCCGAAGCCGTCCTCGAAGCCCTTGGCGGCGTGATGACCAACAAGTACGCCGAGGGGTACCCCGGACGCCGCTACTACGGCGGCTGCGAGTACGTGGACATCGCCGAAAACCTCGCGCGCGACCGTGCCAAGAGTCTCTTCAACTGTGAGCATGTCAATGTCCAGCCGCACTCCGGTTCGCAGGCCAACATGGCGGCCTACCTGACCGTGCTGAAGCCCGGCGACCGCATTCTCGGCCTGAACCTCTCCCACGGCGGGCATCTCACCCACGGGCACCCGCTGAATTTCTCCGGACAGCTCTTTGAAGTGTTCGACTATGGAGTCTCGAAGGAGACCGAGACGATTGATTACGACGCGCTGCTCACTCGCGCGAACGAAGTCAAACCGAAGATGATCGTGGCCGGCGCGTCGGCGTACCCACGCACACTCCACTTCGAAAAGTTCCGCGCCGCCGCCGATGCCGTGGGGGCCTACCTGATGGTCGATATTGCGCACATTGCGGGGCTGGTCGTCGCCGGACTGCATCCATCCCCAGTGCCGTACGCCGACTTCGTGACCTCGACCACGCACAAGACCCTGCGCGGCCCCCGCGGCGGGATGATCATGTGCAAAGAAAAGTACGCAAAGGATCTCGACCGGATGGTCATGCCCGGCATCCAGGGGGGCCCGCTCATGCATGTCATCGCGGCGAAGGCTGTGGCATTCAAAGAAGCGCTTGAACCCGAATTCAAGACCTACCAGAAGCAGATCGTGGCGAATGCGAAAGCGATGGCGTCGCGCATGGTCGAAAACGGATACCACGTCGTATCCGGCGGCACCGACACCCACCTGATGCTCGTCTCCTTCATCGACAAGGGCATCACCGGCAAGGCGGTGGAAGAGGCGCTTGACCGTTCACGCATCACCGTGAACAAGAACACCGTCCCCTTCGATCCGGCCAAGCCGCTGGTGACCTCCGGTGTGCGCATCGGCACACCCGCATTGACCACCCGTGGGATGAAGGAACCCGAGATGATCCAGATCGCCGACTTCATCCACCGTGTGATCAAAAACCTCGGCGACACCGCCACCGAAAAGCAGGTCGCCGATGATGTCTTCACGCTGTGCAAACGATTCCCGCTCTACGCCCGCCGTTTGCAGGAGAACTTCACCTTGGCGCACGCGTAGGGGCGACCCGCCGGGTCGCCCTGCCCGCTGCCCAACAGGGGAGCCCCCAATGCCTGATTCCGGCTACGCGATCGTCCTGAGCACCTGCAAGACACGCCGTGAAGCGGAGACCATCGCCACCCGCCTCATTCAGGACCGCTCCGCCGCCTGTGTCAATCTCGTCGACAAGGTGACATCGATCTACGAGTGGAAGGGGAAGATCGAGAAGGCGACCGAAACACTGCTCATCATCAAGACACGCGCCTCGCTCACCGACCGTGTCGAGGGCACCATCCGCGGCTTCTCCTCGTACGAGTGCCCGGAGGTCATCGTCCTGCCGATCACCGAGGGCTCGGCGGATTATCTGAAGTGGCTCGGGGACGTCACGTCCTCAGAATAGAACACAGGGGCGGTATCCAGGCCCGCCCCCGTGAACCGGCCGTCGAATATTGCTCGGTTACCCCAGCATCCGCGTCATCATCTAGGCGTGTGCTGCCTCCTCCGAAGCCTGCTCCTCCATCTTCATCTTCAGGTCGATCAGACCTTCCTTTTCCGCCATTGCCGCCAGTTTGACATACCCGTCCACGTCCGCCTTCTCCTTGGCAATGTCGTTTTTCAGCATCGCCCGCACATCCGACGGGGGAGGAGTCAGGTCGGGATCGATCTTCGGCATCCCGCCCAGGGCCACAATCTTGTCGGCCAGGTACTGGGCGTGCGCGACTTCATCGGGCACCTCGCCCTGGTACATCGTCCGCACACTCTCCCATTCGGCGCCCTTGATCATCGCGCCCTGCAGCATGTAGCGAAGAAAAGTGGTGACCTCGCGGTTCAGCGCCGCGTTGAGTCCGTCGATCAGTTTCTTGCTGGCCATTTGGCCCTCCTCCTGATTGAAACCTCAGAGTAATACCATCTTGAAATCTTGATTGTTGTGCTTGTGCGGTGGGTTTTGACAACTTTTTTCGGGGCGCGCATCGGACGGCGCAGAATCCGGCCTCTTTCCCCGTTGACCTTCCCTCCTCCGCGCAGTTCACTCCGGCATCATGGGACCCGACCGCCCATTGATCACCCTCACGACCGATTTCGGCTTCAGCGATGGCACGATCGGCGCCCTGATCGGGGTGATCAAGTCGCTTTGCCCCGAGGCCGAGGTCGTGGTCTCGGCTGCCGACATCCCACGGCATGACATCCCCCGCGGCGCTTGGGCGCTGCTGCAGGCGGCGCCATTCTTCCCCGCCCGGGCCATCCATGTGGCCGTGGTCGATCCCGGCGTCGGCAGCCGGCGACGGCCGGTTATGGCGATGACTTCACACGGTACTTTCATTGGTCCCGACAACGGCCTTCTCTCATGGGCAGTTCGGGCCGCGGGGCCAATCTGCTGGATTGCCTTGGAAAACCCCGCATACCGGATCGCCAAGGTCGGGGTGACCTTTGATGGGCGGGACCTCTTTGCCCCCACCGCCGCCTACCTCGCACGCGGCGTGGATCCCGCCGACATCGGCCCGGAAATCCAGGATCCGTCGAATCTCCCTTGGCCGGAGCCGGCCCCCGGCCCCGAATCCATCGAAGGAGAGATCCTCGTTGTCGATGCGTTCGGCAACCTGATCACCAACATCCCGGCGGCTTTGGCAAAGACCACACTTGGTTCCGATGCGTTCGTTGCGCACATTCCCGGTGGCCCGGATGCCCCGCTCTCGCGGTCGTATTCCGACATCACCGGCGCGCTCGGGCTGGTGGCCAATGGGAGCGGGCTTCTGGAGGTGGCGGCCTTCCAACGGTCGGCCGCTGAACTGTCCGGATTGGACCGCGGTGCAAAGGTCACGGTCACGGCAGGGGGGAGGCAGAAATGAAATGCCCATTTTGCGGGTTTGAAGAAGACAAGGTGGTCGACTCACGCTCGGTTCAGGATGGCCTCGGAGTGCGCCGCCGGCGCGAATGCCTCAAATGCAAAGAGCGGTTCACAACCAATGAGTACATCGAGAAGGTTGAACTCCTGGTTCTCAAAAACGACGGCCGGCAGGAAGCATTCGACCGGGGCAAGCTGATCGAGGGCATCCGGCTTGCCTGCAAGAAACGCCCCATCGGCGCCAAGAAGATCGAAGCCCTGGTCGATGAAGTCGAAAAGCGCCTTTACAGCCTGAGCAAGGGGGAAGTCACCTCGCAGCAGATCGGCGAGGTCGTGATGGACATCCTGCGCGAGACCGACGAGGTCGCCTATGTCCGCTTCGCCTCCGTCTACCGCAAGTTTCAGGACAAGGCCCAGTTCCTCGAGGAACTCAAACGGATGCTCGGCTGACGATCCCGCCGGAATTGCCCCCCATGACCACCCAGCGCGACCCGCGTGAAATGTCCTTCTGGGACCACGTTGAGGAACTCCGCAAACGGCTCATCAGGTCGCTTGCGGCAATCCTGATAATCTCCATTGTGTCGTATGTCTACTCCGACTGGCTCATCGAACTCATGACCCGTCACATCGAGACCGTCTACTTCATGGGCCCGACCGAAGCCTTCGCGGTAAAGATCAAGGTGTCGCTGTTTGCCGGTCTCATCCTCGCCATCCCGGTTGTCCTCTACCAGCTCTGGCAGTTCGTTGTGCCCGGCCTCTACGCGCACGAGGTCAAGCTGGTCATCCCCGTCGTCATCTTCGCCTCCCTGTTTTTCGTGGGCGGAGCGGCGTTCTGCTATTTTCTCGTGCTCCCGGTCGGCATGGAGTTCCTCCTTGGTTTCGGAACTGAGAAGATGAAACCCCTGATCTCCGTGGGACAGTACATCAGCTTCGTCGGCTGGATGACCGTCGCCTTCGGTGTCGTATTCCAGATGCCGATTGTCTTTTTTTTCCTGGGGCGGATGGGCATCGTTTCCAGCGCCACCCTCCGCCGCGGACGCCGCTATGCGGTGATCAGCATTCTGATCGTGGCGGCGGCGGTAACCCCCTCCCCCGACGTCTTCTCGCAACTCATGCTCGCCGGTCCCCTCTATGTCCTTTACGAGGCCTCGGTCATCCTGGTGCGGCTGACCGGCCGGCGTGAACTCCCCCACCCGCGCGCCTCGGATTAAATCTGTTTGACTTTTCAGGCCGGACCGCATCTTCTTTCCGCCCGACAGCCCAATCGCCTCGTTTGGTTTGGCGAATCGAGCATGACGCAGTGTCCTCTCAAAGCGTTTCCTCCGGCGGTGCTGATACTTGATCAGAACCTGCGGAAGCGGGGTGCTTGGGCCGGGTCGAACCCTCACGCGACAGACGCTCAGCGGAACACTTTGAATATCAATCTTCAGCTTGGCGAAAGGTGGTGAAGGGATTGCCAGAGGGACAAGTGAAGTGGTTTAATGATGCAAAGGGTTACGGATTCATCCGTCAGGATGGGGTGGAGAAAGACATATTCGTCCACTACTCCGTTATCCAGCGGGACGGCTTCAAGACACTCCGCGAAGGAGAGCGGGTCATGTTCGAAATCGTCGACGGTCCCAAGGGACTGCAGGCGACCAATGTTTCCATTCCGGTTTAGCCCGGAGGCGGCCGGTTACCATCGAACTTGTGGCGGGCGCACATGAGGTGCGCCCGTCTTGTTTTTGTGGATGACCGGTCAGGATCAGGAATCGCGCTGGCGCTTCCCGTTTTCCTTGGCGGAGTCGAGGTTGTACTTGTTGATTTTGCGATAGAGCGTGGAATTGTCGATTCCAAGGATCTGCGCCGCGCGTGTTTTCTGCCAGTCGGTCTGGTTCAGCACCCAGTAGATGTAAGCCTTCTCGATCGATTCGAGAGTCGGAGTTTCCGCCACACGGTCCGTGGCCGGCGTCAGCGCCGACGGGACCGACAGCTTCTCCGGGAAGTCATCCCGGTCGAGCGCGGGCTTTTTGGACAGCACCACCGCCCGCTCGATGACATTTTGCAGTTCACGCACATTGCCCGGCCATGCATACCCCCGCAGCAACTCCAGCGCCGCCGGGGTCAGTTTCTTCAGAGCCGTCTCGGCGCGCCGGCAACTGCGTTCGATGAAGTGCTTGGCCAGGATCTCGATGTCCTCCACACGCTCCCGCAGAGGGGGGACCACGATCTGGATGACATTTAAGCGGTAGTAAAGATCCGCACGGAACTTGTTCGCTTGCACCGCCGCTTCCAAGTCGGCGTTGGTGGCGGTGATGAGACGAACATCGGCGGGGATTCCAACGGTTGAGCCGATCGGTGTGACCTTCTTGTCCTCAAGCACCCGCAGCAGCTTGACCTGGATGGCGGCCGTGGTCTCGGCAATCTCATCGAGAAACAACGTGCCGCCGTCGGCGGCGCGAAACAAACCGGCATGATCACGAATCGCGCCGGTGAACGATCCCTTCACGTGACCGAAAAGTTCGCTCTCCAGCAGAGTCTCCGGCAGCGCCCCGCAGTTGACCGTGATAAACGGCTTCCCCTTGCGCGAGGAGCGCTGGTGAATGGCGCTGGCCAGCAGGTCCTTTCCGGTGCCGCTCTCGCCGCGGATCAAGATGGTGGCGTCGGTGGCGGCGACTTCCGCCGCCATCGCCTTGATCTCGACAATCCGGGGATCGTCGCCGATAATCCGCTCGAAACTGTACTCGTCCTCCAAGCGCGCCTTCAATTCCCGGTTCTCACGGCGCAGCTCCCGGTTCTCCAGCGTCTTCTGGATGGCCAGCTTAATCTCATCCACCTTGAAGGGCTTCGTGATGTAATCGTTGGCGCCCTTCTTCAACGCCTCAATCGCGGTCTCCACCGACGCGAACGCCGTCATCACCAGAAACGGCAGTTCCGGCTTGTCCTCACGGATCTTGTCCAACAGCTCGAGTCCCGACATCGTCGGCATCATCAGGTCCGCGATCACCAGATCGTAGGGGACCTCACGGGCCTTCGTGACCGCACTGCGGCCATCCTGCTCCGAGTCCACCTCGTACCCCTCGCGGCCGAGCATGATCTCCATGAACTCGCACATCGAGCTTTCGTCGTCGACAACCAGAATCCGTCGCGGCATCCCCACTCCTGAAAAGATGTCTCCCTATCCGTTATCGGCCCGCAAGAGGGGGGTATTCAATTCCCGCCAATGGGAGATCACCACTGCAGAGTGACCGCCCTTCGTTCCTTTCCAATTCGGGAAGATGTCTGTCGAAACCGGCTCAGACGGCACGAAACTGCGCCCTTACTCGTTGACAATAAACCACTTTGGCGTAAATTGACGATGTCGTTGCCGGAGTTGTCAGCCGGCCTGCTGATTAAAGCATTACTTTAATGTGGCGGATCCCGCTCCGGTCCTCCGGACGATCCCTCCCGATGTGGCGCCCCTTGTCGATTCACTCCCGCGTTTCGCCGACTTCTTACCTGAAGGGACTTCCCGTATGACACGTCTTATCCTTCGCCGATTCGGCCTCCCGGTTCTCTTCCTGTCGTTCGCGCTGATCTTCTCCGGACAACCCGCCGAGACAGCCATGCGCGGCGATTCGCGCCTGCTTCTGGCCGCCGGCGAACGGTTGGCCGATCCGGCGAGCATGCGGGAGTTCTTCGAGGAGTCGCGGAACTCCGCCCGGCCGTACCGTGGCGCCATCATCCAATTCGATCGGCTCCCGGACGACCTGACACGCCAGAGCCTGGCGGCACGCGGTGTTATCCTCGAGCAGTACATCCCGAACATGGCATTTCTGGCCAGCGTGCCCGCCTCCATGACCGAAGCCGACCTGACCTCAGCCGGTGTGCGGTGGATCGGAGCGCTGCGTCGCGAGGAGAAACTGGCGGAACCCCTGCGCGTCTCTAATTCGACCGTCTACGCCCAGGACGAGCGCGGTATCCCGCGGTTCATCCTGCGCCTGTTCGCTGCGGAGGACCTCGAAGCGGCTGCCGTCTGGCTGGCCGCCGAGTATGGCGCCGAAGTCCTCGGCATCGCCCGTAACTCGCGCGCCATCGACATTGCCCTGCCGGCGAACAATTGGTATGACCTCGCCGGGGATGAACGCGTGCGCTGGATCGAGCCTTTCATGCCGCGGCGTGAACTGAACAACTCCAATCGTGTCAACACCACCGCCGAGCTCGCCCAGGCCGCGCCGTATAACCTGAACGGCAGCGGGGCGGTCGTCGGCGAATGGGACGGGGGCGGCGTCTACCTGTCGCATCCCGATTTCGGCGGACGTGTCGTATCCGGTGACGGCTCCGGCATCTCGAGCCATGCCACCCATGTCGCCGGGTCGGTTCTCGGATCGGGTGTGTCGTCCGGCGGGACATACCGGGGCATGGCCCCGGGGGCGAACATGGTCTCCTACCAGTGGTGGGGTGGCTCCACCGATCTGGAGAACGACTACACACAGGCGATCAATCTCTACGACATCGACATGACCACCAACTCCTGGGGTGTCGGCTACCCGCCCGACAGCGAGGAACTCTGTGAAGCGTTCCTCGGAAACTACTTCTCCGAGTGCGGCACATTGGAT
>JBFMFQ010000153.1:0-8452 GCA_040752075.1 Candidatus Zixiibacteriota bacterium | reverse complement strand
TGGGAATCGTGATGCCCATTCCAGCACCCGGAGAGACCTTTCGCCAGTTTCGGATCATCGACCGTGTCGGTGAGGGGGGAATGGGAATTGTCCTCCATGCCCATGACACGCGTTTGGCACGCGATGTCGCCCTTAAGTTTCTGACACGCCTCGGTCCGATGTCCGCAGAGCATGCCGAACGTGTCCGGCGCGAGGCACGTTCCCTGGCGGCGCTCAATCACCAGAACATCGTCACCCTCTACGACATCGATGAGCTCGATGGCATTCCCTTCCTGGTGCTCGAGTGGGTCCCGGGTGTCGACCTGGATGCATCAGGACGGCCCGGTCCGCTCGGGTCGGAAGAGTTTTTGCAACTGGCCCTGCCGGTCGCCGAGGCCCTCGCCGCGGCGCACCGGATCGGAATGATCCACCGCGACATCAAGCCCAACAATGTGCGCGTCACACCGGACAGCCGCGTCAAGCTCGTCGACTTCGGTCTCGCCAAGATTGTCTCGAACGGGGAGATCGTCACCACCTCGAACGCGCTCATGGGAACCGTGGCCTACATGTCCCCGGAACAGGCGAAAGGGGAGGAGATTCTCCCGGCTTCGGACGTTTTCTCGTTTGGCGTGCTCAGTTACGAACTCCTGACCGGCAGGCGGCCATTTCCCGGTCAACGAGCGCCGGAGATTCTCTACGGCATTGTCCACGAGCCGCACCCGCCCCTGGCGTCATTGCGGCCGGACCTGCCCGCCGGACTCATCGCCGCGCTCGAGCGCTGTCTGACCAAACGACCGCAGGAGCGCTGGCGCGACGGCGCCGAGCTGGCGGAGGCGCTGAGGCGCTCCTCACGCCATTCGGCCATCCTCTCCAGCGATGGCACCGCCGCCACAACCATACGGTTTGGCGACACCGGCCTGATCCGCGAGCAGACCATCCGCTACTGCACGACCACCGACGGTCTTCGCATCGCCTATTCGATCGTCGGCGCCGGACGTCCGATCGTCCGGGTCCTCGGCTGGTTCACCCATCTCGAGATGGAATGGGATTGGCCTGATCTGCGCTACTTCTGGGAGGGACTGGCCGCGCGTCAACGGGTCATCCGCTACGACGGCCGCGGGATCGGTCTCTCCGATCGATACCAGGGAGGATTCACCGAAGAGGCCCGCTTGCGCGACCTTGAATCGGTGATCGATGCGCTCGATGTCGATAAAGTCACCCTCCTCGGCATCTCCGAAGGCGGCTGGACCGCCTGTCAGTACGCCATCAGGTATCCCGAGCGTGTCACGCATCTTGTCTTGCATGGCTGCTACGCCCGCGGGGCGCTCGCGAGGCCATCCTTCGACCCGGAAGAGGACGCCGCGCTCATCACGCTTATGCGAAAGGGATGGGGGGCCAATGTGACCCGGTATCGCAAAATGATGGCCGGGCAGTTCTTCCCGGATAACTGCGATCCCGAGACAATCGAGTACTTCAGCGAACTCCAGCGCGCCTCGGCCGACCCCGAAACCGCGGTGCGGTATCACACGGCCAATCACCAACGCGGCGACGGCAGCGACTTTATCAGGCAAGTGCGCACTCCCGCCCTCGTCATCCACAGCCGCGAAGATGCGGTCGTGCACTTTGAGGAGGGACGCTATCTCGCCTCGCTCATCCCCGGCGCCAAATTCCTCCCCATTCCCGGCCAATCGCATTACTTCCCGACACGCCGTCCGGAGACGGATGAACTCATCGACACGATCCTCCGGTTTCTGGCCGAGTGAGTCAAGCGATGGAATGGATCAGCCACGGAACCACCGGCGCACTCATCGGCAACGCGATCGTGCCGCCCGGCGAACGCCCTGCACGCGCGGTCGCCTGGTGGGTCGGCGCCGCTCTTTCGCCGGATGTCTTTGCGGTAATCTCGCACAACTTCGGCGACATCCATCGCGGAGTCGGGCACTCCCTCTGTGCCCTGCCGGTCATGGCCCTGCTCTTTGCCTATCCCGCCTGGCGCTGGGGCCGAAATAGCGCTGCGCGGCTCTGGCGCCTCTGGCTTGCTTTCGCGCTCGCCATCGCCTCACACCTCCTGCTCGATGCGCTCTCCTGCTATCGCTGGTACCCCGCCTGGCCCTTCTCGCGGGAGAATTGGTCTGTCGGCGTAATGCCGATGTTTGACGTTTACATCTTTGCCGGATGGCTGGTGGTGCTGGTGTGGCGGTGGAGGAAGCCGACCCTGCAATCGACCGCGCTCGCCGGGCTCGTTGTGTTTGCGTTGGGAGTGGGCGTACGCGTGGCCGGCAAGTCAATTGCCGCGGACCACACGATCCTCACCGAAGTCGACACCCAGCGACGCTGGACACCGCCGACCGTGCCGGACTACTGGCGGCCTTGGATCTGGCACATCCGCACAAGCGACGGCGAACGCGAGTGGATCCCGGTCAACATCCTCGATGGCCAGCCCGTCGGCGCGGCCACCACCGATGACCCACGCCGCATCGGCATCGGCTTCGGCGGCATGTAGCCACACGCCTGACGATTGCACAGCATCACAATCCCCTCTCCCCCCGGCGCTCTTTGCCGGGAGGAGAGAGTTAGGGTGAGGGGGGGCGCTTTTGACATTGGAGAACGAGGAACGACTGGGAGCCTTTGCTCTTCGCGTCTGCAGAAGCGAACGCCCGTCATTACCACAAACCCCTAAGTCGCGTACCGCCCGCCGCCCTTGTTCACCTCAAACTCCCGCGACTTTCCCTTGGGAATGCTCAAGCTCTTCCAGCGCGGCCCGGCGAAGTGCTTGGCCAGAAGAACGATCTGCCCGACATGGTAGGCGTAGTGTGTCATCTGACGGTCGATGGCCTCGATCACCATGTGGTCTTCACCCCGGATCGTCACGATGCGTTTCAAATCGCTTTCCGAGAGCGATGCCACCGCGCTTAACACCAGTTCCCACCCGTCCAGCCATAGCGCCATGATGTGCTGACGCGAATCGCCGCCACGCCGCTCGAACTCGCTGTCACGGTTACGGTCGGGTTTTTCGCCGTCGGAGGTCAGAAATTCGCGCCACCGCGAACGCATATTGCCGGCCATGTGTTTCATGACCAGGGCGATACTGTTCGCCTCCGGATCGATGAGCGCGAAGAACTGTTCATCATTCACCTGCGCGACCGCCGCCTCGGCCATCGCACGGTACTTCTGCAACTGACGCATCGCGTCGTCCAGATACTCCGCCCCGATCTGCATGCCGCCTCCCGCCAACCCCGTCCACTGGGTCCACTCCGTCCACTATGTCCACTCCCCGCCCGGACTGGAAGAATAACACGAACTCCATCCCATTCACACCCCCCAATAAACGAAGCGGGCGGGGACCCAAACCCCCGCCCGCCGTCTTCACAATCCCACACCGGCCTCAGTACGACCCGCTCCGGCGCCGTGCCTCACGTCCCTCTCGGTAAAACTCAGAAAACAGATTATCCCGTTCATAGTCCGAGTCGACCGCATCGACCGCGTCGAGATAGGCCTCCTCCAAACGATTATTCCCTCGGCAGTGGGGAGCCAGCCCGCGCAGTGCACCGCTCTGCTCGTAACTGGAGGACATCTGCCCGACCACATCAATCACGGCCAGTGCGGCGTATTCTCCCAGTTCCTCCGAATCGGTGAAAGCCGACAGCACGCGCCCGGTTTCGTAGTCGGAATCGAGGGTGGAAGCCGCGTTCATGTAGGCATCCACCGCACGGTCGGATTCGTGGCAGTACGGCGCCATTTCGATCAGCAGTTCCGCCTTCTCGTAATCTGAGCCGAAGCGGCCCGCCACGCTCAGGATCGTAACCAAAGCCGAAGGCGGCATCCCGCCGCGGAAATCCAATTGCGACAGCGCGCGCCGCGCCTCGTAGTCCGAATCGATGTCAACCACCGCCTGCACGTACACTTCGCTGAGACGCTGCGATTGCCCGCAGTAGGGCGCAAGCGTTATGAGCAGCTCCGACTTCTCGTAATCCGATTCCATCCGCGAGGCGACGACCAAAAGCCGATCCAGCACCTCCTGGCTGACCGTCTCGTCCAGTTCGATGGCCGAGAGCGCCCGGCGTGTCTCGTAGTCCGATTCCATCGTCGCGGCCACCTCGACATAATCCCCCACCAAGGACGAGTTCCAACTCCGGTGATCGGCGATCTCGATCAGCAGTTCCGCCTTCTCATAGTCCGAGTCCATGAGCTCGCCGGCCGCCTCCAGAATGGAGGAGCACTCGCCGGTCGTTAAATCGCGCCGCTGGAGCGCCGCCCCGAGGAAGATGCGCATGACATAGTCGCTGGGAACCAGGCGCACTTCATCCAACAGCCCCGGCACACCGTCCTTATCGAGAATCCGGTTGGCGCGTTTCTCCGCGCCGATCCCGGTCTTGCGGATGATGTCCACCAGAACATTGCCCAGCCACTTCTGCGCGCCGGCGTCGAACTCCATCCGCTTGTCGTTGACACGATAATCATACGCAAACGCGCCGTCGCCGTCCGGCTCGACTTCCAGCTCGGTCTTGACCCCGGCCTTCTTCTCCATGATGGCGACAAACCCGCCACGCGAAATCCGTTCGATCGTCCGGTCGTCGTCGCCGAATTCGACTTCGCCCTCGATGCGGACCTTCAAGCGGTTTGTACCGTCCGACCAGGAAGCCGTGGTACGGCCATGACCATCGACATTGATCGAAGTCCCGATCCCATCGATGAAGTCTTCAGTAAACCAGTTCGCCAGACGCGAGATCAGCCCGTCGCCCTCAGAGTAGCACTCCACCGCGAGCGGCTCCGGGTCGGCAATCGCCCAAATGGTCGCCTCCGCCGAAGAATGACGGCAGTCCGCCAAATGGAGCACATCGTTTCCGGCGACCGCCGCGACCGGCGCCCCGTTTCGCGCGCCAACGCTCAAGAGCACGGTCACCATCCCCGCCGCCAGCATCCCGACCCCCAAGACACGCTGCCACCCGCCCCGCAGGGCAAATCCGGCCCGGTCCCTCCGATCCCTCAAGTCCATCTCCATGAATCCTCCCAGCGTAAAGCGCCCGTCACCTTTGGGATAACGATTCCCAACGCCGGAAGTTTCACCGGAGCCTGTAAATTCCTAACGAATTAGTTTTAGCAGACCGTTGGGCGGATGTGCCCATATCGTCCAGGCAGGGAAAGCGACGCCGCGTAGGCCGATAAACCTATAAGTGAGAGGGTGGCCGAAGTCTATTGCTACCCAGTATGTTAGCGCTACCGACCCCGGTGCCCCACCGCTTGCGGTGGGATGAGATTCCGTACGGACCGGGCTATGGGTAACACGTCGGTTTAGGTGCCTTCCCCGCTCAAGAGTCCAATCTCGCCCCAAGGGGCGGGGCACCCAGCCAGTAACAACGCCACGCCCTACAACCCCACCGGCGCCCCATCCCGCTTGAGCGACTCGCTCGCCGCCTCCAGGATCGACACCACCCGCCGCCCCGACTCGGCGTCGGTCAGGGGTTTGCGTCTTTCGCGAATGGAATCGGTGAATTCCTTCGCCACCAACAGCAGCGCCTCGGTGGATTCCAGGCGCGGCGCATACATGTCCCCAATCCGGTATTCGACCAGCTTGCGGTGAATCTCCTCGACATTCGAGGCGACCGTCACGCCCTTGTCGTAGATTTTGATCTTCTCGGAAGGCTCGGTATCGTCGTACACGATCATCTGCTTCGTCCCGCCGATGAGCGTGGTGCGCACCTTGACCGGCGCGAGCCAGTTGACATGGAAGTGCGCGATGGAGGAGTCTTCGAACGTGACCGTCATGTACGCGATGTTCTCAATCTTGGTGCCCAGACTGGCGCGCCCGACCGCGGAGACCGACTTCGCCTTCTGTGGCATGATCGCATCCATGATCGAGACATCATGCGGTGCCAGATCCCAGATGACATTCACATCGTGCTGAAACAACCCGAGGTTCACCCGCACCGAATCGAAGTACAGGATGTCGCCGATGCGCCCCTCCGCAATCGCCTGACGGATGTACCGCACCGCCCCGGTGTACAAGAAGGTGTGATCGACCATGAGCGTGAGATTCGACTTTGTCGCCAGCTCGATCAAGGCGTCGCATTCCCGCGCCGATGCGCACATCGGCTTTTCCAGCATGACATGCTTGCCCGCTTTGAGCGCCGCCTCCGCCAGACGGAAGTGCGTGTTGACCGGCGTGGCGATCACCACGGCGTCTATCGACGGATCGCCGATCAGTTGCGCGTCATCCGCTAAGGCATTGATGGTCGGGTAACGGTCCTTGATGAATTTCCGGCGCGATTCCTGCAAGTCGGCAATCGCCGCCACCTCGACATCCGGCACCAGCATGAAATTCCTGACCAGGTTTGGTCCCCAGTAGCCCGCCCCGATGATGCCAACCCGTGTCTTCGACATGAACGTTCTCTCCCCGTGGTTGCTCAAAAAGTCAGGAAGCGCCGGCTGGTCGTGACCACCGTGACGAACAACCGGTACTGCCCGATCTGACGCCCGGGCCGATCCGACAGATCGTCGGTCCGCCCTGCGCTATCCGAGACAAACTCGCACTCCGCCCGTGCAAAGTCCAGCGGCTCCCGTCCCCAGATGCGCGGATCGCCGCCTTCGTAGTATCGTTCCACCGAATGAATGTCAAATGTCGGACCATTCCAGTTCCGGTAATCCTCAACCGGCATGTCGCCATACACCAGGAGCCCTCCCGAACGCGGCCCCGAAGGCGCCGCCGCGACGCGAATCTCCAGCCGGTGATCGGCCATCATCGAGTCGATGACCTCGCGGCTGATCTCCCAGACCACCCACTGCCGGACATCGCAGGTCCGGTGATCATAGAGGTTGAGGAAAGCCCGGTAGACAAACTTGCGGTAGAAGTACAAATCCGAGACCAGCGAGTCGACCGGCTTGGTGCGCGCGATGCCGTCTGTGGTGATCGTGACACGGCAGTCATGTCTCTCCTCGGCCGCCAAATCCAGCGCCAAGAATGCCGTGTACACCGAATCGCGCGTCAGGGAGGGGGGAAGATAAGTCACACGCCGCGCTTCCTCGCCGGTCCGGTCCAGCACCGCCGACCAGTCCGCATGCCCCTCGCGGGGGACCGACTGTGTCAAGAACAGGGCCACCAGAACGATGACAACACCGGCAATCACAACATTCCGTCGGTTCGGAGATTCCCTTACGTCCCGTGCAAGAAACCAGACTCCGCCCACAATCCCCAGTACCCCGGCCAGCCAAAACGCCCACACCGCCGAATTCGCATTGAAGATCGAATCCAACATCAGCCAGAATGGCGGGCGCAGCAGCCGCACCACCGCCAGCATGCCCACAAGCCCGAAAACGACGATCGCAATTCGGCGCAAGGTTGTCGCTCGTTTCCGGGTCGCCGCCTCGTCTGCAAGTCGCGCATTCAACAGCCAGCCGAACCCCGCTGTCGCCGCGATGATCGCAAAGGGCATGGCCGGCATGTTGTATCGCGCCACCACATGAAACGCCATGTGCAGAAGCGAGACATAGAGGATGACGCCAAGCGGAATCAGTCCCGGCCCCGCGCGGGTCGCCCAGACCAACACGCCGAATAGCGCCAGGATCACAATCATGCGATGAAACCAGATTGTCACGTCAAACCCGAAGGGATATCCCTGCCGGAAATCATCGTACGGCCTCGACCACAACCGGTACAGTTTGCGCAGATACAACTTGGCGTACTCAAGGGGCTGATCCTGGATTTCACGCCAGACCGGGTAGGTCCAGAAGTCCGCCGGCGCACGGTCGAGATCGTAACCCTCGCCGGCGAGCATGTTCGAGGAACGGAAATTCCCGCCCGCGTACGACGGATCACGCAACCCGAAGCTCCCGAATCGCGCCTTGACCAGAAACCCCCACGGGATCAATGTCAGGGCAATGACTTCCCCGATGATCGTCCAGCCGATGAGCACATGGCGGAACTGCCGCCGCTTGGTCCACGCCCATGCCAAGGCCAGCGGAGCCACCAGGCCCATCGCCGCTGCGCGCGTTAAAATCAACAACCCGCACAAAAGCCCCGCCGCCGCCAGCGCGCGCCAGCGAAACCGCTCATCGGTTGCGTGCACGAGAAGGAACGCCGCCGCCACGGTCATCGCAATGGAGACCGTCTCGGTGACCACCTCCCCGGTCTTGTAGACGGCCGGGCCATACACCGCCCACAGCCCCGCCGCCCACCACGCCGCGCCGTGAAACACCAGACGCCGCGCCAAAAGCCAGATCATGACCGCGGTCAGGCTGTCGATGATCGCCTGCACGAATCGCAAAACCCAGAAGTCATGCGCCGGGGCGAGGTTCAGCACCGCGCCGACCAGCAGGGGATAGACCGGCCCGGCAAAAAAGATATCCTCCACCGCGCCGCCGAATGACGGCGGGTGCGATTCCAGCCAGACCACATGCTCATCCGTGACCTTCGCCAGGTACAGCTTTCCGAAGTCGATCTGATTCTGACGGGCCGTGTCGGAGACAAGGGAGGGCT
>JBFMFQ010000152.1:0-8462 GCA_040752075.1 Candidatus Zixiibacteriota bacterium | reverse complement strand
CGCCAGCCGACCGGCGCCGTAAACGCGAGAGCCGTCACCGAAAGGTGACGGCTCTTTTCTGTGGTGGGAGTTTGAAGGAGGACTCGTCGCTTCAACGGACCCACAGCCAGCCAAACACCCCGGCGGTCAAAAGCGCATAGACCAGCCCGTCAATCATGTGCCGAATGGAGTTGCTCCAGGGCTGCGCTTTCCAGACCGAGTCCACGAAGTACCCGATACCATACCCCATAAACGCCACCGTGCCCGCAATACGAAACACCGCGAGGTAGTCGGTTCCCGACTGGACCGTGCGGCTGGTGAGGTAGGCAACGAAGACACTGACAATCAAGCAGTAGACAAACCAGAGCCCGAGGTACTTCCCCATGTTGAAAGGGCCGGGCTCCATCATGGTCAGGATTCCCACCGGGCCCCGCGACATCTTCTCCTTAAACTCAGGGGACTTGGCGTCCTTGGGGTCGCAGTGCGGAAACATGTACACCCCGCAGCCGACCTTTTCCCGGCCGATGGCGTCCAGGATGGCGGCCTCGTTCGGCAGTTTCTTGTAGTCGCCCCGGTGCCACTTCAAGACCATGTGAAAGACAGCGCTCGCCAAGAACACGACGATGGCCGACAGCACGATCGGAAGCCAAAGCGATGCGATTGAAACCACGATTCACCTCCTGGTTGTGAAACTGTATTGCTTCGAATCCATCACGCAACTTGCGCGGAAATCTGGAACTCACCGAGACTCCAGGCAAGCGAATTCTCGGTGGCGCTTCTTCAACGCTGGAGAAAGTGATCTCCAAGTGTAGCGGCCAGGCGCGGTCGAGGGGGGATTCGCGGTGGAGGGCGGCCCGGGATTTCACTCCCTGGGCACTCCAACGGGCGGGCCTTCGGTATCGTCCGCTCGGTTGGACATCGAGTAGAACCCCTGCTCTTCAAAGTACCGCAGCACCAGTTCGCGGCTCAGATCGTGCAGCAGGGACTCGTTAATCCCGAGGACTTCGGCGGACGGCAGCGACAGCAGATCCACATCGGTCTGCTCAAGGAAACCATAGCCGAGGTTATTGGCCATTTCGTGCGCGAAGCAGAGGATGTGCGGCAGCGCAAAGTCCCCCTTTTCGATTCCGTGACGCTCGCGAACGAAGTAGGGGAGATCGGGAATGTGGTAACGGCGCACGACACCGATGATCCGCGAAGGGAAACCCCACTGATCCAGAATGACCGCGCCGAGATCGGCGTGCGTGAACCCAAGCCGCGCGTTCTCGACAATCAGATGGCCCGACTGCGATTCGATGGCCTCGCGCAGAATCGGTTTGTAAATGTCCCCGTGCACCTGAAGCAGGACCAACTTGGCGATGTCGTGAAGCAAACCGGCGAGGAAGATCTCCTCCTCCACATGATGGGACCCTGCTCGCCTGGCGATAAGCCGTGCGGCGAGCCCGACCGCCAGCGAGTGCCGCCAGAGATCCTGCTCGAGTTCGCGTTCCTGCTCACGACGGAAGATGCTGTACGCCGATGCGGCGACCGCGAGAGTGCGCACCGTCTGGAATCCCAGAATCCGGATCGCGTCGCGAAGACTCGCGATCGCGCGCTCCTGCCCATAGAAGGCCGAGTTCGAGAGATGAACAGTCTTTGCGGCCAAGGCCGGGTCGGAGGCCAGGATGCGGGCCACATCATCGAGATTCGTGTTGAGGTTGGCGGTCATCCGCATGAGCACGGGGATGACGCCGGTTTGCGGCAGGGGATAGGCGCCCAACCCCGCGACCACCTGCTCCATGGTCAGGGCGCCCGAGTGCTCCGGCATGGTGACTACTGTTGGTGTGTCGCAAGTCGCCATCTAACCCCTATCATCGGCACGTATTCATTTTTTCAGGAGGAAGGCCCCCCCAGGCCCAAGTCAGAGCGTTCAAAACAAACCGGACCGAATGGGTGCAGTTCGGAAGGCGTTCGTTTGCTTGCGGCATTGAGGCCGAAAACGACGCGGCTGGTCATAAAGACGGCTGGAGCCGCGGGGACTGACTCCAGCCGGGGTCCTACGGGTAGGGTCTCACAGCCCTCGTCGATGGAGAACGGCTGCCTGGCGAGCACCGTTGCGTCACATCGCGGTGGGGGCGGGTTCAGATCCCCTTCCCGCTGGTTTGGCGACAACGCAACGCGAGGCACGCGCCGTCGCCATGCCTCAATCAAATGAAACAGGATCAAAAAACAAGTGTTTGACCTGTTAAATTTCGCCGGGCGCCCGACAAAATGAATCTCGTGTTGCGCCCCAACAACATAGTCCGAAGCGCAGGTCCCGATTGCGTCCGAGGATACACCGCCAATGCCGCCGGCCAGACTGCTCGGACCCTTTCGCACCCTGCTCAGGGTGTGCATGGATCGTTCGGCCCGGCTCCGGCGAAGAACACGTGGTCAATCAAGATGGCCAGATCAACCGCGTCCGCCGTTCCGTCGGCGCTGACATCGGCCCGAGTACGCGGGCAAAGCGGGTCTTGAATGTCGGCGGCGGCGAAAAACACGATGTCAATCGTAATTGCGAGATCGACGGCATCGACCAGCAGATTCGAATCGAAATCAGACTGATAAGGACAGGAGCAATCGCAGACATCCCCGACACCATTGCCGTTGGAATCCTCCTGCCCGGGATTTGGCACGGCCGGGCAGTTGTCGCAGAGATCCCCCACCTGATCGCCATCCATGTCGGCCTGATCGGGATTGACGACCGCGCTGCAATTGTCACAGGCGTCGCCGTGCCCATCACCATCGGCATCCGCCTGTCCGGCGTTGGCCGCGGACGGGCAATTGTCAAAGCACCCGACTCCATCCGAATCCGTATCTGCGCATTCCTCCGTGATCGTCAGCAACCGATTCGGCGCGACTCCCGCCAGCTCGTTGACTTCGCCGGATGGCCATTCGACCCGCAGCGAATCGACTTCCAAGGCATCGCCGAGGCCGAAGTGCGCGATCAGGCTGTTATGGCACAAGAAACTGTTCTGTGACTGAATCTCGCGATGCTGGCGGACACTCACGCCGCCGATCGTCGCCACAACCCAGATCTTGGCGCCGATGCCGGCCCGGTTCGAGACCTGCCCCACACACTTGACCCGGAGCCAGTTGGCCGATGGGCTTGTTTCATTCTGGAGGAGATACCGCTCGACTCCGCCCCCTCCGACGAACAGATCCAGATCGCCGTCGTTGTCCATGTCCCCGGCGGTCACCCCATAACTGGAGGTTGAGAGCCCGTTGATGACCGACCCCGTCACGGATGTAAACGTGCCGTCGCCGTTGTTGCGGTAGTAGCTGTTCTCCACGCCGCCATCGTTCGTTACGTAGCAGTCACGGTCGCCATCGTTGTCGAAGTCCTCCCAGATGTTGGCCAGTGAAACAAAGTTGTCGGTCACAATGGCGCCGGTCAGGATGTCGGTGTATGAACCCCCATCGTTCCGGTACAGGTCATTGCGGCGAATGGCGAAGTTGTTGCCGCCCCAGTTCGTCCGGTAGCCGTCCAGGTCGCCGTCGTTGTCGTAGTCGATCCAGTTCCAGACCTGCCCATCGGCCGTCTGCGTTCCGATTGGCGCGGTCAGAATCCGCTCGAATCCGGCGGCCCCGTTCTCCATAAGCAGATTACGATAGAGGTAGTCGACTCCGGACCCGGTCGAAGCGGGGCCGCTTCCGATGAACAAATCGACATCGCCGTCGAGATCATAGTCCGACCAGTTTGCGCTCGTGTAGGGTGCCGCCGTGCTCACAATGACCCCGGTGTCGATTCGTGAGAAACTGTAATCCGGCGGGCCGTCGTTTCGAAACATCCGGTTTTTTCCCGATCCTCCCGCCACGAACCCGTTGGGAAAGGCGATCACCAGGTCGAGGTTGCCGTCGTTGTCGTAGTCCGCCCATGCCGGGCTCCACCCTCGGATGTCCGTTGTGCCGATGTCGGCCGCAGTGACTTTGGTGAACCAGGGCGCGGCGCCGTCATTGCGAAACAGCCCTGACACGTCGCCGGCAATAAAGCAATCCAGGTCGCCATCGTTATCATAGTCGCCCCAGGCGACCCCGCGGTGCAGCCCGGCAAAGGTGGTGATGTCGCCGGCCTCGACGGCCGAAACCGAAGTGAAATTCCCGCTGCCCTCATTGTGATAGAGGAAGGTGCCGCCCGTGTTGACCACCAGGAGGTCCTCGAAGCCGTCATCGTCGTAATCGCCCCATGCGCATCCCGTGTACGCGATCGTCGTCTGGTCGCTGACCACCGGATTGAGGGGATCGGTGATCCAGGTGAATGTCTGCGCATGTCCCACCGCGCCACTCCAGAGAGAGAGTGCAAGGATTGGGATCAAAAGGCGCCGCGCTCGTTGAGCCCGGCCGGTTGGCTGTGCGATCGGAATTGTCGGCATGATCGTGTCTCCGTGCTGTGGATGATTGCCTGTCCCGGTCGACGGCCGAGCGGGGAGATGGGCCCGCCGGGTCACTCTGTACTGACTCCTACGTTTCGCCCGCCGGCCAATTCCCGTCGGAGACACGAACGGCGAGCCGGTGATGCGAACGGTCGAAATCCGTATGCGAACGGCGGGCGGACAGCCCCTTGGGGATTTGGTTTGCGCGACGAGTCGAATTGCCGGCCCGCGCAACGATCTCCGCCATCCGACCATCGTATGAGTTCGTATATTGAGGCCGACAACGGGAGCCGCCTTCAGAATGGTGCACAGCCAGACCGCGACAATTGTCGAAACCCTCATACCGGACCGCCGTAAACGGTGGGCGGTCATCCTGCTTTTCTGGCTGGCGGTCTCGCTTCTGTCCTCGTTGCACTGGGAACTGTTCTACTTTGGACGCAACCCGTACACATGGTGGGAGCTCTTCCGCGCAAAGGCGGCCCTTTGGTATGTCTGGGGGTTTTGCACCCCGTTTCTCCTGTGGTTTGCCGGACGCTATCAATTGGAGGGCGGTTCTCTCGCACGACGGCTGCCAATCCTCGTCGGCGCCAGCGTCGTCTTCACCGCGGCCTATATCGTTCTCTACACCGGCGTCTTGTATTTGAATGCGCGCTTCGTGGAAGACATTCGCGAGTCGACTTTCGCCGGGCTTTTGGATTGGGTGATCGGAGTCCACTCGAGCTGGTATTACCTTGCCTTCTGGGTGACCATCGGGATCGAGAACGCGGCCATTTACTACAGCAGCTTTCGCGACCGCGAGATCCGGACCGCACGGCTCGAAACCGAGCTCGCCGCGGCGCAACTGGCCGCATTGCGCAATCAGCTTCAGCCGCACTTTCTTTTTAACACGCTGCACACGATCCTGGCCCTGGTGCGCGTCAAGGATCAGGCAACCGCCGAGCGGATGCTCACCGCGCTGTCAGATCTCCTTCGGCAATCGCTGGACCACGTCAAGCAGCACGAGACCTCCTTGCGCGAGGAACTGGGATTCCTGCGCCGCTACATCGAGATCGAGCAAATCCGCTTCTCCGACCGGTTGCGCGTGGAATGGGAAATCGATCCCGACACACTGGATGCGCGCGTTCCCGCCTTCGTCCTGCAACCACTGGCCGAGAATGCCATCCGTCACGGCATCGAAAAGCGTCCCGGTCCCGGCCATATCGGAATCACGGCCGGAAAGTCCGCCGGCAGCGTGATGTTGGAAGTCCGCGACAATGGTGCCGGAATCGAGCCGCCCGGACTGGATCGCGGCCAGTACGGCCACGGCCTGGGAGGATTGCGGACACGTTTGCAGGTGCTCTATCCCGGACGTCACTCGCTGGACATAGTGTCCGGCAATGGCACGGGGACCACCGTGCGTCTCACGCTCCCCTGGAAACCCGCGACCGCGGCCCCGGCGGTGGATGGAGGAGCGGGATGACCGCGATCCGCATCGTCATCGCCGATGATGAGCCCATGGCACGCAAGTACCTGCGCTCGCTTTTGTCCTCGCACACGGACTGCGAGATTCTGGAAGAGTGCGGCGATGCCGACTCGGCCGTCCGCGCCATTCTCGCTCACGATCCGGATCTCGTGTTTCTCGATGTGCAGATGCCCGGAAGCGACGGCTTCAGCGTCATCGACAGGGTCGGCGCCGATGATATGCCATACACCGTATTCGTCACCGCCCACGACCGCTATGCGGTCCCGGCTTTTGAACGAAACGCCCTGGACTACCTGCTGAAGCCATTCAGCGAGGAGCGCTTTGCCGAAACACTCAAACGCGTGCGCGAACAACTCGCCCTGGCCAACGATGCCGTCTGGAGTCGCAAACTCCGCAGCGTGCTTGCCTCGACCATCGCGCAGGGGAACACCGAAATCGGGGCATCGGCCGCCCCGGCCCTCGACGCGATCAAGGCGCCAAGGGATCGGATCCCTGTCCGCTCGGCGGGGCGAATCGTGCTCATCAGGACCGACGAAATCGAGTGGATCGAGGCCTCGGACTGCTACGTGACCCTCCATCGCGGCACGGAGAAGTTCCTTCACCGCGAGTCTCTCAATACCCTCGAGGCCGAGCTCGACGCGAACCGGTTCATCCGCATTCACCGCCAGTCAATCGTCAATGTCGAGTTCGTCCGCGAGATCCGATCACACGCCGATGGCGAGAGCGCCGTCCTGATGACGAATGGGACCATCCTTGCCATCAGTCGCCGTCGAAAGCAGGGGCTGGCACGTCGGCTCGGCCTTCGCTCAGACGGATGACCGTCACCTGGCCATCCCGCCACCCCCGGCTTAACCATACTCAATGGCTCCACTATCACGTTGAAATCACTCCTCCTGGGCACTTGCGCAAGTTGCCTTGACCGTGTAATTTTCGTAAGAGGTAATCACCCGATCGGGGCGATGCCGTCGGGCGCCAATCCCTGGTGCCCAGCCCACCACTCCGATAGACCGTCGCTCGCAGGAAAGAAATCAAAGGAGGTTCGAGATGTCGGGTCGCTCTGGCCTTACAAGTCCGGGCGGAGTTGCGCTCTGGGTTTGTCTCCTGTTGCTGTCATTGCTGATGTCCGAGACCCCGGCGGCAAACGCCCAGTGCTCCTGCCCATTTCCCGGGGACATCGATGGCAACGGAATGATCACGGTCTTGGAACTCACGATGACCATTGATGAAATCTACTATGCCGGTCCGCCCAGCCCGCAGGATCCCAATTGTCCAGTGCGACGCTCGGACTTCAATGCCGACGGGATCGTTGATGTCCTGGACCTGACCGCATATGTCGAAAGGATATTCTTTGCGAACGCGACGCCGCAGCCTCCGTGTGATTGCGTGGCAAATCCGTCCCTCTGTGACCCGGACGTAGATCCCAACCCCGGCGCCCCGGGCAACTCCGTCGTGGTTGAATCCAAATCGGTTTATGACGGCGAATCAGGGGTGCCCATTCACATCTACCTGACCAACTCGGTCACAGTTCGCGATATCGTCTTACCGCTGGTTGCCCGTGAGATCACGCCCGGATCTTTCATCACCGCGGCCCAGGGCAAGTTCCGTGACCGCGTGGATGCCGCGGCGCAGATGTACGGGACTTTCTCGCAGTACGCGGATCTTGACGGGGAATGCCTCAATGGATCCGCCGGCGGCTTCCAGATGCCCGCTTATAACGACACGAACTCATACCATCCCGTCACGGCCTCGCCGGAGGGGTTTCAGTTTGCCACGGGCTATTTCTTCGCGCCCTATCTCGCACCTGGCGCGGACGCATCAGGATCCATGGTTCTGAACGTCGATGTGACGAGCACCGTCGGGGCATTTGAAATCGACACGACCTGCACCAACCCCGGCAACCACCTCCTCTTCGTTGCCGATGGTGGTTCGACGTTTAGCCCGGTCGTGCCCGCTTTCACCAAGGGCGTCATCAGCATCGTCGCCAATCAAGCGCCGGTGGCCCAGTGCCTGGATGCTACGGTTTCCACCGGCGCCGGCTGTGACGCCGATGCCTCAATAGACAACGGATCGTACGATCCCGAAGGCGGTCCAGTTATTATCACCCAGGACCCCCCGGGACCGTACCCGATCGGAACCACGCCGGTAACCCTGAATATCGAGGACGAGCGCGGCGCGATTTCCTCCTGCCAGGCCAATGTCACAGTCGAAGACAACACCCCGCCAGTGATCACATGCCCCAATGACACGGTCATCAACGTTCCCCCGGTCCACACCGGCGCGGTCGTGGCCTACACTGTTGATGCCGTGGACAATTGCGGGGGAGCGGTAACCATCGATGCCAACTTCCCTTCGGGGGGATTCATTCCCGAGGGAGTCAATGAGGTCATTGTCACCGCGACCGATGCGGCCGGAAATACGTCCCAGTGCAGCTTCTACGTGACCGTCATGGCGGTCTGCTTTGATCGCTTGGCGGACATCAACTGCGACGGCATGACCGATGCCATTGATCTCGCCGAGTTGATCGACATGGTCTTTTTTGGGGCGCCCGACCCGCCCCCGTGCACCTCGGATCCTAACTTCTAAGCCGGCGGCTCCAACCTCGGTGATAATCAAACCGCCCCCCGGGCAAC
>JBFMFQ010000151.1:0-8627 GCA_040752075.1 Candidatus Zixiibacteriota bacterium | reverse complement strand
TTGCCGCCTTAGTTGGAATTCTCGCGTGGCTGCTTCGCGCGCGCGCGCCGCTTCTCGGAGACGGCTTCATGCGGGCGGCGGATGCCGCCTCCGGGGCGCGTGTCCTGCCAAGCGAACTTCTCCCTTCCTTCCTGTCGCATTTCCTTGCCAGTGGTCTGCCGCCGGGGTGGCGAATGGGCGGCCAGGATGCCCTGCGTGCGTTGAGCGTGGTTGCCGGTGTGCTCCTGGTTGTCGGGCTCTGGTGGCTTGCGCCGAAGGCCGATCCGCGCGGCGGGAGACGCCTGGTGTTCTGGGTTCTCACATTCGGCGCCGCACGGCTTTTCGCGGGGTATGTTGAATCGTATGCCCTCCCAGTGGCGATTTCCGTGCTCTGGATTCTCGCACTGCTTGCCTACCGGCGGGGGCCGGTGTCGTCTCTTCCCGTCATTGCCCTGTCCCTTCTTGCGGTGGCCTCACATGCGACAACCGCGGTGTTCATCCCGGTGACGCTCTGGGTCTTCTGGAACTCGCGGGTAACGTCGGCGCGACGCTTCGACCTGCCGATCTACGCCGTCATTGTTGCCGTCGGCCTATTCATGCTGGCGGATCGGGTACATGCCACTCAGGTTGATGCAATCGGGTTGGGTCTACGGGATTTTCTCCTTCCTCTCCTCGCGCAGCCCCCGCACTGGTACGGCATCCTCACACCGGCCCACCTGATCGATGGCGTCAACCAGGTCCTGATCCTCACACCGGCGCTGCTCGTGGCGCTGGCGCTGAAGCTGGCATCTCGAGCGGTGAAGCAACCGGTGTCCGATCAAGGTCCCCAACAAGGAGAGATCGGCGCGGCTTTCTGGGTCCTCGCGATTCTCCTGCCCATCCTCGCCGGGTTGCTGCTCGATCCCAAACTGGGATGGGCGCGTGATTGGGATCTGTTTGCCGTCATCTATTCACCTCTCATGGTCGGTGCCGCGGTCTACCTGGCACGAATCCCTCGCGGTCCGTCACGACGGGCCATTGCCGGGGTGGCGTTGCTCTCCGCCGGGTTGTGGCTGTCGTTTTCGGCGGATGCCGCTTCCGAGGTGCGTCGCTACGAGGCCCTGCTGCGGCTGGACCGATCGCGCGCGGACTACGGTCATGAGATCCTCGCCCTCTACTACCGTGACACCGGCCGTCCCATGGGCGAGATCATGCAGTACAAAGAAGCGCTGAAGATCACCGACAACGCCCGCTACCATGTCGCCCTGGGTAATGCTTTCTCGAATCTGGGACGCCAGGAGGATGCCGCCGCCTGGTACCGGAGCGGCAGCGAACGCGATCCCGACTTCCACGAGGCGCACTATGGGCTGGCGGTGACACTCGCCAATCTCGGGAGGTTCGACGAGGCACTCCCGCATGCGCAGCGCGCGGTGATTCTCAATCCCAACCGGCCGGAGTACCAATACCAACTCGGCTACCTCTTAATGCGCAAGGGGATGTTTGCCGAGGCGCTGCCTCACTTGGAACGGGGGGCGAATGTGCTGCCTCGCAGCGCCCGAAACCTCAATTCGCTTGGTGTTTGCTATACGGAGGTTGGGAGATTGACCGAAGCACGCGCGTCTTTGGACAGCGCCATGATCGCCGACCCGTCGTACTCCCCGGCGTACCTGAACGCGGCACGGATTGAACTGACCCGAGCCAACACGGCCGAAGTGCGGCGGCTGCTGACCGAGTACGAGAGGCTTGTCCCGATTGAACAGCGGGTGCCCCTCAGCACCATGATTGCCGATTCCCTGTCACGGCTGGACAAGATGCCTTCCCCGTGACACTTAATGGATTGGCGGGAATGGCCGAAACCATAGGCATGAACGAACCTGTTCGCTCAGGCGTATTATGGATGGATTCCATTTGTGCGGGACATCCGTATCCTGATGTCCGGAAACGACGTACCAAGAAATCGGCTGGAGAACGACCATGAGCATGACCGACTTCAAAAAGGACCTGATGCAGGACATGCGCCAGATTCAGGAAGAAATGGATCTGATGTTCAACCAGTTGTCCAACTGGCGCAAGACCCCCGCCGCCAACCGTCTGTGGCGTCCGCCGACCGATGTCTGGGAATCCGATGATGAGGTCGTCGTGTTGATCGAGCTGGCCGGGGTGAGCCAGTCGGCCGTGACCCTGAGCCTGAATGACAACATCCTCACCGTCAAGGGAGAACGCCGCCCGATTCCGAACCGCGAGGGCTGCTGCTTCCGCAACATGGAAATCTGGACAGGACGGTTTGAGCGCAACATCTACCTGCCCGAGACCATCGACCCCGAGGGTGTGCGGGCGACCTACCGCGATGGGTTCCTGGAAGTGCATGTGGGCAAACTGCCGCATCCGTCCGGACGGGCGAGGGAAATCCCAATCCAGTCTGTGGAGTAGAAGCGCAAAACGCCGGACGGGCCTAAACGACACGCAACGGGGGACAGACCAGTGCCAGTGACTGCCGACAAGATCGAACGCCCAGACGCCCAGCACGCCGAGCTGGAACAATTGCCGCTTTTGCCCACCAAGGGCGCGGTGGTGTTCCCCTCGATGGTGATGCCGCTATTGGTGGCCGAACAGAAGTACGCCCGTCTCATCGACCAGACCCTCATGCGTGGCCGCATGATCGGACTCGTGGCGCAAAAGGACCCGAACCAGGACGATCCGCCGGTCGAAGGACTCTACCACGTCGGGACGGTCGGGTCGATCCTGAAAATGCTCCGGTTTCCCGATGGCTCGGTGCGCTTCCTGGTGCAGGGCATCAGCCGTTTTTCGATCGACGAGATCGTGCGCGCCGAGCCCTTCGTCGTGGCGCGCATCAAAACCCACGAGGACGACACCCGTCGCACGACCCAGATCGAAGCCATCGTGCGCAGCGCGCTGGAACTGCTGCGCAAGGCGGTCGAACTGTCGCCCTACTTGTCGGAGGACCTTCAGGTCACCGCGATGAACACCGAGGAGCCGGGCAAGCTGGCCGACCTGATCGCCTCCAACCTGAACGTGACCCACGAACAAAAGCAGGATATTCTCGAGACCATCGACGTCAAATCACGGCTGGAAAAGGTCGTGACCATGATCCGCAAGGAAGTCGAGGTACTCGAGCTTTCGCGCAAGATTCAGTCGCAGGCGGCCAGCGAGATGGGCAAAGTCCAGCGCGAGTACATCCTGCGGGAGCAATTGAAGGCGATCCAGAAGGAATTGGGCGAATCCGACGATCACACGCAGGACATCCAGGATTTCCGGCAGAAGATCGCCGAGGCCGGCATGCCGGAACTTGCGCGCGAAACCGCCGAGAAGGAACTGTCGCGCCTGGACAAAATGAATCCCTCCTCGGCGGAGTACACGGTCAGCCGCACCTATTTGGACTGGCTGGTGTCCCTCCCCTGGCAGACCAAGACCGAGGACAACCTCGACATCGTTCATGCGCAGTCGGTCCTCGATGAGGATCACTATGGGCTGGAGAAGGTCAAGGACCGCATTCTCGAATACCTCTCCGTGCGCAAACTGAAAGACTCGGTGAAGGGTCCCATTCTCTGCTTCGTTGGTCCCCCGGGTGTCGGCAAGACCTCGCTGGGCCGTTCGATCGCACGCGCGGTCGGACGCAAGTTTGAGCGCATCTCGCTGGGCGGCATGCGCGACGAGGCCGAAATCCGCGGCCACCGACGCACCTACATCGGCGCTTTGCCCGGGCGCATCATCCAGTCCCTGCGCCGCGCCGGCGCGAAAAACCCGATTCTCATGCTCGATGAGATCGACAAGGTCGGCACCGATTTCCGCGGCGACCCGGCCTCCGCACTCCTGGAAGTCCTCGATCCCGAGCAGAACAACTCGTTTTCGGATCACTACCTCGATGTGCCCTACGATCTCTCGTCGGTGATGTTCATTACCACCGCCAATCTCCTCCACCCGATCCCGGCGGTCCTTCGCGACCGCATGGAAGTGATCGAGATGCCGGGGTACACCGACCTGGAGAAGATCCAGATCGCGAAGCGCTATCTCTTGCCGCGTGAACTGGACAACCACGGCCTCAAGAAGTCGAACCTCACAATGACCGACGAGGCCCTGACCCGTCTGATCCGCGATTACACCCGCGAATCCGGCGTGCGCAATCTCAACCGAGAGATTGCCAGCGTCTGCCGCAAAGTCGCGCGGCGCGTGGCCATGGGCCAGACCGAGAAAGTGGCGGTCAAAGGCGACGATCTGCCCGAGTTCCTTGGCCCGATCAAGATCGTGCCGGAACTGGTCGAACGCGCCGGACAGGTGGGTGTGGTTCCCGCGCTCGCCTGGACTTCCGCCGGCGGGGACATCATGTTTGTCGAGGCAACACGCATGCCCGGCAAGAAAGGCCTTACCTACACCGGGCACCTGGGCGATGTCATGCGCGAATCGGTGCAGGCGGCCCACTCCTGGGTACGCTCCAATCACCGCCATCTCGGCATCGACGCCAAGGCGTTCGAAGGCTCCGACATCCACGTGCATGTACCTTCGGGCGCGACGCCCAAGGACGGCCCCTCCGCCGGCATCACCATGGCCACCGCCATCGCCTCGGTCTTTACCGGGCGGATCGTCGAGCCGCGTCTGTCGATGACCGGAGAGCTCACTCTGCGCGGACGCGTGCTGGCCATCGGCGGCCTGAAAGAAAAGGCGCTGGCCGCCTACCGAAGCGGCATCCGCACCGTGCTCATTCCCGCCGACAACGAAAAGGATCTGGTCGATGTCCCGGCGGAGATCAAGGAGAAGGTGACCTTCATTCCGGTGTCGACCATGTCCGAGGTCATTGATCGGGCGCTGGCGCCCCAGGGGAAGAAGAGGGTGACCATGGAACGGGCAGGAAAGAGTGAGCGACGCAAGACCCGCCGCTCGACGAAACCCTAGCGACGAACTTGTCCTGACCTCACTTGGTCATTGTTCAGCTTCTAACGATACAGCGGAAACATTGCCGCGAGTGTCGCGAATTCTCCCATGATGGGGAGGATGATCCGGATGCGATCACGGTAGGTCCGTAGCCCGTGCGTGAGTGCGTGTTCCACGCCCGTTTCAAGCTCAGCGAGATGCGCCATGTTCAGCACGACACGGTCATCCCGGTGTGCGAGAGCGGTTCGCAGGTCGGCGACAAACTGGGTCGCGGTGACCGAGTTAAGTCGTCCCTTAAGATGAACCCAGACCGTTGCCGCCGGTCGGTGTTCCACTTGAATGGAGATCTCCGCCGCGGGCTTAAGCTGAAAATGCCGCCATGCCTTCTCCCCGGCGGCGTCATCTGACAGACGGAAGGTATGTCTCACGAGGGGCGGGTGCTGGAACAAGCCCAGTTTCAGAGTCAATGCGGTCCAGATGGCAAGCGCCACCGCGCCTACTGATTGTAGGCGCTCGCCCAGGGAAGGATTGCCAAGCACGGCGTGAAGCCGCGCCTGAAGTTGCCCGATCGATCGGCGCACCTTCGCATTCGGTCCCAAGACACGCCCGGCGAGAAAAATCGGGTAAGCCTTCCTGAGGTCGTCCCTGATCCGTCCGGCCTGAGCGCGCAAGAATGCGCTGGGCGACTCACGGAGTTTCAGGTAGCCATCCAGCCAGCGTTCGATGGAACGGTAAAGAACGGGTCCCAATTCCTGAAAATCTGCCTCGAAGCAGCGCCGCTGTGCCGATTCGATTTGCTCCGAGGTCATGGCCGGGTGGCTGACCATGGCATGGAAGCCGGTGCCACGGCGGTAGTAGAGTTCGCGATTATCTGCGACCTCCGGCAGCAGGCTTCCCTCGCGAACCACCTGATCGTAAAACGGTGTCCCGGGGCATGGACCATAGATGAGAAACTGCGTGAGCACCGGACGCAGCGCGAGAAGGCCCGCGAGTTCCTCCTCGATGATCCCGGGTGTCTGATAGGGGAACCCGACAATCATCGATGCGAGAATCGTGATCCCGTGTTCGCGGAACTCGTCGAATATCTGCTCAACCGGACGCCCCTGCTGTTTGGCGTAGCCCGACCGTGTTCCCTCATAACCGATCCACATCCCATCGATGCCCATCTCGAGAATCTCTGTCACCGTGTATTGGCTGACTGCCTTGATACTGGCGAAGACGAAAACCGAGAGGGGCTTGCCGCCCGCGAGAACACAGTCGCGGAATTCCATCGCCCGGCGACGGTTGAGCAGGAAGTCCTCGTCGATGATCAAAATCGAGATTTTCGGATCGACCTCCAGGTAGCGTTCGACCACCTGGTAGATGTCGGCTCCGGTCGGGAGGAGGCGAATGTGTTTTCGCTTGAAGAAATGCGACGTGCAGCAAAAATCACAACCATTCGGGCAGCCCAATCCCCCGAAGACAATGCCGGTGTTCGATGCCGTTTTCCCGAATACGCGAAGGGGATTGATGATCAACGGGTGACGGTACGGCATCCGGATTTCCGGTTCGCCGAGCAGCCGTCGCAGGAACCCGACTCCCTCCTCCCGGCAGATATAATCGCAGTGCGGCAGGAGTAATTCGTCCGGCGCGACCGTGCCGTATCCCCCGAGCACAATCCGCGATTGCGGCGAGTGCTGACGAATCAGCGCCACGGCCTCTTTCATCCGGTGAAATGTCGCGAGCACGAACGATACGCCGATGACGTCATAACCGCGTTTCAGTTCACGGATCAATTCGCTTTGCGAAGGGTACTGAAGCACGGCGGTGGGGGCTTCGAGGTTTTCGGCGATGTACTCAAGCGAGAACTGGATGTGATGGGACCGGGGGCTGAAGAGGCCCTGAGCGCGCGTGACCTGTTCGTGAAGCAGTTCATAACCGACACTCGGTGAATCCCCGTGACGCACTCCGAATGGGCGGCACACGGTTGTCAAAAGTACCCTGTGCGCCGGCGTGCCGGCCATTGCCCCGCCCGGTGAACTGTCGTGATTTTGGGGGAGGCGGCGCGCGCGAGTTGTCGTCATCAGGTGTTCCTGGAACTCAAGGGTAAGGACAGATGCCTCCCATGACAAGGGTTCGCCGCGAACATTCGTCAATGATCGGGTTCACTCGGACCAGAACAGTCGCAATGCGACTTCGGCGCAGGGGTAGCTCCGTCGCGAAGTCGCGCCCGGCGCAGGCTGAGACACACTTGCGTGCGACTCCCCGACGCGGGGAGTGAAGAACACCAGTGCCGCAAGGAAGTTAGAACAAGGAAGAAAACTGACACAAATGAAGAGGAGGCCAGTTCCGGTGAGCGAATACACTTCAGGTCCGCGATGCGGCGAGCATCATCGCCAGCGCTGCCTGCGAGGCTCGCACACGGATCAATTCCCGATCGCCCATCAACCGGAGCTCCCGGGAATCGGTATTACCATTCTTGCGGGACAGAGCCATCCATACCAACCCGACCGGCTTTTCTGCGGTGCCGCCGCCGGGTCCGGCAATCCCGGTTACTGCGATGGCGATGTCTGCCCCGGTGCGGGCGATCGCCCCCTGGGCCATCGCCCGCGCCACCGGCTCCGAGACCGCACCATGGGCATCAATCAGCGACGCCGGCACCCCGAGGTCGCGGATTTTCGCCTCGTTGGAATAGGTGACAAATCCCGCGAGCATGTACGCCGATGATCCGGGCACATCGGTCAGTCGCTTGGCGATCAAGCCGCCCGTGCAGGATTCCGCGACCGCTACTGTCCGTTTGCTGGCGACGAGAAGGTCCGCCACGACTTCTTCCAGCCCGAGATCACGTTCGGCGTAGAGAGCATCGGCGATCCTCGGTCGCGCTGCATCCGCGAAATGCGCCAGCGTGTGCGCCCGGTCCGGGCCGGAGGCGGAAAAGCGCAACCGCACCCCGAGTTCCGAGGGGAGAAAGGCCACGGTGACTTGCGGGTTGTCGGCGATCAACTGCTGGAGAGCGTCGTAAAGCCGCGACTCGGGCCAGCCGGTGGTGGACCACATGAGGCTCTTGCTCTGCACACGCGCCGCCTCGGCGATCTTGGGCACGATGTACTTGGCGATCATCGGTCGCATCTCGCGCGGCACCCCGGGCACCGCGACCAGAGTTCGTCCGCCCTCCTGCAGGACAATGCCGACCGCCGTTCCGACATCGTTCGGGATAAAGTCGGCTCCGGATGGCTGGACGGCCTGCGTCTCCAAGTGCGGGTTGATCGGACGCCCGCTTCTTGCGTAGCGCTCCTTCAACATCGCGAGAATGTCATCATGGAAGACCAGCTGCCGGTTGAACACCCGGGCCAGCGCCTTCTTGGTGATGTCATCGTTCGTCGGTCCCAGTCCGCCCGACACAATGATCCAGTCCGCGCGCGCGAGCGATTCCTGAATGGTCGAGACGATCACGTCATGGTCATCCGGAATGGCAATCTGACGGTCCAGCGACAAGCCAACGTCCGCCAGTTTCTCGCCGACATAAAACGTGTTCGTGTTCAGCGTCAAGCCGGCAAGAAGTTCCGAGCCGATGGTGATGAATTCAATTGTCATGGGGTGCGCCCGTTCCGGGTTTGCGTCGATCAGGAGAGCCGCGAAATGGCCAGGATCACGACCCGCACCGCGATATTGGTATAGGCCCCCGCGGCGATATCATCGGCCGTGACCCCGAGGCCGCTGCCGAGCCGCTCCAGTTGACGGCATGGCCAGGGCTTCATGACATCGAAAAACCGGAAGAGCACGAACACCGGAATCATGACCCA
>JBFMFQ010000150.1:0-8713 GCA_040752075.1 Candidatus Zixiibacteriota bacterium | reverse complement strand
CTGAAATACGACATCGAATACGAGTGGTGGATCTGCAATCTGGCCGGATCCAGAAGCGAGAATCCGATTCCGGTCGGCTGCTGCGCCAGTTCATCCGCCCGGGATGCTCCGCGAAAACTCTTGGACTGGTCCGTCGAGGGCGCTACTCCCTGACCAATCGCCGGATCCGCGGGATTTAAAAGTGCAAACGCACAAAATACAGCGATAGACGCAAACCGTCTCATACTCCCCCTGGAACGATGCTGAACGAAACCGGGGTTGTAAAGCGCCCACCCACGTTGAACTAGCCCGTATCGCTCCGATTTGTCAAGCCAAATCAATCGTCGGCCTTCCGGGCCGGGAACTTCAGTCTTGCTCACAGGTCCTACCATCGACCACGCTGGGTTTACACTTCACTGCGGGCATCATTCCAATCCATTTGAACGTTCGGTGAGCCTAAGCCGTTCCGCCGATTCCTCACCTCACTTGGGATGGGACCCCCGCTATGGATTTATAAGTCGTTCCAGTTCATTCAATTGCGTCGGCGTATTGACACCCGCTGCTTCGTGAGGATTCTCGGCGGGGTGGCCGAATACACCCAAGCCACAATCCACCAATAACTTAACACAATCCGTGAGGTAGTACTCCCCTTGGGAATTGTCCCGCCGCAATTCTCCCAGCGTTCTAATGAGCTGCGGGGTCGAAAAACAGATGAGTCCGGTGTTTATCTCCTTGATCGATTTGATCTTACCAACCGCGTCCCGATCCTCCACGATGGCGGTCACCGTGTCATTTGGTCCGCGCACGATGCGTCCATAACCGGTTGGATCGGCCAACATGGCTGTCAAGATTGTCGCTGAGGCGTTTCGGCTGACATGCGTCTCGATCAGTCTCTGGATTGTCTTGGGGCGTAACCCCGGAACGTCCCCCAGAAGAACCAGCAAAGGCCCGAGGTGGGCTTTTATCGAGTCCACGGCCTGCATCACCGCGTGACCGGTCCCGAGTTGCTCGCGCTGCCAGACAAACTCCACCGCGTAGCCTTTTAGCGCCTCGATGACCAGTTCGCCCTTGTGTCCGACCACGACGATCACCCGCTGGATCCCGGCGGCCTCAGCGCTTTCAACGACCCATTGGACCATCGGACGCCCATGGAACGGCAGCAGGACTTTGGGCAGGTCGGTTCCCATCCGCTTGCCAATACCGGCCGCCAGGACCAGTGCAATCGTATCGGAAATGCCCGTTGTGCCCACGGGTGGCATTTGCTCGGGGTTCATGAAATCGTGAGAGGGATGGCTGGGAGGGCCCGTCTACTTGATCGGGTGATTGTGCGCATCGACACGGGCGATGACCGGTTTGACGGCACGTGCATCGTTCTCATCGAGCAGCCCATAGGCGATGATGATCACGATGTCGCCGACCTGCCCCAGCCGCGCCGCCGGACCATTAAGACAGATTTCGCCGTTTCGTCCTTCGATCACGTAGGTCTCGAATCGGGAACCATTGTTGACATTCACGACCTGCACACGCTCGTAGGCACGAATGGTCGAGGCCGCCAGCAGGTCGGGGCCAATCGATATCGACCCCTCGTAATCGAGGTTGGCCTCGGTGACACGGGCGCGGTGGATCTTGGCACGGCAAAGTTGCAGCAGCATTTGATGCTCAGGGGCTGGTCTAGTTCCGGATCAGGAGATTGTCAATGAAACGGCGTCCCTTGGCGGGGCCGGGCCGGCGGCAGGTGGCCGCGATTAGTATAACCAGTGGAGGGATAGGGGTCGCTTTGCTCTCCAGCGTGTTCGGGTCGCAGAATGCCACGTAATCGACGGTGAAACCTCCCCCGCTTTCCACCTCGGTTCGCATCCGCCTTTCCAGGAAGGCCGTGCTCACCCGACCGTTACGAATCCGACCCCGTGCCCATTTGAGAACTCTGTAGAGCACAGGCGCCTCCTGGCGGGAGAGATTGTCAAGATAGACGTTTCGCGATGACAGGGCAAGCCCGTCGGGTTCACGTACCGTGGGCCGCACCAGCAACTTAACCGGCAGATTCAGATCCCGGACCATTTGGAGCAGGATTGCCGCCTGCTGAAAGTCCTTCTGGCCGAAGACCGCCACATCGGGACTTACGATTTCGAAGAGTTTCAGGACGACCGTGGCAACGCCGTCGAAGTGGCCCGGCCGAACTCGACCCTCCCACGGATCGCCGAGCGATCCAACGTGAATGCGGGTCTGCTCTCCCTCGGGGTACATTGTGGGCGTCCTTGGCACGAATACCAAGTCTGCTCCCTCGGAACGGCAGAGCGCCAGATCGCGGGTCAATGTCCTTGGGTAGGCCTTGAAGTCCTCACCGGGGCCGAATTGCGTTGGATTAACAAAGATCGAGACAACCGTGTGGTCGGTTACGGTGCGCGAGTGACGAATCAGGGACAAGTGGCCCTCGTGCAGAGCCCCCATGGTCGGCACGAATCCCACCCGTTTTCCGGCTTTCTTCCATTGCCGGACAATGCGGCGCACGCCGGAGATGGTTGCGGTCTTTCGCATGTGAATTTGTGCGGGCGGTGGTGAAACTATGGAGTGAACCACTCAATACTCTTCGTCGGCGCCCGGAAATCGGCCGTTGCGCACATCGTCCGCATAGCGTCCGAACGCCTCCTTCATGGTCTCCGACAAGTTTGCGTAGCGCCGCACATACCGCGGCTGAAACTCATCGTAGAGCCCAAGAAGGTCATTGGTGACAAGGATCTGTCCATCGCACCCCGCGCCGGCGCCGATGCCGATCGTGGGAATCTCGATCATGGCGCTGATTTCAGCGGCGAGGTCGGCGGGGATCGCCTCCAGCACGATGGAGAAGCACCCGGCGTCAGCCAGCGCCTGCGCCGATTCCTTGAGGAAGTTCCGGTTTTCGGGTGTTCGTCCCTGTACCGCGAATCCTCCGAAGCGGTGGACGGATTGCGGCACGAGTCCGATGTGACCCATGACCGGAATCCCGACATCGATAATGCGTCTGACGGTGGCCACCATGGGGAGGCCGCCTTCCAGCTTCACCGCACCCGCACCGCTCTCCTTGAGGAAACGGCCGGCGTTGCGGAGCGCCTCATCCGGATTCACCTGGTAAGACATGAAAGGCATGTCGGCCACAACAAGCGCCCGCCGGACAGCGCGCGCCACCGCACGGGTGTGATAGACCATCTGATCAACCGTGATGGACAGCGTGGTCGGTTCGCCATAGAAGACCATGTTGGCGGAGTCGCCCACGAGGATGCCATCCATGCCCGCCTGATCCAGGAAACGCGCTGTGTAGAAATCGTAGGCGGTGAGCATGGCGATCTTTTGCCCGCTCCGTTTCAACCGGACGAAGTCTTTCGCGGATACCGAACGGTTTGACGCCTCGCGATTGGCGGGAGCCGGCGTCGTGGCCTGCTTCCTGGCGGGTGTGGCTGGTGTGGTCATGGTCGTCTGCCCGAATCCGGCAACAACCGGAGATTAGTCCCCGGCCGGTGTTCCTCCATCCCAGAGCCCGGATTCTCCCATGAAGTACGTTTTCCCACCCCGATACGAGAGGATTTTGTCCCAGAGGGCTTCCCGCGGTCCGATGCCGTCAAACCACTCAGCGGCATCAGTCCGCACCACGATCAGGGGCGAGTCTTCATACGAGAAGAAAAATCGCTGATACGCGAGATACAGGGCACGCCACTTTTCGGGTTCCACCGCCCGGTGGCGCGCCCGCAGTGCCGTGACGACCTTTGCCTCCGGGGCTTCAAAGTAGACCGCCAGGTCGATTTTGACCGCCGGGGGAGTAACCACGGAGGCCACCTTCCGATAAATCGTCCACTCCGTGTCGGTCAACAGGCACTCCGCCCAGAGATGGTGGGTGTTGAAGAGGTAATCGGTGATCACGCGATTGCGAAAGAGGTCGGTGCCGAGCAGTGACTGGTGCCGTTCATGGCGGAGCACCAGCCGTTGAAGGACGTTCGACAATGCGCCCTTCTCGATGGCCGGGAGTTGACCGAATGTGTCCTCCAATTCGGGAGACCAGTCCGGCTGTTCGCCGGCCCAGCGAACGAAATCGGCATGCCCCGATCCGGGGAGCCCTTCGACGGCGACGACACGATGGTCGGGCAGAGCCTGGATCATGACCGCGAGGCTTCAGGCTCCAGGCTGAGAGATTCGGGCCAGGGTTGAATGATCTCTCCGCGCGTCACCAATGCATCGAGCAGTTCGGCCGCCGAAGAGCCGCATTCGGGGTGGCAGAGATCAGGGGCGAGATCCACCAAGGGCCGCAGGACAAATTCCCTGTGAATCAACCTCGGGTGCGGGACCACCAGATCACCGCTTTGGAACGCGAGATCGTCATAGAACAACAAGTCCAGGTCAATCGTCCGGGGGCCGCTTCTCGGGGAGCGGCGTCCGAGCGCATCCTCCACCTCCAGCAGCCGCCGCAGCAGTTGCCGGGGCGAGAGGTGCACACGCAGTTCAAACACCGCATTCAGAAAGTTCGAAGGCCCGACCGGGCCCACGGGACACGTTTCGTAGATCGGACTGCACACGAGAGAGTCCACGCCCGCCGACTCCAGAAGCGCGGCCGCCGCCCGCCGCAGGTTTTCCAGGCGGTCGCCGAGGTTCGAGCCGACGCCGATGAACGCCCGGCTGGCACGACAGCCCGGCGCTTGAGTGGTCTCAGTCATCCCGATTCACCATCCCGGACCTCCCCCTTGTTGGGAACCTGGTCAACCAGCGAATCGAACTCCACTTCAATATAATCCAAATTCCCGGGGATTGGCGGAATCCGCTTGCGGACACGGACAATCACCCGTTTGGGCTGAAACCGGGCCTGCATCTCGTGCGCGATGCGACCGGCGACTGTCTCAAGGAGATTGAACTTGTTTTGTTGCACGATCCGCTCAACGACATCGTAGACCACCGTGTAATTGAGAGTGTCGTCAAGCCGGTCGGATTCCGCCGCATGGCCGATGTCCACCTCGAGTTCACAATCGACTTCAAAACGGCGACCGGTTTCGCGTTCGGCGTGGGACACGCCATGGAAACCGTAAAACGTCATGTTGGACAGACGGATTCTCGCCATGGTCACTCATCGGTCGGGGGATTCGCTTTTCCCCCGGGACGTTTGCGGCCCATGACACGGGCGCGCGGAAGTCGTCGCTGGTTGAGACGGGCGTGCTGGATGAGCCGTTCGGCGACGGCGCGCGCCACGTCGGGATTGTCGGGAATCGCGGCGCGAATGTAGCCTTCTCCCCGCTCCCCGAATGCCGTGCCCGGGGCCAGCCGGATTCCGGTCCGGCGCAGCACACGCCGGCAGTAACCCTCCGCCCCGACCGCGGAGGGAATCGAAGCCCAGAGAAACGGAACCGTTGGTGAGGAGCGTGGCGAGCCGCCGATTCCGGTGAATGCCTCGACCAGAATGTGGCGCGCCTCATCGAGACGCCGGAGGCGTTCGGCGCAGATGCCTGCCGCTCCAACGAGGACCTCTGTCAGTTTTTGGATAGATGCGCGGGTGTACGCAACTCCGCAGGTTCGCTGGAGGAATGAGGCGGACGCGACCACTTCACGATTGCCGGCCACCACCGATGGACACAGGCTCGGATCCCCAAGCAGGATTCCGGGCGCGAAGACCTCGACGCCGACATTGCGCGCACCAGAGGCCTCCAGAAACGAACGAGGGCGAATCGGTCCCCGCTCGGCCAAGGCGAGGGTTGAGTCGTAGGTGATGAGGATGTTATTGCGCCGGGCGAACACAACCGCCTGCGTGAGCGTGCTCAAATCCGCCACGGCGGATGTGGGATTGTGGGGGTAGCTGAGGACCATAAGCCTCGAGCGGCCCATCAACCCTTCCTGGAGACCCTCGAAATTCGGGAGGTAGTCGTTACGCTCGTACAGGTGGTACGGGATGACCCCGCCGCCCGCCAGCACCGCCGCGGCACGGTAAAAGGTGGGTCCGGGGTCCGGTATGAGGGTCACGTCACCGACATCGATATAGGCCAGGGCGATCATCAAAACCGCCGATTGCACGGTGGGCGTGATGTCGATTTCTGTCTCCGGGTTTAACGACACCCCGAATCGCTCGCTGTACCAATTCGAGATCAACTCCTTCGCCTTGCCCATCTCCGCGGTCGTGGCGGGCTTCCAGGCATCGGGATCGGGGGCGCCCCCGCGCCCGGTCGGGAGATCCGGTACCCACGAGCGCAGATCAGACAAGTCGATAATCTCAACCCCAAGACGCGTGAGGCGACGTGCGATCCGTTCCATGTCGGCGTCGCCGGGAACGGGCAATCGCTGCATCCGATCAGCCGAATCGAGAAGGATTTTGCGGGTCAGGGGCATTTGCCAACCGGGGACGTTATGGCCGACTGCTGTTGTCAACCCTGCGGGCGCGGCGAACCGACATGGCACGTTCCGCAAACAGGGGTCTCGGAGGAGGCGAATCGGTCATGAAGCGAGTGCGACAGCCCGAGCAACGATTCCACCTGCGAGCAAGAGAGATTATCGACATTGCCCAGGGATCGGGCAAGGTGCACGATCTGCGCGAATCGCTCCACGGTCTCCATCTTCCTGTAGGCCGACTCCAGATCAGCGCCCAGCGTCAGCACACCGTGATTCTTAAGCAGGAAGGCGTCGTAACGATCAAGATACTGCTCCAGCGACGCGCCGACCTCGTGGGTGGAGGGGGTGGCATAGGGCGCAAGCGGAACCGATCCCAGTGTTCCGATGACCTCCGGGAGAATGCAGTCCGCCAGCGGGATACCGGCCACCGCGAAGGCGGTTGCATACGGGGGATGCGCGTGAACGCAGGCGCTGGCGTCGGCGCGGGCGGCCAAGGCGGTGAGGTGCATCTTCAGTTCGCTCGATGCCTGACGCGCTCCCTGCCGGTGGTTGCCCGCCATGTCGACCACCACCAGATCGTCGGGGGCCATCCGCCCCTTGCACATTCCCGCCGGAGTAACCAGGATGTTTCCGTCGGCCAGCCGGACGGAGAGGTTCCCCTCCGCCGCCACGATCAAACCGCGGTCATAAAGCCGGCGGCCGATCTCGACCATCTCACGCCGCAAGGCGAAGATCGAGGGCGCTGGATGCGGTGCGGACACACCTCAAGAAAGAACGCGAGACCGGCGACGGTCAACCGGTTTGTCCGGGCATTAGTAACAGTGACGCTGAGGAGCCGACGTCTGCAAAGAAGAAAGGCCCCGCGATGGCGGGGCCCTCTTGAAACAGCGCCTCTCTTGCGACTACCTCCGGAAAACGAAGTCCACTTTGTAGGAGACCCACACCGCCACCGGGCGTCCGTTCTGAATCGCCGGTTTGTAAACGTTTTTGTAGGCGGCATCGAGGGCCGCTTCTTCAAACCCGACATTGGCCCCGGACGGCTTGAGAATACGGGCGTCACGAACCTTGCCGTCCTTGTCAACCAGCGCCTGTACCCACACCGTGCCCGAGCGCTCGGTCAGAGAGGCCATTTCCGGGTAAACCGGTGTCTCATGGCGAATTTCCACGGGCATCTCTTCGACGGCGACGAACGCATCCGGTGCGGGGAAGTACTCCTCGACCGGAATGTCGATTACCACGGAGTCGCCCTGCCCTCCTTGCACACCGCTGCCGACCGGGGCCGACAACTGGGCGAGTTCCTCGCGCGTTGCGAACCGGACTTCCTCGACCACTTCCTCGTCCGGTACCGGGGTCGGAATCCCGATGGAGGGCGGCGCGATGTCCGGTTCAGCGACCTGGATTTGCGGTTGGGCCGCGGTCATCGAGGGCGGGGGGGCGATGTCGGCCAGGGTCTGGATCCGGATAACGCCGACCGCCTCAACGTCGCCCTGCTGGGACATAATGTACTGGTACAGCAGCACTCCACCGATGGACCCGAGGGCCAACAGGGAGGAGATCATGATGCCGAGCATCATGCTCTTCTGGTAGTAGCGCTTCAGTTCATAGGCCCCGTACAAACGGGGGGCCGCCAGCGTGGAGGGCTGTGCTGCCATGTTACTCCTCCTCCTCGGGGGCTTCGGCTTCTCCAGTGATCCGAGCAATCGTCTTCGTATCCAGCCGGGACCACGGGGCGAGGGAAAACGTGTAAGAGAACTCCTTTTCGTCCGCGGGCAGAGAACCGGCCTCAATCGCGCGTTTTTGTGCTTGGCGGAATCGGTACTCAACGATTTCGATGCGGTCGAGAATTTCTACCATGCGCGAGTAATGGGCGGACTTGTTGATCCTGATCACGGTGATAAGATTGGGAATCTCCCTCACCTTGTCTTCAAGCAACTTGGGCAGACTGGCGAGGTCAATCTGGACAGGATCATCCTTCCCGACGCTCCAGAAGATCCGATCCTGTGGGTCGACCCTGATTGTCAGTGCCTGCGATTCGCGTACATCCTGACTGTCCTTTGACGGAGGCAGATTCACTTCCATCGCCTGCGGTTCGGCGAAGATGGTCGAGACCATGTAGAAGATGAGCAGCAAAAAGGCGATGTCGACCATCGGGGTCATGTCGATGCGAATGCTGACCCGCCGTTTCGGCCGTCTCAGGCCCTTCTTTTTGCCTTCTGGCTTTCCGCCGCCAAGATCAACAGCACCCATTATCTCGCTCCATCGTCGTCGCGGCGGACCGGGCCGGCGTCCTTGACGCCGGTTGCGACCGCCCGACCGCTTCTCTTATGTCTTCCCACTTCTTATACGCGCCGGACCCCTTGATTGTGCCGGCTAGATGCCCGACCGGGAAACGGTCGGGTCC
>JBFMFQ010000015.1:0-26691 GCA_040752075.1 Candidatus Zixiibacteriota bacterium | reverse complement strand
GATGTTGATCTGCGCAGCGACGCCGTCTTTTCGATCAAGAACGTCGGCCTGATGGGGGAGCGATTCATCGACATCCGGCCGGGAACCGCCGAAGCCCCGTTGCCCGAACAGCCGATGCCCCGGGGCCTCTATGAAACAGGAATTCCCGAAATCATGGGTTTAATGGGCGAGGTGACCGGGGAAATACGAGAACTCGTGGTCGCGATTCGTTCGACCATTGGATCCGAGGAAAGCCTCTCGCGCTTGGTCACCGTCTCGGAAAACCTGGAGCGCCTGTCTCAGGAATCGGCGGAAATGGTTGAGAGCCATCGCACGGGAGTGGCGCGGGCGCTCGAGGATCTTGGCGTGGCTGCCCGCGATCTGCGCACCACCGTGTCGACCAACAAGGAGACGGTCACTCAGGCCGCCCATCGCTTCGACTCCGCGGCCGTCAAACTGAATGTCTTCGCCGACCGCCTGGACACGCTCTCGACCGATGTCCGGCGTGTGATCTCCAATATCGAGCATGGCGACGGCTCCATGGCGCGGCTGCTTAATGATGATCAACTGGTTCGTCGCTGGGAAGCCACCGCCACAGAAATCGACGAATTGGTGGCCGATATTCGCGCCAACCCCAAGAAATACCTGAACGTGCAGGTTCGCATCTTCTAGCCCCGCGCCCGTCTTAATCCGGGCACTGGTCACTTCCATTCGCGATATTCGCAAAACTCGCCAACCACCCGCGGGGTTGTTGCGTTTAGAGTGATTGCCTGTGCCGCTCAGGTTTGGCGGCAGACGGATCAAGTGCCCGTGCCATCGTACCTGTCGCTCATACGACCCTACATTGCGCGTTACCGGGGATACTTCATCTGGGGGCTGGTTGTCATTGCGGCCACCAATGCCCTGGGGCTGGTGACGCCGTTGATCCTCCGATCCGCCATTAACCGGATCGAGGAGGGCACAACGACCGGCCGTCTCATGGTGGATGCCGCGCTCATCGTGGGGCTGGCCCTCTGTGCGGGACTGTTCCACTACTACATGCGCCGCACGGTGATCTGGGCGTCCCGCAAGATCGAGTTTGACCTGCGCGGGGATTTGTTCGCCCATATCCTCACCCTCGACGGGCCTTTTTTCGATCGTATGCCGACCGGCGACATCATCACACGCGCCTCCTCCGACATTGAGCAGGTGAGGCAATTGGTCGGTCCCGGCATCATGCAGGGGGTCAACACCCTCATCATGGCCGGCGTGGCCATTCCGCTGATGATTGTCCTTGATTGGCGGCTGGCCGTTTATGTGCTCGTGCCGCTGCCGTTCCTTGCTTACTTCACCCATGTTCTCGGACAGGTCGCGCACCGGCGGTTCCTCGCCATTCAGGAGCGATTCTCCGAGCTCTCCGCGGCCGTGCAGGAGACACTCGCGGGAATCCGGGTCATTAAGACGCACGTGCGCGAAGCCGAGAAGCGCGATGAGTTCTCAAAGGACAACTGGGATTATTTCCGTCTGAACATGCACCTGATCCGGCTCTGGGGCGGGTTTTATCCCCTGCTGAGCGCCCTGTCGAGCAGCGCCGTCCTGCTGGTCTTGTATTTCGGCGGCCGGAGAGTGATCGCGGGGGAAATCGACCTTGGCACCTTCATCGCCTTCACCGTCTACCTCAGCATGTTAATCTGGCCGATGATCGCCCTCGGATGGGTCGTGTCGTTGTATCAACGCGGCACGGCATCGCTCAAGCGGCTGGCTGAAATCTTCGACACAAAGCCGGCCGTGAGCATCCCGCCATCCCATACAGTTCGTTCGCTGCCGGAAATCGGCGACCTTGAGATGCGGCACCTCACGTTCTCGTACAATGGCAACGGTAACGGGCAACAGGCGTTAAAGGACATCTCCTTTGTCATCCGGCCGGGCGAGACGGTGGCCATCGCGGGTCCCACCGGCTGCGGGAAATCGACCATCGCTCATCTCCTCTGGCGCCGTTATGCCGTGCCGGAGGGCACGATGCTCTGGGGCGGAATCGATGCGGGCCAGACCACATTGGAGGACTGGCGCCGGCGAATCGTGGTCGTTCCGCAGGAGCCGTTTCTTTTCTCCGACACCTTGCGGGCGAACATCGGTCTGGCGGTCGACACGCTCGAGGAGGATCGGCTCCAGGAGGTGGGAGAGCTCGCTGCTTTGAACAAGGATGTCGCGGAGTTTCCGCGCGCGTACGATACCGTGGTTGGGGAACGAGGGATTACGCTTTCGGGAGGGCAGAAGCAGCGCGCCACCCTGGCGCGCGCGCTCGTCGCGCCGGCCAGCGTGCTCATCCTCGACGATGCCTTCAGCGCCGTGGATGCCCAAACCGAGGAGGAAATCCTCTCGCGCCTCGATGCCATCTTCGGGACACGGACCATTGTCCTCATCACGCACCGGATCTCGACCTTGCGCCGCGCCGACCGCATTCTGTTTCTGGAGGAGGGACGCCTCACGGACGCGGGGACACACGATGACCTCATGGAGCGCGGCGGACCGTACGCCCGCTGGGCCACGCGGGAGGCATTGAAGGAGAAACTGGAAACTCTTTAAGGATCATGAGCGAGCAATTCTTCGAAGATGAGGCCTTGGGCAAGGCGTACGATCACCGCCTGATGATGCGGCTTTTGACGTATCTCCGGCCCTACCGTTTGGCGGTGGCGGCGTCCGTGACGCTTCTGCTTCTCATCGCGGCGCTGCAGGTGGCCGGCCCATGGATCGTGAAGAAGGCAATCGATGGACCGATCGCCCAACGGGACGCCGACGGTCTGCTGTTCTGGGTGCTTCTGTACATCGGCGCGATGCTGGCGCAGTTCGCCGTGAAGTACGGCGAGACCCTCATCACCCAGTGGATCGGACAGCGGGCCATGCTCGACCTGCGAACCGAGGTGTACAACCATGTTCTCAGGCTGGACATGCGGTTTTTCGACCGCAATCCGGTGGGTCGCCTCCTGACGCGGGTCACCTCGGATGTCAATGCCTTAAGCGAAATGTTTTCCTCCGGTGTGGTCACGATTTTCGGCGATGTGTTCACGCTCATCGGGATCGTTGTGGCGATGATTTACCTCGATGCGGGACTGGCCTTTGTCACGTTTTCCATCCTGCCGTTGCTCATCGGCGCCACGTGGATTTTCCGCGTCAAGGCACGCAGCGCCTACCGTGAGGTGCGACGGCTGGTGGCAAAGATCAACGCGTTCTGGCAGGAGCGGATCACCGGCGTAGCGGTTCTCCAGGGTTTCAATCAACAGCGGGTTGCCCGCGATCGTCATCAGGAGCACAATGCCGAGCTCCGCGATGCCCACCTGCGCTCGGTGTTCTACTATGCGGTTTTTTACCCGGTCGTCGACCTCATCGGGGCGCTGTCGCTGGCGTTGATCGTCTGGTATGGCGGCGGCGGCGTGATCCAGGGCGCCATGACCTTTGGCGTGCTCGCGGCGTTTGTTCAGTATGTTGATCGCTTCTACTCGCCCATTCGGGACCTCACCGAGAAATACAACATCCTCCAGTCGGCGATGGCCTCCTCCGAGCGGGTGTTCAAGCTGCTTGACACTCAGTCGCAGATCGTTGCGGGTCCGGTCTCCGCAGGCCCGACCTCCCGATCACATGAGGGCGAGGTCATCTTCGAGAATGTGTGGATGGCTTACGAAGGCGATGATTGGATCCTGAAGGACATTTCTTTTCGTGTCGCCCCAGGAGAAACCGTCGCGCTGGTCGGGGCCACCGGGGCGGGGAAGACCTCGATCGCCAGTCTGATCACGCGCCTGTATGACTTCCAGCGCGGCCGGATTCTGGTGGATGGCATCGACGTTCGAGAGTGGGATCCGCGCGCCCTGCGGGAACGTGTCGGGACCGTTTCGCAGGACGTGTTTCTGTTTTCCGGCACCATCGCCGACAACATCCGGCTCGGCGATCGGCGCCTGACCGATGAAGCCGTGGAGGCCGCGGCGATGCGCGTGGGGCTGAACCGAATGAGCGGATTCGAGGGCGACGCTCTGAAACGCGCGGTCGGGGAGCGCGGTTCAGGTCTCTCGGTCGGTGAAAAGCAGTTGGTCGCCTTTGCCCGGGTGGTGGCGGATGATCCCGGCATCCTCATTCTCGATGAAGCGACTTCGTCGGTCGATCACCTGACCGAGGCGCGCATCCAGGCGGCCTTGGCGGAGCTCTTTGCGGGTCGCACGAATATCGTGATCGCCCACCGCCTGTCCACCATTCGCAGCGCCGACCGGATCATCGTGCTCCATCGCGGCGAGGTACGGGAGACGGGCACGCACGAACAACTGGTCGCCCACCGCGGCATCTACTACTATCTTGATCAACTGCAGTCGGGTGCGCTCGGCACACCGGCGGCCGGTGTGACCGGGACTGTCGCGGGATAAACCGCCCCCGACCCGCCTCAGGACATCCATGCAAACACGAGCCGCAGCGGCAGACCCCTTGCATCAGGAATTCCTTCGTGCTGCCATCCCGATCGCACGAGCGGCGGGACGGTTGCTGGCCGAGAACCTCGGCGGCAAGCGGACCGTCGAACTCAAAGGCGCGATCAATCTCGTCACCGAAATGGACCGTCAGTCGGAGGAGATGATCGTCGAGGGGCTCTCCAGGGAGTTTCCCGATTTCACGATCGTTGCCGAGGAGGGATCCCATCAGGCCGCCAAGAGCGGGTACGCGTGGTACGTCGACCCGCTTGACGGCACAACGAACTACGCGCATGGTCTGCCCGTCTTCTGCGTCACCCTTGGGCTCGTGCATGGGCAATCCCCGGTGTGCGGAATCGTCTACAATCCGATGGTGGAGGAGATGTTCACCGCGGTGCGCGGCGGCGGGGCCTTTCTCGGCGATCAGCGGCTCGCGGTTTCAAGTACGAAGGAGCTCACCAACGCCTTGCTGGCCACCGGCTTTCCCTACGACATCCGGGAGTCCGAGTTCGACAATCTTGACCATTTCGCGCGCTTTGCCAAGACGGCGCGTGCGATTCGCCGCATGGGCGCCGCCGCGCTTGATCTGGCATGGACTGCGGCGGGACGATTCGACGGGTTTTGGGAGATGAAACTATCCCCGTGGGACTGCATCGCGGGCGCGCTTCTCTGCCAGGAGGCGGGTGGAATCGTTACCGACTATCTGGGGCGCCCATTCCACATTGATCTCGGACAGGCCATCGCGGCCAACCCGGTGCTGCACCCACAGATTCTCAGTGTTGTGTCGCAGGGACGGTTTCCCCGATAGCCCCCTCGGAGCGGAGCGGCCCCGGATTCCCAAACCAACAGCGAAACGTCAGGCGGCGCGTTCTTCCAACGAGCGCAGGATCGTGCCGATGCGGTCGATTCGGAATGGTTTCATCAGGAAAGCATCCGCGGCGCCATCGGCGAACTCCTTGCCGTTAATCGATGGCGCGAATCCCGTGATGAGCACCACCGGCAAGTCGGTGTGGTCGGACTTGATGCGGCGAATCAGTTCCTCGCCGGACATCGAGGGGAGTTTGTAGTCGGTAATGACCGCATCCGGGCGGTGCATGTCGATCTGTTTGACGGCCGCTTCGGCATCGGAAACACTCATGGGATTGTAGCCGAGTGCTTCCACGATTTCGGTCAGGAGCACACGGAACTCGACGTCATCTTCGACGATGAGGACATTGCGAATGGACCGTGCGGGCTGGGCTGAGGCGACCGGCCGGGTCATGACACGCTGCAATACTTCCTCAATCTTCTCCAGCCGAAACGGCTTGGTCAGGAAGCCCGCCGCCCCGGCATTGAGCGCACGCTCCCGATGCTGTTGAAAGGCGAACCCGGTGATCATCACGACCGGCAGCGCGGGTCTTTCCGCCTTGATCTGATGGAGAAGCGTCAGCCCGTCGAGCTCGGGCATCTTGATGTCGGCGATGACGCAGTCCACCGGCCGTGTGCGCACCGCGGCGAGGGCATCGAGCCCATCGGCGGCCGTCAACGTCTGATACCCCACCGAATCGAGTGACTCGGCGAGTAGATTTCGAATGCGCGGATCGTCATCGACGATCAGGATCGCCTGCTGCACGTTTCCCCCCTTGTAAGCCGCCAAAAGCGGACTGCAAGGACTACTTGGCCGAGGCAGACCTTCGCCCCTTGGCGATCGCCAGGAGGGCTGCGGTCTTCTCTTTTAGTAGTTCGGCGGAATCGGCCTCAATATTGAGCCGCAGAAGGGGTTCCGTGTTGGAGGGACGGGCGTTGAACCACCAGTGCTCGAAGGCAAAAGTCACCCCGTCGGTGTAATCCGGCCGGGATTCGGGGTGTTTGTCGACGATCTTCTCCAGGGTTTTGGGGATGTTTCGGACCCTGACATTGATCTCCCCGGAACGGAAGTAGGGATCGATGGTGGAAACGAGCTCGGAGAGCGGTTTTTTCTCCTCCGACAGCACCTCCAAGGCCATCAACATCGCAATCAGGCCGGAATCGGCATACCAGTTGTCCTGGAAGTAGAAATGCCCGGAGTGCTCGCCGCCAAAGAGGGCTCCCTCTTTTTTCATTATGGGCTTAATCAGGGAGTGTCCCACCGGCGTCCTCAGGGGCCGGCCGCCTTCGCGCTCGATCAGTTCGGGCACGGCGCGCGAGCAGATGAGATTGTAGAGGATGGTCGCTCCGGGTTTCTTGCGGAGAAGGCTCTTGGCGACCAGCATCGTCACAATGTCCCCACCCAGCGGTTTTCCGGTCTCATCGACGAGGAACATCCGGTCCGCATCGCCATCGAAGGCAACTCCGAGATCCGCGCCCTTCTTCTTGACCGTGTCGATCAGGGTCTTCAAAGTTGCGGGATCGATGGGATTGGCGGGGTGATTGGGGAAGGTGCCGTCCGGCTCGAAGTAGAGGGGGATCAACTCGACGGGCAGCCGGTCAAACACGGTCGGCAGCACCACGCCCGCCATGCCATTGCCGGCATCGACCACCACGCGCAGTGGACGCAGCTTCGCGGGTTCGATGAATCCCATGACGTGATCGACGAACGCGGGTATGATGTTGATCGTCTCCCTTCGCCCGTGGCCGCGTTCCACGTAGAAATCGTCCAAGTCCAGTGTATCCTGAATGCGGTCCAAGCCATCCGAACCAGACAGCGGCTCGGCATTGACCCGGCAGAGCTTAAAGCCGTTGTACTCGGGCGGGTTGTGGGAGGCGGTGATCATGGCGCCGCCGTCGCACTTCAGCGAGCCAACCGCGAAGTAAATGGCATCGGTTGAGACCTGGCCCAAATCAAGCACCTGGCAGCCGGTCTCCAAGAGCCCGTCGATGAACGCCTCGGCGAGATCACTTGAGTGTGTGCGCATGTCCCGGCCGACGGCGATCTTGGGGGCCGCGATCTCCACCGCGAAGGCGCGGCCGATCAGGCGGGCCACATCGGGATTGAGCTGGTCGGGTACGGTTCCTCGAATGTCGTAGCTTTTAAAGATGGCGGGGTCGACAAATATGGTCGGTGCGCTGCGGCGCTTAACGCTCTTCATTGACTGACATCTCCAGTGTTCATCGTGACAAACCTCGATTTCCGGTATTCAAGAAACGCACCGGTTGGCGCGAAGGTCAACTGGAATTGCCGTCGGGCGTTGACGCCGGCTGCCGCGAACACGAGATTGTGCCAGGCGATTGGACGGTGGCCATGGCGACGGTGCAATTCGATGCGGTGACAAAGGACTTCGACGGGGTGCGGGCGCTTGATGCGGTGAGTTTCACGGCCGACGACGGCGAATTCATCGTTTTGGTGGGTCCCTCCGGCTGCGGCAAGAGCACCGCCCTGCGGCTGATCGCCGGCCTCGAGGAACCAGACTCAGGCCGGATCCGAATCAATGGGGTTGATGTCAACGGGCGCCCGCCGAAGGAACGTGGCTGCGCCATGGTCTTCCAATCGTACGCCCTGTATCCACACTGGTCTGTCTACGACAATCTCGCCTTTCCACTTCGGGTGCGGAGGCTTCCCCGTGAGGAGATTCACCGGCGTGTCACCACGATTGCCGGCGACCTCCAGCTTTCTTCCGTGCTCGAACGCCGCCCCAAGGCGCTCTCCGGGGGACAGCGTCAGCGCGTGGCGCTGGGGCGTGCCATGGCCGCAGACCCGGCCATCTTCCTGTTCGATGAACCCCTATCCAATCTCGACGCGCCCCTTCGTGCCGGGATGCGGGCGGAGATCGTAGCCCGTCAGAAGGCCATGCGGAAGACATCGCTTTACGTCACCCACGATCAGGCGGAGGCGCTGACGATGGCGGATCGCATCGTGGTCCTGGACTCCGGGCGGGTTCAAGCGATCGGGCCTCCGGAGGACCTCTATCGCAACCCTCCCAACCGCTTTGTGGCGGAGTTCCTCGGTCGGCCGACGATCAACCTGGTTTCCGTTGGTGTGGTTGACGCCGGTGGGCAGAGCACCCTCGAGCCTCTGGGGTGGATCCTGCCGGTCGACCGCAGGAGAAACCTCCCCGCCCGCGGGGCGTCGGGAATCATCGCTGGAATCCGCGCGGAGCATCTGGCCGTGTCGGTCAGCCAAGGCGTCGGCAATGGTCGGGTCGTCGGCCGCGAGTTTCTCGGGGACCGCACCCAATACACGCTGGAGGTGAAGGGTTTCCGGCTTACCGCCCTGGCGGCGCCGGGAATCGAATTCGAATCCGGCACATCGGTCAACGTCACGCCTTCCCCGGAACACCTTCTATTCTTTGATTCTGCAGACGGACAGCGCATCAGTTGATTCGGATCATGAACAATGCCTGAGCTTCCCGAGGTGGAAACCGTGGTGCGCGGGCTCCGCTCCCGTGTGGTCGGCCTTCGTCTTGGGGAGGTCACTCATCAATCGGACCTGATTCGGGCGGCCAATGAACCGGGTTGGGAGGCCCACCTGCCGGGGCGTCGTGTTGGCGAAGTGAGACGACGAGGCAAGTACATCATCCTCCATTTGGAGGAGGGCGCCGCGCTGGTCATCCATCTGCGAATGACCGGCCGTCTGTGGATCAAGCCCGCCGGTTACCGGCCCGGAACCCACGACCGGTGCATTATCTCGCTGGAGCGATCCGGGCTTCTGGTCCTCTCCGATACGAGGCAGTTTGCGCGGGTGCTGTGGCGGCGTGCCGAAGTGCTGGCGACCGATCCGGGACTCGCGCGCCTTGGTCCCGACGCGCTCGACATCGGACTGGCGCAGTTTCAAGCATCATGCCGGCAAGCGTCGCGCCCGATCAAGTCGTTTCTGTTGGATCAGACGCGTCTTGCCGGAATCGGCAACATTTATGCCGATGAGTCTCTGTTTCGCGCGGGCATCCGTCCCACAACGCGCGCGTCGTCCGTCAACCAAAACAGATTGAAGCGACTGCATGCGTCGATCCGGGTGATCTTGAATCGCGCCATTCGCGCCTGCGGCACGACGTTTGATACGTTTTCGGATCTGGAAGGTCACGCGGGCGGATTCGGTCCGCGTTTGCACGTGTATGGCAGAGAAGGACTGCCCTGCCATCGCTGCGGGGGATTGGTCCGCCGCGTTGTCGTTGCCGGACGCGGCACGCACTATTGCCCCCGATGCCAGCGGTAGCCCGCTGAATGGGGCGGCCGGGACCTTCAAAATGACGAAGTCCCCGCCATCCCGCCGGTCCGCGAAAACCGCTCAATTCCCAAAATCTTATACCGATAAAAACAGGAGAGATATTAGCGGGTTACCATTGCCGGACGGAAGACGATGACCCTTGACCGATCACTGGATGTGCTTGTCGTGGACGACGAGGTCATGATCTTGTCGGTCCTGTCGGCCATCATCGAGGAGTTCGGGCACTCGGTGCGGGTGGCAGAGGACGGCTACGCTGCCCTCTCGGCAATGGAGGAACTGGCCAGCGACCTGATCATCACTGATCTTAGCATGCCCGGCATGAACGGCTTTGAACTCGCGCGCCGTGTTCAGTCCCAGTACCCCGAGACCACCCTGGTTCTCATGACGGGGCACTCGTCCGAGGAGTCCTACAAGACCGCGATGTCGATGGACATGGCGGCCTATCTTGCCAAGCCCTTCAAGGCCTCCGAACTCTCCGCAATACTGGATTCCGTTCTTTTGCGCGTTTCATGACATTCAGTTCGAAGCAATAGAAAACCGGGCCCCAACACGCGGGACCCGGCTTGAACTATGACATTCTGATCAGTTTCCGGCGGAGAAGGTTACCAAGAGACGGCTTTCCTCCAAGATCTCCACGGAGAACGGGATGTTTTCCGCGATCCCATAGATGTAGAACTGCCCGGTTTCAAGAAGGTCCAAGGCCTCGCTCAGGTTCTCCTGGTACTGCGCGGATTCCTCGAAGGAAACGGTCGTACTGGAATTCCCCGGGACTTCGATTCCGTAGAGGATGCGAATGGCGTTGGCACGGACAGCCGCGACGGTTGTGTACTCGGTGGCGGACATGTACACCTCGCCGGTCGCGGTGGTGCCAAGCAGGTTCTTGATTTCCACTTCAAACTTCACATCCACAATGTTTTGGATGTTGTCTTTGTGCTCCTGCCAGGTTTCGTCACTGGTCAGATCGATACGCTGCGAATTGAGATCCTGATCGGTCGAGGCGATGCCGCCCCAGTCGAACAGGATGACGAATTGGCCGGAGATAATGCAACCGGCCGACAACAGCGCCAGCACGCACACCAGGGCAAGCGGGCGGCGAATGATGTTCTTCATTGCTCGTTCCTCCCCGCCCTAACGGGCGCCAAAGTAGAAGTTCACGCCACCGGTGATGTGCCCCCACTTGCGGGAACCGCCACCTTCCAAAGTCATCAATTCAAATGACCCACGCACCTCGACCCCGATCGGTCCGCCGCCGAACTCCAGTCCGAGGCCGGCATTCCAGCCGATCCGCGAGTCGGTTTCACGCAGGTCGTTGTCTTCGCTGTAATACTTTCCGCCCACGAACATCAGCGGCCGCATGGCGGTCACCGGGCCGCTGGCGCCGAGCATCAGATTGACGCCCACGCTTGAAAACGTCGAGCCGGCGAGCGTGATCCCCTCCTCGACATCCCAGTCGCCATTCTTGAAAAAGCTGATGTTCGGCTCGATTCCCAGAATCCCGCCAAGCGACAGCTTGACATGCCCACCGAACACCGATCCCTTCTCCCCGTCATCCTGGGCAAGTGGGATGCTGACCCCGCCGAACCCTCCGACACCGATTCCCGTGGCGGATGCGGTGGATCCCGCCAACAGGACCAGCAAGACCAGGAGGGCCGGGACAATACCTCTTCTCATGGATTCTCCTTGGTTGAGTGGTGCTCCAACGCGCACTCCCAAGGAGGATTTGCGGGTGTGGAACGTCAAGGGAAATCGAATGAAGAGAACTGCATTGATGACAAACAAGACAGGCTAGTCGTGGGGAAGACGATGTGGTGTCGCCAGATCGGTCAATTCCAATGGCGCCGCAAAGACATCGAAGTCATGCTCCCGCAGCCAGTCGAGTTGCGATACATAGGTGCCCACAAGCGCCTCAAGGGCGGCGGCATGTGCCGGGAGCGCAATCGCCGCGATCGCGGGAATGTGCCGCTCACCCGCCCGGAGATGGAAGAGTGCGCGTTCGGCTTCAAACTCGGCAAGGCGGCGATAGGCGTGACTGGCGCGTTTCTGCCTCTTCATCTCACGCAGGTCGTCGGCCGTCAGTTCGAATCTGGCGAGATCGGCCATGGGCAGATACACCAAGCCGCTTCCGCCCAGCGACAAATCCTTGGCGGTATCGCGCAAGATGTGAACCCAGTAGCAGAACATGGCCAAATCAGAGGTCGCAACGGCCACACGTTCGTAGGACCACGGGCAGAGAAATCGGTGTCCATCGGCTTCGGGGCGGGTCAGCACGAGGTGCATAAACACGATCGCCGGGGCCACGGACGCTCCTCGCATATACCGTCGCAAGCGATCCCAGTCCTCGAAGCAGGCCGTCTGCACATCTGACTTCATGGCCTCGGCAAGGTCCTGCCAGGGTTCGATCGGCAGATCAAAGCGCGAGAACGTGTCCGACAGCGCCTGCCATATCGGCCCGTTGGCCGGATCGCCCGCACGGGCGCCCCGTACCCTGTCAAGCCAGGCCTCCACCGCCGAGCCGGCCTCGGTTCGTTGACTCGCGTTCAGATCCGCACGGTGGGGAATGTCGTCCACCAGGTCGTCGACCACCCGCATGGAGGCATAGGTCGAGGCAAACGCACGGCGGGTTTCATCGTGCACGAAATACCGGGACGCGGAATACAGATGCGGCTTGTCGCGACGGGCGATGCGGTCGCAATAATCGTACGATTCGGCCAGATGGGATGTCACCGGGGCTTGGGGCATTGCCGGAAATAAGCAAAAACGGCGGGAATAATCCAGCCCGGTTGGGAGATTCGCCCGGAACGGGCGCTCAGGTGAGGGCTTCCAGAACCTCGGTGTGTTCCGGGAAGCGGCCCGCCAGCTTCTTGGAGAAGACCAACTCACCATCGGCCACGACATCAAAGACGCCGCCGCCGCCCTCAATCAGTTTGGCGGTGATTCCGAGTTTGTTCTTCAATTCGGCCGCCAGACTGGCGGCTTGGGGTTTGTAGTTTCATTGAACGCAGTAGGTAATTGAAATCGCTTTGGCCATCTCGGATCCTCCTGGTCGTGTGCTCGTCATTCTCATACGCATCCCGGAGGGAAAATCTTGGCGCGCACCCCATCAAGTTCGATGCGCGAGGGTCGACGAAGATTGCGCGGTCGGGAAGATGATCATCTCCGTGATGTTCACATGTTCCGGACGAGACGCGCTCCAGAGAACCGCCTCGGCAATGTCCTCGCTTCTCAAGGGGACCAAACCCTTGTACGGCTGGCTGGCCCGTTCCTTATCGCCTTTGAACCGCACCAGGCTGAACTCTGTTTCCACCAGGCCCGGATCGATGGAGGTCACACGGATCGGCGTGCCGGTCAAGTCCATCTTCATGCCGCGAGAGAGGGCGCGGACCGCAAACTTGGTAGCGCAGTAGACATTGCCGCCCGGGTAGGCCTCGTGGCCCGCGATGGAGCCGATGTTGATGACGTGACCCTTGTTTCGGTCCAGCATCCAGGGGATCACAACACGGCTGACCGCGAGCAGCCCCTTGATGTTCACGTCGATCATCTCCTCCCAGTCGGAGAGATCGCCTTCGTGGAGCTTGCCAATCCCCCGCGCGAGGCCGGCGTTGTTGACCAGCACGTCGATGGTGCGCCAGTCCGCTGGAATCTTCTCCAAATCCTCCGGGATGGACTCGTACTTCCGGAGATCCATCGGCAGAGTCAGAGAGTCGGTCCCGAACTGCTCCTTGAGCGTCCGCGACAGCTTTTCCAGCCGATCCAGCCGCCGTGCGATGAGTATGAGCCGGGCGCCTTCTTTGGCGAAGGCACGCGCCGTCGCCTCCCCAATTCCCGCGGAGGCGCCGGTGACGAGGACCAGCCTGTCCTTCCAGTTCATTGCCTAATCCATCCTCCCGCCTGCCGGTCGGGCAGACGCTATTCGAGTTTGCCGACTGTGGCCAGAATGTAGTTCTGGGGATCAAACCACCTTTTTGCGGCAAGCCGAACCTGCTCGGGCGTGACGGCCCGCACGGCCACCGCCATCCTCTCGGAGTAGTCGTATCCGAGCCCCAGAAACTCATCGACTCCCATTTCATAGGCCTGGGTGATGCGCGATAAACCGGCGGTCAGCCCTGAACCCCAAATCGTGTTTTGTGCAATCTCCACTTCCTCCGCCGAAGGAGCGGTCTCGCCGAGCCGGCGGATTTCCGCCAGCATGCCATCGCGTGCCTTCGGATAGTTGTCGTGCCCGGTCCCCATGGTCGCCGCGTACCAGCCGAAGTCACGGTCGAAGCGCACCGATGCGCCGACGGAATAGGCCAAGCCCTGACGTTCACGGAGCTCATTGCCCAAACGCGAGGAAAGGATCCGCGTGGCCACCTGCACGGCGGCGGCGGCGGAGTCCGACGCCCCGGGAATCGGCCCGCCCAGGTAAATGTAGACCTGTTCTTTTTCCATCGGCTGATGACGCGAGACCTCGCCCGATGGCGGGACGGGGTTTTCAACCCGCACGGCTGGCGGTGTGCCCTCTGGCAGTTTGCCGAAATGCTCCTCGATCAGCGCAAATGCGTTGGCCGGGTCGAGATTGGTGACACAGGTCAGGATCATATTGCGCGGGGCATAGAGAGTCTGCAGATGCGCCTTGAGATCGGAACTCGTGAACCGTCCCACGGTCGACGCCACCCCCATGACGGGGCGGGAATACGCCTTGCCGTCGAACAAGAGCTCGTAGAACAGATCACGGCAGGTCTGGGAGGTCGAACCGGAGGACATCCCCAGGATTCCCATAACCTGCGACTGGGTCTTGGCCACTTCGGATTCCGGGAAGTTGGAATTCCCGATCAGATCGGCGAGCAGTGCAACGCCGCGCGGGGCGAACTCGTCGATCGTCCCGAACTTCACAAACGTGTACTGGGGACAGGTGTAATGGTCGTCGTAGGGGATGTACGGATTGTCATTCGTTGTCAACTCGCCGCCGATGGCGGTCAATTCACGGCTGATCTGATCGGCGGTGCGCGTGGCAGTGCCGGAGACCAGCATCCGGTTGACGAAGTCGGATATCCCGGTCATTCCCTCCGGCTCGATGGCGGTGCGATTTTTACCGAGAATGTTGATGGCGAAGACCCGCGAATCCGGGTTGCTCTTGACGATCACGGTCAGCCCGTTGGCCAGCGTGCGCTGTTCATACTGATTGCGGCTTTCGGCGCTGGCGGCCGCCGGCTTTCTCTCTGTCTCAACAACAGGCGTTACCACGGTCGCGATGTAGTTTGCCGCGGCGAGATGGGTGGTGGTCGCACTGCGCAATGCCGAGAGCGTGACTTTGGCCAGGTTATCGGGAAGACCGTCCATGAACTCGTATCCGGTGGTCACGAGCAGCGGCGCCTTCATGATGGCGTAGTAATGCAGACGCTCGCGCAGGAAGATGTCCTCCACCCGCAGCCGGGTGGCAATGGCGCCGATGTCCTCCTGGGTGACGGTCAGCTTCGGCAGGTCCTTTAATATTGCAGTCACCTCGCCGATGATCGGTTCGACATTGGCGGTATCCGCCGTCTGAATCCCGATGTGCAAGGCGGAGAATTCATCCTGAGTTTCAAGCGAGGCCGTGGCATTGGTGGCCAGCGGTTTCTCCCCTTCCAACAGCCGCTTGTGCAACGGCGAAAGGGCCCGCTCGTTCAGAATTTCCGCAAGCAACGTCAGGGCGGGGTAGGCCGGATCGGTGTAGCGCGGCAGCCGAATGTGAAAGTCGATGTGGGTTTCGGCGATCCTGGCCTCGGTCCGTTTGACTGTTTGCCCCTGGATCGGAGGAACGATGATTTCCGGACGCGGCGGAATGGGTCTGGCCGGATGACGACCAAAGGTTGTTTCCAATTGCTCCTTCATGGTCGCGGATTCAAAGTCGCCGATGACCAGGAGGATCATGTTGTTCGGCTGGTAGTACGTGTGGTAATAGTCGATGATCTCCTCACGCGGAATGGTCGAGATGAGGTTTTCGTAACCCAGGACCGGGCGCGAGTAGGGGCTCCCACGGTAAGCCCACTGGTCGTAGAACAATTCCGCGATGTACTCCGGGTTGTCCGCGTCTTTGCGGATCTCCTCGATGACAATCCCCCGCTCCTTCGGGAAACGATCCTCGGGGAAGATCGAGTTAAACAGCATGTCCTGCTGGATGTCGAGCGCTTCGCCGATGTACTCCGACGGGACCAGCGACATGTACGCGGTCAGTTCTTTGCGCGTGAAGGCATTGATGTAACCGCCGAGGTTTTTGATCCGGTCGGAGATCTCTTCCTGGGTTCTGGAGGCGGTGCCGTTGAAAAGGAGGTGCTCCAGGAAGTGCGTCGCCCCGTTGTTGAAGTCGGTTTCGTACTTGGCTCCGGACCGAACGAACACAATCGATGCAACCATGGGGCTGGCGTGGTTCTCCTTGAGAATCACCTCCATGCCGTTGGACATCTTGTATGTCGTGGTCGGGGACTCGGCGCCGGGACCGGCCAGCGCCCGCACGGGCAGCAGCAGGGCCAATCCAACGAGAGTCGTGCTGATCAGGATTCGGTGGTGGGTGGTCATTGTCTTCTCTCCTGCGGTGGTTGCAAAGGATGTCCAATGTACGTCTGGGGACCGGAGGCGCGCAACCGTCCCTCGCGCTCACCGATCCGGGAGTCTGGTCCGGCGCGGAAAAGTGACGATTCAGTTAACCGGCGCCCCGGTTTCAAATTGGCCACCGGGCACCGGTGACATCCTGTATATTGGCGCGGGATTTTGACCGTCCTATGACTCCATCGGGCAAACAAATCGGGCGCTTTGAAGTAGTGGCCGAACTGGGTCGCGGCGCCATGGGGGTGGTGTACCGGGCCACCGATCCCCACCTGGGCCGCCATGTCGCGCTTAAGATCCTCGCGCCGCAGTTGGCGGCCGACGAGGAGATGCTCGGGCGGTTTACCGATGAGGCGCGCAACGCATCCCGTTTGATCCACCAGAACATCGCGACCGTGTTCGAAGCCGGGCCCTCGCCGGAAGGCTGGTACGTGGCATTTGAACTCGTGGAAGGCCCCACGCTTCGGTCAATTCTGAGTGACGGGCAATTGGACTTCGAGCAGATCTCGACTCTGATCCTGCAGGCGGCGGAGGGATTGACGGCCGCGCACAAGGCCGGGGTGGTCCATCGCGATCTGAAGCCGGAAAACATCATGGTGACACCGGACGGCACGGTGAAGATCACCGATTTCGGGCTGGCCAAACGGATGGGAGACCCCGGCCGCACCAGCGCAGGAACGATTCTGGGCACCGCGTATTACATGGCACCCGAGCAGGCCAAGGGACAGTCGGTCGACCGTCGCGCGGACTGGTTCTCGCTTGGCGCGATCGCCTACGAGATGACCACCGGGAAGCGCCCGTTTGAGGGTTACCACGAAATGGCCGTGCTCTACTCCGTGGTCAATGAAACGCCGGAGCCGGTCGCCGGAATTCGCCCGGATGCCCCGCCGGGACTCATCCAGGCCATCGACACGATGCTCCACAAGGATCCCGAGGAACGTCTGTCGGACGTCAACACACTCAGGGCGCTGCTGATGCCCGCCGGCATCCAGCCCGTCGCAGTCCCGGAGGCGATTGCCACCCCGGCATCCGCCAAACCGATTCTCGCCGTGCTGCCGTTGGAGAACAAGAGCCCTGATCCGGAATTCGAATTTCTCGCGGAGGGATTCGCGGAAGACATCGGGGCTGTGCTCGCCCGCTGCGACCGTTTCGCGGCCCTGCCTCATGAAAAGGTGATGGCCGGAAGGCCGGCCTCGGGGAGCGCCCTGGAGTGGGGCACGGCGTTAAACGCACGCTATGTGCTGCACGGGAGTCTCTTCAGGGCCGGGGATCGACTCAAGTTGAGATTGAATCTGACGGATCTGCCGAAGGGCGAGATCGAATGGACCCAGGCATTCGCCGGCCGCAAGGACGACATCTTCGAGTTTCAGGACCAGGTAGCGCAGGAGGTCTTGCGAGCGCTGACGGGCGGGGAGATGACCCTCCAGCCCCTCTCCCGTCCCGAAACTCACAACGTCGAGGCGTACGAGTACTACCTGAAGGGCCGCGACTACTACCGCCGGGAGGGCCGGGAGAATCTGGAATTTGCGATGGGGATGTTCGACCGCGCCATTGAGATCGATGGCCGGTACGCCGCCGCGCACGCCGCGCTGGCCGATTCCTATGCTCAGATGTACCTGATGTATTACGATCGCGACCGCAAGTGGCTCAAGAAGGCCGAGACCGCCGCGAAGGCCGCGATGATGATCGATTCGAATCTGCCCGAGGCGCATCGCGCGCTGGGCCGGGTGATGATGGAATACGGCCGGAATGACGAAGCGATCCGCGAGTTCGAGACGGCCATTCAGCAGAACCCCGACTTCCAGGAGGCCTACCGGACCCTGGCCTGGATTTACCAGGGCATGCGCAAGTACGACGACTCCATCAACTGGGGGCAGAAGTCTCTTCGCCTCAAGCCGATGGATCGTGAGACTTACCTGCTTTTGGGGCTGAACTACCTCGATCTGCGCGATTGGGACAAAGCACGCCACCATCTCGAGCGCGCCATCGAATTGTCGCCCGACTACGGCCGTGCGTACATGCACCTCGGAAACGTTTATCAGAAATCCGGGAATCTCCCGGAGGCGCTCCGCCAGTACCGTCAGGCGCTCCGCCATCTGACCGATGTGAACGCCTACGTCGATTTCGGGTGGGCGCAAGTTCTCATGCGGGACTTCCCCGGGGCGCGTGATTCCTACGACCGGTTGATTGCCGCGGGCACCCTTGAGTTCATCGCCTTCTATAACCTCGGCGTTGTCGATCTTCTGGAGGGATACCGCGAGAAGGGAATGGGGCGATTCGAGTCGGCGATCGCCATGTGCCGCAAGCAACTCACTTCCGATCCGGACAACCCGTACTGCCTGATGGTCCTCGCGCAATCGGAGGCTCGTTTGGGCAAACGGGATGATGCCCTCGCGCACTCATCACAGGCAACCCGGCTGGAGAGCGGCAATGGCGCCATCACCCTCGAACTGGCGCGCGTTCATGCGAATATGGAAGACGCCGACGGTGCGCGGAGGACGCTGGAGCTGGCGCTGCAACAGCCGATGGGGCCGTCGCTTTTTGAGATCAAGGCCGACCCGCACTTTGACCGCCTGGACCTCTCCCCGCTTCCGGCCGAGCCGGCCAATGGTGTGAAACCGCCGCCGGACTGATCCACCACGTTGCCCCCCTGGTCCGCAAAGAAGTCGGGCGTCCCATGCCACCGGGACGCCCTTTGGCCATTCCATGTGCGAGGACCCGAAGCCGGGACTACTGCTTTGGCAGCCCCGGGAGTGATTTCAGCGATTGGGCACGCGTGTCGTCGGGGTAGTACTCCAGCCACTTGCTTGCGGCACGGGCGGCTTCGCTGGACTTCTGGCGGCCGATCAGGAAGGCGATGTACGACTGGTACACCTGCTGATCGTAGGGGTTGAGGTAAAACGCCTCCGAGAGACCCTTCTCCGCCTCTTCATCCCGTCCGGCGGCTTCGCAGAGTTTGCCCCAATGATACCAGTAGAGGCGATTGTCCGGCATTTGCTCCACGTACGCGGCGATGGCGCTGATCCCCTTGTCCATTTCGGCGAGCCCCTGGGCGGTGTCCCCCCGGGCTTCGAGATACTGCGCTTTGACATCGTACGTGCGCCAGTACGACGGGAAATACTTGATCGCGTCGTTCAGCCATTCTTCGGATGTGGCGGTGTCGCCGCCACGCCGATACCAGTCGGAAATGGCGATCATCTTCTCCGGGAACACGATGGCGAGACCGACGGCGTTGTCATCGAGCCCGATGGTCGGATCATCGTAACTGCGGTACTGGAACTTGTCGCCCATGAGCGCGGCCGTGCGCTCGTAATCGAAATCATAGTTCGCCTCACCGGGGATAATCTGGAAGACTGACCCGACGATCTTCGTGTGCCGTTCCAGCTCCAGGCGGGTCTTCCCGGCCGGATTGCCGGTGAAGTAGACCGGGCGCTGCCATTTGTTGTTGTAAATGACATGCTCGGTAATGAGCATCGCCGGGGTAACCAGTTCGGCGCCGTCCCGCGTGGTAAACATGTAGTGCGTTGAGCCGGAAACAGGGTCGCGGTAGGGACGCTTCGGTCGTCTCGCCATCCCGCCGATCCCGGGGTCGGGCTCCGTCCAGAGGATCTGATCATCCTCCAGTGTCACCGGCAGATTCCAGTAATGTTTCATTTGGTAGATGTACCAGTCGATGTTCGCCAGGGACAAGTTGACCACGGCGATATCGGGACGCACCCGGTACACCTCCTGCAAACACCAGAGCGGGAAGGTGTCGTTGTCGCCGCCGGTAAAGAGGATGGCGTTCGGTTCGCATGATTCCAGAATGTTGTAAGCGTAATCGTACGGGGTGAAATTCCGCGACCGGTCCGCGCCGACCCAGTTTGCCTGGAGTGTCCGCAGCGGCAGCAGGGCGGCCACGACCGCAATCCCCATGGCGAGTGTTTTGCCCATCGCGCTGCGCCGTCCCAGCACATCGGCGATCCCCGCGAGACCCAGCCCGAGCATGAGTCCGAAAAAGATGTACCCCGGGGTGAAGAAGTAATCTCGGTTGCGCACCTCCATGTAGGCATCCGGGGCGAGCTTGTAATACTGGGTTCCATCGGCGAAGTTCATGTAGAGAACAAGGCCGGCGGAGCCCACGAGAAACAAGAGGAGCACGAACCGGCCCCATGATCGCTTTCGTTTCGCCAGCCACCAGGTCCCGAAAAATCCGACGGCCATGACAGGCACCATGGCCCATCCGCCGAATCCGTACTGCGTCTTGAAGTAACGGTAGAAACCCATGTGCGCATGATCGCCGAACTGATTTTCCCAGGTCCCGCGGCGTGTGAACATGCGCTTGACCATGCTCGTCTGGCCGTACTGCTTGCGCTCCAGGAACTGGATGAAGGCATCGTAGGTGTCCGAGATACTCGCCTGATGCGGCCCCGCGACGTTGTTCTCGTCGATATTGGGACTCTGGGCGGAACGGACCGGAATGAACAGTTGCGTGGAATACCCCACCCACGCGGCGATCATGATGGCGGCGATGCGCGCCCATCCGCCGGAGAACTTCTCCCGCAATGCCAGCCCGATGGCCACCCCGCCCCAGATCACCGACGCATACAGGAATGTGGAGACATCGACCGGCACCAGGAAGAGGACAAACCCGGTGACCCAAAAACGCCAATCGCGCCGCAGAGGCTGGCTCACATAGACCAACAACAGAAAAACGACCGGCGCGATGAGAAACACCGTCATGTGAATACCCAGCGAGAGCATCAGGAGATAGGCAATTCCCACGAGGTATCGCGTGGCGCCGGGAGATTCGTGTTTCTCCGAAAAGCGGATGGCCAGCCAGGATATCACAAGGATCAGGAACATCGAGGGGCCGTAGACCTCCGCCTCAACCGCATTGTTCCAGTGCGTCGCGGAAAAGGCCATGAAAAGCGCTCCGGAGACCCCCGCGCCGAGGGCAACGACACCCTGCCACAATTCCATTCCCTCGTCCCGCCCGTTGAGGAGGGCGCCGCGCACCAGGCGGGCGACCAGGAAAAAGGCAATCCCGGCCGCGAGGGCGCTGGAGATCACGGAGACGACGTTCACGCGCAGGGCGATGTCGCCGGCGCTGGGAAGCATGGAAAAGAGCCGGCCGATGACAACGTAGAGCGGGGTGCCCGGCGGGTGGGGAATGCCAAGAATGTAGGAGCAGGCGATGAACTCTCCGCAGTCCCAATAGGACAGGGTCGGCGCCACGGTCATGGCGTAGACCACCAGCGCGAACAGTGTTACAACCGCGCCCAGCGCGTAATGAAGTCCCTGATACAACCGATCGTTCATTGTCTCCTCAATCCGGCACTTTAAGTCACCCTGCCATGCAGCCGATGATAATCAAAAGGGCCCCAAGGTACGCCACGGAGGCATCGCGGGCCAGTCGAAAACCCGGCCCGGGGGGATGAAGCAGGGATTGCGGCGTTGAAAAACGCTTCACGGATCGCTCATACGGACCCACAGGGGAGGGAAACATGCTGGTTTGGTGCGGAATCCTGTTTTCGCTCGGAATTCTCGCGTTCATGGACAGCATCTTCAACTACGGCGAGATCTTCCGGCAGGTGAACTCGGTTTTCTTCATGCTGGTGTCACTGGGTCTCCTGGTCCGAACCACGACCAAGATCCGTCACGCCGCACGGGAGAAACTGGCCGAGCGGATGACGAATCTGGAAATGGAACTGGGCGCGATGAAGCAACGGGAAGAGGACCGCAGCCGGTCCGGCCGCCGCAGCGGTGTCCCAGCCTGATTCGGCGACTGCCCGGATTTGCCCATCTCAAAGACTTCTGGATTCGACTTCATTGGGGGATGGTTAGACGCTGCAGGCGAAGCCTCACGTTCTCCACCAGGGGGGAATCCTTGTGGTCTGTGAGAATCGTCTGGTAGGCCTCCCGCGCCTGATGCGGATCGGCGAGTGGTCCCTCATAAAGGGCCCCGATCTCGGCCCAGGCCCGGGGAACCAGGAAACTCTCAGGGAATCGTGAGATCATCGAGCGGTACTCTTCCGCGGCCTGCTCATAGCGCCGCCGCCCGGAGTTGATCCCGGCAATTTGAAAGAGCGCCTCATCGGCGATTTTATTTGCTGAATCGGCGGCCAGTTGGGCGAACAGCACCAGGGCCGAATCGGCGAGGCCGCGACGGAGCGCATACAACCCTCCCGCATAGCGGTCAAGCGACCAGTTCATCTGGTCTTTGCTCTCGCCCAGAACGACACTCAGTTCCAGTGCGTCGTTGACATAGAGCCCCCGCGGGAAATCCTTCGCGAGGGACTTCAATGCCTCCAGGCAACGGTCATACTCTCCCTGGAAAAGAAGGATTTGGGCACGGCGGAAGGCGACTTCTTCGCGGTCCTCGGCCCGCGGGGTGGCGGTCAGGGCCTCACGATAGATCGAGTCGGCGGTGGCCAGACTGGCATGGCGGACTTCGATATCCCCGAGACGCAAGAGCGCTTTGGCACGCAACTGATCGCGGCCCTGCCTCGCGGCCACCTTGTTGAAGTACGAACGGGCCGAGTCCGGCTCGACCGCGTGTTCGAGATACAACTCGCCAATCTCGAAATCGACCCGGGCGCGTTCCTCCCCCTCCGGGAATTGTGTGGCAAGATCCTTTAGCATGCCGATGGCCACCGCCGGCCGTCCGAGACCCAGCTCCGCCCGCGCTTGAGCGAAGAGCACCTGGCTTGTCCTCGGGTGCGCCGGGTAGAGTTTGCGGAAGGCAATGGCCTGCGCACGGGCCGTTTCGAAATCGCGCTTCTCGATGCAGCGATCGATGGCGTGGGCCTGATACTCCCCGGGTTGTCCGGATAATTCGTCGGCCCGCCGGAAATGGATGAAGGCGCTGTCGAGCGATCCCGACTCGAACAGGAGGTCCCCATACAGGCTGTGAGCGTACTCATTCTGAGGATAGGCGCGCACAATCCGCTGCAGGGCCTCGGTGATCTGGGAGAGCGCCCCGGGCACTTTGATCAGGTTGGTGATCCGGTTCTGTGCGATGGTGCGGGACTCGGGACGCGCCGCCAGCCAGCGGAAGTGCTCATCGACCGCTGCCGCGTACTCGCGGCGCGCCTCGAACATCCGGCCCAGCTCTTCGGCGAACACCAGGGAATCCCCGAGGATCTCCCGTCCGCGACGGAACATCATGATTCCATCGATGTAGCGGCCGTTGTTCGAGTAACTGCGCGCGGCAAACCGGTAGCGTTCCGCATCCTGGGGATCAGCCGCGATCAGATCCTCGATTGTCTTTTCCGCCGCTTCGCGTTCGCCCAGGAGAAATTGCGCGTCGGCCAATTCGCTCATCAACTGCGGATCGCCGGGGGAGCGCTTGAGTTCGGCGATCAGGACGGCCTTCAGGCCGGAATAGTCCTTCAGGCCATTGATGGCGCGTTTCAGGGCGCCCGAGATCGATTGATTGTCCGGGTCGCGCTGCCATAATGAGGTGAGAAGTTCGCGGGCTTCCGAGTACATCCCCTGCTGCATCATCCGCTCCGCCAGGGTGACCTCAGGCGGAACATCGTCGCGGAGGACCCTGATCTGGCCACGTAACTCGTTGATTTCCAAGCGGTCTCCGCCCTGGGGCACGATCCGGATCGTGTCCGTCGGCCCGTCCGGGGAGACCTGGGCGATCCCGTCGATCGGCGCCAGGCAAACAGCAATTATCAGGGGAAGGCACTTCCACACACGTCGCGTCATTGTCACTCGCGGTCTCTCCTCGGGTTCTTTTAACCTTTGAAAGTGATCGGGTTCCTCGGAGTAGAACTCAAGCGGAACCCGTGCACGGCCCCAGACCACCTCCGAGGGTATAAAGCAGCGTGATTGAAGTCCAATCGAAAGCCACCCTTCGGAGCCCCCACGCAGCCCGAGTCGTAATTGATCTGGTCGTCAACGGCCGATATATTGTTTGGAGACCCGCACATACACCAAGGGGTTGCGACGAATGCCGAATGCATTGATCACAGGGATTACCGGCCAGGATGGCTCCTATCTCGCTGAACTGCTCTTGTCGAAGGGGTACAGGGTCTTTGGCATGGTACGGCGTGCCTCGACCGAAAATTTCGAGCGAATCGAGCACCTGAAGGATTCAGTCACCCTGCTTCAGGCGGACTTGCTCGACCAACTCTCCTTGATCGCGGCGATCGAGCGTGCCGAGCCCGATGAGGTTTACAACCTGGCCGCCCAGTCCTTCGTGCCGACCTCCTGGGACCAGCCGGTCCTGACGGGGGAGTTCGATGCCTTGGGGGTCACCAAGGTTCTCGAAGCCATCCGGCAGGTGAACAAGAAGATTCGCTTCTACCAAGCCTCCTCATCGGAGATGTTCGGCAAGGTCCGTGAGTCGCCGCAGACCGAGACCACGCCGTTTTACCCGAGATCGCCCTATGGCGTGGCGAAGGTTTATGGTCATTGGATCACCGTGAACTACCGGGAGTCCTACGGGATCTTCGCCTGTTCGGGAATACTGTTCAACCATGAATCGCCGCGGCGCGGAAAGGAATTCGTGTCTCGGAAAATCACGGATGGTGTGGCCCGGATCAAGCTCGGGTTGGCCGAGACCCTCCCACTGGGCAATATGGCGGCCCAACGCGACTGGGGTTTTGCCGGCGATTATGTCCAGGCGATGTGGCTCATGCTTCAGGCGGCCGAGCCGGCGGACTTTGTCATTGCCACCGGCCGGGCTCATTCGGTCGAAGATCTGGCGCGGGCCGCGTTTGGGCATGTCGGCCTGAATTGGAAGGATCATGTCCGGATCGACCCCGCCCTGGTCCGTCCGGCGGAGGTCGACACGCTTTTGGGCGATGCCTCGCGCGCACGATCGGTCCTTGAATGGTCCCCGCGGACATCGTTTGAGCAGATGATCGCGGACATGGTCGATGCCGACCTGGCCCGGGTGCAACGCGAGATTCGCAACAGCACGGGAACGATTATCAAGGACAAGGAGTCGAAGTAATGCGCAAATATGTCACGAGCATTGTGGCGCTGGCGGTGGTCGGCCTTCTCGCCGTGCCCACCTCACTTCAGGCCCAGGTGAAGATCGGGACGGTCGACGTCCAGCGGGTGCGGGAGGAGTCCCCCCAATTCAAGAAAGCCATGGCCGAGATTGACGACATGGTCAAGGAGTTCGAGCAGCAACGCGACCGTTTGCAGGCCGATCTCGAGCGCCTCGCCGGCGACTTTCAGGAGAACGAGTCGCGCGGGCTGACCGCCTCATCCAGCCGTCAGCGCGTTGAACTGCAAGAGAAGTCGCAGGAATTCCAGAAGTTCATGGAAGAGACGTTTGGAACCGGCGGCATCATCGAGGCCAACTCCGAGGAGAAACTGGCCCCGCTTTACCAGAAATTGACCCTGGCCACCAAAACAGTGGCGACCGCCAAGGGACTCGACCTGGTTTTGGACCTGGAGCAGGTGACTCCGCTTTACGCCAGCGACGGCCTGGACGTCACGACCGACGTTCTGGCTGAGCTTGCGAAACTCTGGTAGCCGCACCTCACCATCCCACCCATGGCCCGCGTTCTCATCACGGGAATTGCCGGATTTGCCGGGTCGCACCTTGCCCAGTGGTGCCTGACCTGTGGCGATGAGGTTGCCGGGGTCGTTCAGCCCGGGACCGGCACCGGCAATTTGACCGCCATCCGCCGGTCCCTGCATTTGGTGAGTGCGGACCTGCTCAAGGGGCAGGCCGTCGCGCGGCTGATCCGCGACACGCGCCCGGAGTGGGTGATCCACCTGGCGGCTTCGACCTCGGTTGGCGACTCGTTTACCGCCCCCCACGACACGATCGTCAACAACGTGGTCAGCACGGTCAACCTGCTCGAAGCGATGCGCTGTGATCCGATGACGAGGAAAAATCTCCACAAGATCATCATGGTCGCCTCGACCGAGATCTATGGACGGGTCCGTCCCGGCCAGATTCCCCTGAACGAGACCACGCCCCTGTCGCCGGTGAATCCGTACGGTGCCTCGAAGGCCGCTGCCGACCTGGCCGCGCTCTCCTACCAGGAATCATTCGGGTTGCCGATCATCCGGGTGCGGGTGGCCAATCACACCGGACCACGTCAGCGGCCCGGCTTTGTCGTTCCTGATTTTTGTCAGGCGATCGCGCGTTTGGAGCGGCAATCGACGGGCCGGGTGATTAAGGTTGGCAACCTGTCGGCCCGCCGCGACTTTTCTGATGTGCGCGATATTGTCAAAGGATACCGGCAGTTGGCGGAACAGGGACAGATCGGAACGGTTTACCATCTTGGCTCCGGAAAGGCGCGGACCATCGAATCGGTGCTGAATTCGCTTCTGGAACTGGCGGAAAAACCGATTCGGGTCCGGGTTGACCAGAAGAAGTTGCGGCCGGTCGAGGTGCCGCTTTTGCGCGCCGATATTTCCAGAGCAAGACGGGATGCGGGCTACCGCCCGGCCATCCCTTGGGCACAGACGCTTCGCGACACGCTTGAATACTACCGGGAGCGGGAAAACTGACATGAGGAACACTTGATGCCGACGACACAAGTTTCGGGACTATCAGCGAAAATCGCCGATCGCACCGCCCGTGTGGTGGTCATCGGTCAAGGGTATGTCGGCCTGCCGCTGGCCGTCGAGGTGGCGAAGGCCGGG
>JBFMFQ010000149.1:0-8966 GCA_040752075.1 Candidatus Zixiibacteriota bacterium | reverse complement strand
TGAGTCGATATCCGAGCCCTATGTGCGCACCCACATAGTCTGTCCGAACGAGTCCGTGGGCGCGGTAATGACATTGACCACGGGAAAGCGCGGCGAGTACAAAACAACGGAGTATGTCGGCGGCGGACGGGCGCGTCTCATCTTTGACATCCCGCTGGCCGAGATCATCTTCGACTTCTACGACCGCCTGAAATCCATCACGCGCGGTTACGGCTCGCTCGATTACGACTATCTCGATTTCCGCGAATCCGCCCTCGACAAGCTTGAAATCCGGATCGCGACCGAGACAGTTGATGCCCTCTCCTCCATCGTGCCCCGGGAAAACGCCTACCGGGTCGGCCGCAAGATGGTCGAGGTTCTCAAAGAGATGATCCCCAGGCAGCAATTCGAAGTGGTCATCCAGGCGGCCATCGGCGGAGGGAAGCCGATCGCCCGCGAGACCGTCAAGCCGCTTCGCAAGGACGTCACCGCCAAACTTTACGGCGGCGACATCACGCGTAAGCGCAAGCTCCTCGAAAAGCAAAAAGAGGGGAAAAAGCGGATGAAACGGATCGGCCGGGTCGATGTGCCGCCGGAGGCCTTCCTGGCGGTGCTCAAGATCGGCGACTGACGGGCCGGGTCCGCGCTACGTTACATCAATTCCGACTTCCTCGGCGTCCGGAATCGAGGCGAGGTAGTCCCCGATGGAAATGCCTTCCTTCGTGGGATCGAGGATTGCGGTGATGTAGAGATTCCCGTCGGAGCCAGGGGTGTCGCGGCGCGCAAGCGTGAGCGGCCTAAGACAGGATGCGCCGTCGGGTTCACGGACGACCGTAACTTCGGGGGCGTACGGATCATCGGGATTGTTGCAGATGACGACCGCAATCGATTGATCCGAGAGCCGCGCCACGGTGCCCACCGGGAAGATCCCGAGCACGTGCACAAAGGCCTTCAGCACCACCGTATCAAACCACTCGCGTCCCTTGTAGACCAGGCGCCGGATGGCCTCGTCCGGCGAGGTCCATTCCTTTTGGTAGACCCGCCCGGAGGTCATGGCATCGAAGGCATCACAGAGGGCGATGATGCGCGAGTACAGGTGCAGCTTGCGCGGTCGGGAGAGTTTGGGATACCCGCTCATGTCCGTGCGGAGGTGGTGTTCGAAGGCGCCGGCCATGGCCACGGCGATCTCGGCATCGATGCGGCGCATGTTCGCGAGTGTCAGCGCGCCGAGCGCCGGGTGACGTCGAATCTGGACCCAGTCGTCCTCGTCGTATTCATCCGGCTTGGTGATGAGATCGTGGGGCAACTTGACTTTTCCGATGTCGTGGAACAACGCCGCCATGCCGAGACTGGTCAGCCGGCCGCGATCGAGACCAAGCCGCATCCCGACCGCGATCGAGTAGATGGCCACGTTGACCGAGTGGTAATAGGTGTACTCGTCGAATTCCTTGAGCGCGGTGAATTCGAGAAGCGTGCTTTCGTCCTGGGCGATCTGGTCGATGAGTTGGTGAATCACGCGCTGGGTGGTCGACGCGTCGAAGGAATTGCGATCCCGCACACGCTTCCACATGTCCTGGACAACCGATTCGGCGCGTCCAAACAGCGCCTGGGCGCGCTGGCGCCGGCTGGCTTCGGTCAGGTTTGCCGGATCGAAGACATCCTGCTCAACATCGAGAATCGGTCCGATGGCGACCCCGGGGATATCGAGTTCGCGCCAAGTCTGCGCGAGGGCACTGAAGGGATCGGACTCCTTTGAGTCGGTGTGGGCCAATGCGAAGAGCGCCTGATCCACGGCTGTTTCGTGCGCCGTCTGCAAGATGTTCAGTTCGCCGAGCCGGAGATTGGCAAACCGTGCCGCCATGGTTCGGCCAAAGGTGAAAGCGTGATCGTACTTAAGCCGGGTTCCATTGAAGAAGAAGAAGCCGCCCTGGAAGGTGATGCGGCAATCGACCCCGCTGTCGAACAGCGCGCGCAGAGAATCCTGAAGTTCCGCCCGCCGCATGCGATAGGCGTTGTTGTTTTCCTCATAGATCGCCGCCGCCTGCCAGGAGGCGAGGAGGGCCTTAAGCAGGCGCAGCACCAAAGGCGGGTTCTCAGCGGGATTGGGAGGTGTGGATTCAGTCATCGCCCGACTCTTCCGTTTCTTCTTCTTCGTCGAACTCATCGCCCAACTTCGGGACGCCGTCGATCTGATTTTTCAGCCAGCGTGCCTCGGCGGCCCGTGCCACATCGCGGATTTCCTGATCACTGGACTGCGCCAGTCTTCCGAGGACCTCGTAGGCATGCTGAGACGTCGACAAGGACAGGGCGCGGAGCGCGGCCTGATTGATGGGAACCCAGCGCCGCCGTCCGAGCCAGGGCGCGTGGCCGGCCAGTTTCTCGAGCTGGGCCACGGCGGTGTCGCCTCCGACCTGCGCGTAGGCTTGCAGGATTTCCCGCATTTCGTCCGGATCCACGTTAAACAGCGCCTCGCTCCCGGCGAGGTCCGCCAGTGTCTCGTGGGCCTCCTGGACGGCCCCGTTGCCGATGGTGCGCAATGCGCGCATGCGCACTTCCTTTTCCTTGTCGTTGAGGAAGTCGAGCAGGGCAAGCCGGGCCGGCGCGGTGTTGATCTTGCCGAGCGCGCGCAGCGTCTCCACCCGGACCCGGCGATCATCATGCTGCGCCGACTTCTTGAGGAAAGCCAGCCCCCGCTCCCTGCCAATCTCGCCGAGGATCTTGGCCACGTTGCGGACGACAAACCAGCGCTTGTCGTAAATGAACCCGCCGATGAGATCAATGGCATCGCGCCCATGTTCCGCAAGAAACGAGCAGACCATCATGCGCGAGGGCCGGTGGTTCAGGACCCCCAGCATGGCGGTGATGGGACTGATCGCGAATGTCCCGAAGTGCTCAAGCAGCGCCCGGACGTCATCGAGATCGGCTTGGGGATTGTCATTGAGCCAATCGGCCAGCGACTCGAAGTTCTTCGTGTCCGCCGCGCGGACAAGCGTGGCCTTCAGCTGCCTTTGGACACTCGCCGGAACGACCGGCACGGTGCCGTGCCAGTTCTCCAGGATGAAACGAATCAAGTCCCACCGGTTCGCGGCGACCTGCTCGCGGAACTGCTTCTCGGTGAGGGTGATCGTTTCCTCGATCAGGCGGGGGCTGTCGGCGGTGCGGAGAATCTCGAACAGAATGTCGACACCAAGTTGTTCGCTCACCGTCGCCGGTTCGGGCCGGGCGATGAAAACGATTTCTTCGTGCTCTTCGGGGCTGAGTCGGGTGACGTCGCCGAAGACCTTGACGACGTACTCCATCCTCTCCTTCTGCATTCCCTCGTAAGGCGGCGGCGCTTCGACGACCCGTTCCATTTCGAGCGGACCATCTTCCGCCCCGATGAAGTCGAGGTGCGCAGTCTGCAGACTGGTGTCGTCGGCCATCTCGAGGTAGGTGCCTTCAACGATCCGGTCAAGCGTATAGTGACGGATGTGATCGAAGGCCTCGTACCAGAGCCGATTGGCGATGTCGACCCGCGAATTGGGAGAGGAGAGAGAGTCGGCCATGACGTTAAGGAACCGGTCCGACTCGTCACGGGTCAGGCCGGGCTCGAATGCGATCTGGCAGATGCCGTCACGGAAGAGCATGAACGCGAGGCTCTCGTCGGTTGGGTCCTTGTCATAGACCGCCGTGTCGAGAAATCCGAGTTTTGTATCGGTGACGGAGAAGGCAATGCGTCCAAGGATGTCGATCAGTCCGGTGAGCGTGTTGAAGAACTTTTCGCGGAATTCCGCCGGGAGGGGATTGGTTGGCGGGTACAGCCCGATGGTCTTGACCGCCCTCTCCCAAGTGAGACAGAAATCTCTTGCCTCGGTCGCTGCGTCGCTGCCGAACGCCGAACCGGTCGCGCCGGTTTCGTGAGCAATGAAGTCGTTGTCCGCCATATCCCCATATCAGGATATCGGCGTTGGGCCGGGCACTTTGACCTGGCTTTGTCAACCGTTGAGATCGACCGGGTGATACTGGCGGTACCGGCCCAGCCGATCGGCGAGTCCTGCCAGCCGGGAGTAGAAACTCTTCAGATCGGAGTGCTCCTCGAGAAACGCGTCGGCGCTGAGTTTGTGTTCACGGCAGAGACCATAGACCGCGGTCTCAATGTCACTGGAGGAAGGCTCCTCCAGTGCCAGGAGTCCATTGTAGACCGGCGCCCACGGCCCCTGGACCATCTCTCTCAATTTGTCATTTCGGGCGAGGACCTCCTGCACCATGTCGCGTGCGGTGACGAAGCCATCGCGGTTGCGATCCAAAATGGCGAAGTCCTCCCCTGATCCACCGTATTCGCGTCGATCGAGACGGCCGTCGCCGTCGTGATCGCGTCGCCGGACCTCCTCGACAAAGTGCTCCGTCAGCATTTCCTCAAGGGAATCGAGCGCCTCACCCTGAATGGATCTGGCGCTGATGGACTTGGAAGACGACGAAAGATCCTTGGCGGATGAGGGAGCGGTAGGCATCGACAAGCCTCGGGACCGCGAAGCCCGTCTCTCTCCGCGAGTTTCCCGAATTGACGCAAGATCGTAGACCGCGCTTATTCCCCGCATCATGCCAATGCCTCGTTTTAGCCCGAGTTAATATTTGCAATTGTCATTCCCGCTTTGGCTCAGCACCGCGGAGTCAAAGATACCCCCCCAACTCATTTCGCTGTTGGCACTTGGGAGACCATGAATCGGGGGGGATGGCCCCCGCCGCTGGGGCGGACTGTCGGGTTCATCCCATAGACTGTGGGCTGCCGGGCCCCGGAGAGGTGGTCTCCCCCTTTCACATTGACCACGCGGTTACGGTGGGCTAACGTCGCGCGTGATGAATCGCCTCCGGCATCTCGTATTGACTGCCCTCCTGCTCGGGGTCGCCGCACCGGCGGTTTATGCCGGTGGGAGCCCGGTGGAGGATGTCCCGCTGGATTCCTGGGTGTACGACGCGATATTCGAGCTATCAAGCAGGGGACACTTCGACAACCTTCTCCTTCACACCCGTCCATACTCGCGGGGCGATGTGGCCGAAGGGCTCCGTTCTCTCGATCAGACCGGCGCAATCCTGGCACCCGGGACCCGTGATCTCGTCGCCCGCCTGCAGAAAGAATTTACGGAGGAACTCGGGGCTGATTCCGGTGAGTCTGAGAAGGAGTACGCGCGTCTCGGGGGCGGCCCGACGGGGCGCATCGACCAGTACCGACACGGTTTTCACTCCAACCGGATTGGGTTTGATGCCCTGGCGTCGGTTGGCGTCGGGAAGCGTGTGGCGGCGCGTGTCCGTCTGCGGGTGGACTCCGACGGGCGCGGGGATTCCACCTTTCATGGCGAATACTGGAAGGAGAAGTTCACCGCGTGGATCGATCAGGCGGTCCTGACCGCGAGTGTCTGGCGCCTGAGGATTGCCTTCGGGCGGGAGTTCTGGCGGTGGGGACGATCGCCGGTTGATGCCATGCTGATCTCCGATCAGTCGCCGCCATTCGATGGCCTCCGCGCGTCGTACCGGTCACGACGATGGGCTTTCGTGTTTTGCGCCACGATGCTCGACTCGATGGTGGTGGAGGGCGGTCCTGCCGCCCGACGGTACCTCATTGGACACCGACTCGATTGGAGACCTCGCCCCAATCTGGAAGTGGCCGTCTCGGAGGTGATCGTCTTCGGCGGTCCAGGCCGGCCGTGGGCGCTCAATTACCTCAACCCGTTTGTACCCTATTACTGGGAGCAGCTCAATAACGACACCAACGACAATCCGCTGTGGAATCTGGAGGCCTCCTGGAGACCGCAACGGAACCTGGAATTCTACGGGGAATGGTTCATTGATGATTTCCAGATCGATTTCAAAAGCGAGCCGCAGCAGATCGGGGTGCTGATCGGCGGCGCGTTGAGCACGGGCCCGGAGGGGCGTTTGTTCCTGAATGCGGAGTACCAGCGGATCAATACGTTTGTCTACGGTCAGGGGAAACCGCACAACCGCTACTACCATCACCGCGACCTGAACGGCCAACTCATCGGCATCGGCTCCGACTTGGGGCCCGATGCCGACCGCATCACGTTTCGGCCGAAATGGCGGCACTCGCGTCACCTCGACATCACCGGACTCCTCGAACACATTCGCCGCGGGGCTGACCGGATCGACAGTCTGCAGCAGACAGCCGTGCCGAAGAATGTCCCGTTTCCATCGGGCACGGTGGAAGGGCGAACAACCGTTGGAATCGGTGCGCATCTCCAGGATGGCGGGCGATTGATCGCCGATCTGATGGGAGGTTACGAGACTGTCAGCAACATTGAGAACGAGGCGGGCCGCGACCGTCATGGAATCGTCCTTCGCGCCCGTGTGAGCGTGCTGTTCTGGACGACCCTGGGAATCTGAGATGCTCCGCGACAAGTGCGAAGTATGGGCCCCGGCCAAGATCAATCTCGATCTGAGGGTTCTCGGGCGCCGGCCGGATGGTTTTCACGAGCTCGACACGACGTTCGTGGCTGTCGACCTTTACGACCACCTGCGCTTCGTCCGATGCGAAGGAGAATGCCGACTCGTGCTCTCCCCGGACTCCGAGGCATCTGTCACCCCGGCGGACTTTCCGCTGGATGAGCGCAACCTCATTTTGCGGGCCGTGCGGCTTTGGGAGAAGGTCACCGGAGTCCGCATCGGAGTCGAAATCACGGTAACCAAAGCAATACCCTCCGCCGCTGGTCTCGGCGGTGGGTCAGCGGACGCCGCCGCGACTCTCTGGGCAATCAATCACTTGTTCGGGTTCCAGAAGACGGACGCGGAACTCGGGCGCTTGGGAGCATCCCTGGGTTCGGATGTTCCGTTCTTCCTGGGCAGCGCCACCGCGCGCGCGGGGGGGCGCGGCGAGGTTCTCGACCCGATCGATCTGTACCGCGATTGGTGGGCGGTCCTGCTCTGCCCCCCATACCGGGCCTCCACCCCCGAAGTGTATGCGGGATTGTCCTTGACAGAGTTGGTCCGGAATTCTAGGTTTGATGTCAGAAGCGACGAGGAGGGCTTTTTCGCCGCCCTCCGGCGATCCCACAATGATTTGGAGGAGGTAGTGGTTCGTCGGATACCCGCGCTCATTGCCTTGCGGGACGGACTCCTGGCAAACGGCGCGGAGCACGCGGCCGTTTCCGGTAGTGGCCCAACGGTTTTCGGTGTCTTTCGACGGCCGCCGGACCAGAGTGTTTTATGCCGTCTTAAGGCATTGGGGGATAGCGATTTACGCATCTGCGTGGTGCAGCCAGTGGCGACCAGGCAGGCATTGAAGACCGATTAGCGATCTATTGTCCGCTTCCCGGGCGCAACAGTGCGAGGTCGTGGACAGAGAAGGAGTGGCGTGTGGAAATCACCGAGGTCCGCATCACCCTCCGTAATGAGGACAAGCTTAAGGCGTTCGCCAACATCACATTCGATGGCGACTTCGTCATCCGGGGACTCAAGATAATAAGCGGCAACAATGGGTACTTTGTGTCGATGCCCTCTCGACGTCGCGGCGACGGCAGCCATCAGGATATTGCCCATCCCATCAACAACAGCATGCGCCAGCGCATTGAGGAGGCCGTTCTGACGGCGTACGAGGCAGAGCTTAAGTCCAGTCTGAGCCACCCCAAAGGCGCACCTCCGAGCGGTGATGGCCAGGGGTCCGCAGGGGGTTAATCCAAGCGAAACAAGGGGTCGCATCGGGCTTCGAGAATCACTATATTGGCCCGGGTCGGCCGAAAGGGGTCGCGAGGTGGCCCGGCAAGTCCACCACCGAGAGGAGGGTGACTTGTGTTCGGGGAAATCCAATATCCGACCCGTCGCGCCGTATGGTGGCGGAGATTGATCGCTTGGACTGGGGCGTCGTCAAGCGGTAAGACACGGGCCTTTGGAGCCCGCATTCCCAGGTTCGAATCCTGGCGCCCCAGCCAGATGAGGTAGTTTTCTCCAGCGGTGGGATCCAACATGGTGAAGGACAACCATTTGCGAATCATCAGTGGGAATGCCAACAGACCGCTTGCGGCCCGCATTGCCAAACATCTTGAGCGGCCGCTGACTTCTTGTACGGTCACGCGGTTTTCCGATGGCGAGGTCTTTGTCAAGATCGATGAGAATGTCCGCGGGTCGGATCTCTTCATCGTTCAGTCCACCAATTCACCGGCGGAAAATCTGGTCGAATTGCTGATGCTGATCGAGGCGGCGCGTCGCGCCTCGGCGCGGCGCATCACCGCGGTGATGCCGTACTATGGCTATGCGCGCGCCGATCGCAAGGACCAGCCGCGGGTTTCCATTACGGCGCGCCTGATTGCCAACCTGATTACCACCGCCGGGGCCGATCGCGTGCTGATGATGGACCTGCACGCATCGCAGATTCAGGGGTTCTTCGACATTCCCTCGGATCACTTGTATTCGGCAATCGTCTTCAACGAGTACTTTCTCAATCTGGGGCTGAAGGATCCGGTCGTGGTGTCCCCCGATGTTGGATCGATCAAGATGGCCCGCGCATTTTCGAAAACGCTGTCTGCGGGCCTGGCCATTGTGGACAAGCGGCGTCCCCAGCCGAACAAAGCCGAGGTCCTGAACATCATCGGCTCGGTGGAGGGCAAGACGGTCATCCTGCGCGACGACATGGTGGACACGGCCGGCACGCTGACGCAGGCCGCGCATGCGGTGCGCGGCGCCGGCGCACGCGCGGTGTACGCGTGTTGCACGCACCCGGTTCTCTCGGGTCCGGCCCTGGAGCGCATTGCTGATTCTCCCATTGAGCAGCTGGTGGTCGCCGACACGATTGACATCACCCAGCGCAATGTCCCGGCCAACGTCCATGTTGTGTCCACGGCATCCCTTTTTGCGGAAGCGATTGCCCGCATCACCCATGAGGAATCCGTTTCCGCCCTGTTCGACATGCACCCGGACCCGGCCGATGAGATCGACGAAGAAGCCGCGCGTCCGATGGAACACAGCAATCCACACAGCCGAAACACCGGCGCGTAGCGTCCGGC
>JBFMFQ010000148.1:0-9073 GCA_040752075.1 Candidatus Zixiibacteriota bacterium | reverse complement strand
GCCTACGCATCCGTAGCATTGCGCATGGCAGGCCGTGCGCCTGCGCAATGAGAGGTCGGGAGTGATTCGCATCAGGGGACCTCGACGTGGTCGAAGATGCGCTGCACGACCTGCTCGGAGGTGATCTGTTCGGCCTCGGCCTCGTAGGTCACAATCACACGATGCCGCAGGACATCCGGTCCGATCTCCTTGATGTCCTCGGGTGTCACATAGGCACGTCCCTGGACAAAGGCGTGCGCGCGGGCGGCCAGATTGAGATAGATCGAGGCGCGCGGCGATGCGCCATAGGCGATGAGCGGGGCGATGTCCATGCCGTAGGCATCCGGACGGCGTGAGGCATGGACCACATCCACGATGTAATCCTTTACTTTGTCGTCAATGTAGATTTCCCGGACCACGGCGCGCGCTGAGAGAATGTCCTCCGGATTGATCACCGGCGAGACGGTCGGCTCCGTCGGCGCGGTCATCCGGTCCATGATGAGACGCTCCTCCGACTTATCCGGGTAGCCGACGATGACCTTGAGCATAAACCGGTCAACCTGCGCCTCGGGGAGCGGGTAGGTTCCTTCCTGCTCAATGGGGTTCTGGGTGGCCAGCACCAGAAACGGCGCGGGCAGGGGGTAGGTCGTGTCGGAGATCGTCACCTGGCGTTCCTGCATCGCCTCCAGAAGCGCGCTTTGCACCTTGGCGGGGGCGCGGTTGATTTCATCGGCCAAGATCAAATTGGCGAAGATCGGTCCCTTCTTCACGCTGAACTGGCCGGATGTCGGGTTGTACACCATCGTCCCGACCAGATCGGCGGGAAGGAGATCCGGGGTGAACTGGAGCCGTTGAAACCTGGCGCGGATCGCGGTCGAGAGGGTTTTGACCGACAGTGTCTTGGCGAGTCCGGGGACACCCTCAAGCAGGATGTGTCCGTCGGCCAAGAGGCCGATGAGCAGGCGTTCCACCAGATAGTTCTGGCCGACGATGATGCGGCCGATTGTCTCTGTCAGGGTGCGGCAAAACGCGCTTTTCTCCTCGACCTTTCGTTGAACCGCTTCGATGTCAGGATGCATCAGGTATAATCTCCTCGCAATTCATGTGGTTTAGGACTGGCCGCCGGGCGGTCCGGCATGCGGTCACCCGGAAAGACGGCATACGGCTTAGGTCATACCCAGGTTGCCTCCAGGTGTTCCAGAACCTCCCGGGCCTGGCTTTCCAGCGACACCAATTGCTCATAATTCATCTGGATCGCTCCGAACTTGGCGGTCGAATAGGCGGTCATCAGATTCGTCAGCCCCTGATTGGCGCCGGGATCAGGCAGGTGGGCAGCCGCCATGGACTGGACCTGGGCGGCGGTCTGTCCGGTCAGGGGATGGCCCAGACGGCGGGTGAGGTAGCCCAGGATGACCCTCTCTAAGTCGGAGAGGTATGTCTGCGCGCGGTCCTCCCGTCGGTTGACACGGATGCTGTCGAGCATTTCCAGCGCCTCGGCCAATGGCGGAAGTTGGGGCCGGACGTAGGATTCGGCCTCCTTGCGCCGTCGCCGGCGGCGTGCGATGGCGATGGCAACCAGGATCACGATGATGGGAGGGATGCTCCAGGGCCATGCCCGGTTCGCGGGCACATCCTCGATGACAACCGAGATGGGACTGCCCAGCATGGAATCGGCCTGCGCCCCCACCGACATATCCTGCCCAAGGTAGATGACCGGAGTGACCGAGGCGGAACCGGTAACCGCCGCCACGAGTTGGAAATGCCAGATCTTGATGATCCGGCCGTTGGAAGATCGCGGTGACTCGACGGTCTGGCCGCCCCGTTGCCACTGCCCGGACACGTGGACATTGGCGCCGAGGAAGGACGGGTCGGTCGTGTCCCGTTCGCCACGGATTGTCACGGTGATGGTATCCCCAACCCTCACCGTGTCGCGGTCGGAGTCGCCGGTGACCTGAAGTCCGAAAGCATTGCTGATCGCACAGAGTCCGAGAGTCAAAGAAAGGATGACCGCCCTGAGCAGAATGGGGTTCAAGCGAGGTGAATTGTCAGCCATACCGGGCCCAATTAAAGTCAGGATGGCGGCGCGTCCAAGACCGATTCGGCCCCAACGGACCCGTTTGAATCGGCTTGCCCATTGGCCGCCAATGGGATAGGTTTGGTCCGCGAGGCACGGTCCGGGGCCGTGTACCGGCAGACCATGGCAGAAGAAACTCTTCAGATCGAGCGACACGGGCCAATTATGGAAGTCCGGTTGAACCGTCCACACGCGGGCAACGCGGTGGACTTACCGATGATGACCGCGCTGGAAAGCGCGGTGCAACGATGGGATGCCGATCCGGGTGTGCGGGTGGTGATCGTTACCGGCGCGGGTGGGCGGACATTTTGCACCGGCGGTGATCTTCATTACTTCGCCACGCTGAAGACCCGCGACAGCGCACTCGCCATGTCCGAGCGTATGACGGGAATTTTGGAACGCCTGGGCGGTACCCGCCGGGTTGTGATCGGCGCGGTCAATGGACAGGCGCTTGGGGGCGGCTGCGAGATTCTGACCGCCTGTCACATGCGCATCGCGGCTTCGACCGCGACTTTCCGGTTCCTGCATGCGGAGAAAGGCCTGATTCCCGGATGGGGCGGGGGATTGCGGCTTCTGCGCATCATCGGACGCAGCCGGGCACTCAGACTGTTGTTGACCACGGAGACGATTGACGCCCATGAGGCGCACCGGATCGGGTTTGTGGATTCGGTCGTTGAACCGGAGCAACTCATCGGAGTGGCGCATCAACTCGCCCGGCGCATATCGGAGGTTCCGCAGGACGTGGTTGCAGCGCACCTCGAGTTGCTGGCGCGGGTTGATGCCGGAGACCTTGCCGGGGCCAGGGTGCACGAGCGGGAGTCCTTCGCGACGCTGTGGATGGGGGATGCGTTTCGGCGCTCGATTGAGGCGTTCGTGCGACCGAAGGGCGATTGAGCCGGGATGTGGTCCTGGTTACGACCGAACAGTCCCGAGGATTATCCACACCAGCCCGGCCAGCATGCTGAGCTTGAGCGCGAACGACCACATCGAGGCGATTGCGTAATCTTCCCGCCAGAAACACTGCGCGGCGCCCAGTAGCAGTGCCGGAACGACGGTGCACAACACCCCCACCAGGTAAATCGGGCCGACCCAGCCGGTGAGGGCCGGCCAGAGGGTCGTGACCGCGCCGCCCAGCATGGCCACGGCGGCCAGACGCATGGCGGCGCGCGGACCAAGCAGGATCGGGATCGTGCGCCTATGCGCGAGAAGATCGCCCTCGATATCGAGGACATCTTTGAGGATTTCACGCGCGAGATGGAGCCAGAACGCAATCGCGGAAACCGCCAACACAACGAACAAACGAGTGTCCAGTTGGGGCCGCGATGCGAGAGCGCCATAAACCACGGGCAACGCTCCCATGAAGGCGATCAGGATGTTTCCATAAAGCGGAGTCTTCGAGACGCGGTGGTTGTAGAGGGAGAGCCCCAGCACGACCGTGACCGCGATGATGAGCGCCCAAATCGAGAGAAACCACGCGCCGGCCAGGCCGAGGAGGAAGAGCGCCCACATAACGCCTGTGGCGATGGATGCCGGAATCGATCCTGAGGGAAGTGGGCGATCGGGCCGATTGATGCGGTCAATGTTGATGTCGCAAAGATCGTTTTGGATGTTGCCGCCCGCGGTGATGAGCAATGGCGCCAGCGCCACCTCGACGAGAAACGGCCATTGTTGCGCGGGGTGAATGAGCCAGGCGCCCACCGCAGCGACAAGACCGGCGAAGACCGCGTTGCCGCCCCGCAAGAGCCGCCACCAGGCGATCAGCGCCGGTTGACCGGAACTACCGGGTGTCGGCGCACCGTGACCGGCCGGGGTTACCATGACTGGGTGATCCGAAGGCGGATGATGCCGTCACGAAGGGAACCGTGCGAGGGCCAGGCGAATTCGAGACGGCCGGTGCGTTCCATCGCGCGCAGGCCCAGCGCCGCCCCGTAACCATAGAGGGAAACCGTTTCACCAGCGGATGGAATCATCCGCAGCCATGCTCCCTCGCCGAACAGGGAGATGCTCAGGGATCGATTGAAGGCGCGGGTGAACTCAAGGGATGACCACACGCCGGAGGCGGCGGCCACCGACTGCTCCTCCCAGCCCCGCATCCGGTCCGGGCCACCGAGGTACCATTCATCGCCCGGCCCGAGATCGCCCTGGCCTTCTGGCCACCAGCGTGTATCGGCGGCCACTCCGACTGACCATCCGAACGCAACATCCCGCGCGGCCGTGGCGTGCGTTTCTATTCTGAGACGGTGCGACCGCGCAGGCGCCGGACCGGACAGCGGCCATTCGGTCCGGCGAGAATATGCGCTCCGAATCTCCAATGAGGCCGGGGACCTCTCCCCTGCCCATCCTGAACCCCGAGCCGCTACTCCCACGCCGCCGGTCGCTTCGAGCACACGTGTCGGGGCAGTCGGCTCTCGTTCCGGCGCGATCTTCTGCCAGCGGCCCTCGAGGATGAGGCGCCAGTTCCTCGCTCTCCCAAGGTGAAGTTGTGTGCCGAGTTCGACCGCCTGTCGGCGCTCGCGCTGCGTGATGTCATCCACCCGCAGATGCCAGTCGAGCGGTGCGGCGATGACACCGCGTTCGCGAAACTCGAGCCGCAGGGCGTGCCAGCCCGGCTGCATGCGCTGGTACTGCAGCCCCGCCGAGCGGTCGCGCCCGAAAAGACCATCGAAGCCGATTGAGGCGCGTCCGGTCAGGCCCTGATCGCCCGGTCCGCCGCCGGCGGCGAGGAGGCCGTCGAATCTCGATGCGCCAGTTTCTGTCAGACGCCAGATCACGCGGACCGGTTGCGTGTCGGGCGTTGCGGGATCCAGGGGGGTGATCTCCGGTGGCTCGGCCACGCGGATGTACGAGATCGCTCCGATTCGATTGGCGCCGTCGGCCAGCCACGGATCGGTGAGGGGGACTCCCAGTGGCAGCGCAACGACTCGTCTCAGCCAGGTGGTGTCGGTGCGCTCCAAACCGGTGAAGAGGCACTCAGTCACCCGGTGGACTTTCCCGGGGTGGATGGTCAATGTGAAGTCGAGCCGGTTGTCGTGCAAAACGAAGTCCGAGGGTCGCACGCTGGCGGCACGGTACCCGGAGGACGACAGGTGTGTCAAAGTGCCGCTTGCCAGTTGCTCAAGATCTGAGCGCGTGCGAAGGCGGGCGGTTAACTCCGCAACGGCAGTTTCGATTTGCCGGGTCAACTCCGCCGGGAGTGCCCCCTCGTAGGCGAGGGTGATCTTCCCGAACGACTGCGCCGCCGCCCGTGGGGCGTCGCTGGCAGGAACCGGTCGGCCCGGCAGGACTATTGACAGCGCCATTGCCAGGACGACGAGCCCATGCCGCCGGAAGCGATGGCCGCCCGCCGTGCGCGCGCCGGGCGCGTCGTGTCTTGATCGTGAATGAATGCTCATGGCGGCATCAGAAACGCGCGATCGTCTCCAATTCCCAGCGCCAGCGATCCGCGCCCGACTCGCGAACATCGGCAGAAAGCCGTGAGCGAAGCGTGACGCGTCCGGGCAATTGCCAGCGTGCTTCGATGTTCTCCTGCAGGGAGAAACCCATCGGGCGGCCCTCCGCGAGTAACGCGGAGAACGTGGCCTGGTCGTCCGGAGTGCTCACCCAGGCGCAATCGGTGTCGACATTCAGTCCGAATGCGCCGCTTGAAAGTTGCGCACGCGGGCGCAGTCCCATCAGGCGCACCGTGCGTCCGGTCGCGCGGTCATGGTCGGTCCGGTGACGTCCCTCGAGTGAGGTGCTCAGGCCGGGGCGCGGGGCGCCGCCGAGGGTGCCGCGCCATGTTCGCGCCGTGGCATCGACCGTTGCGACGGCCGTCCCGGTTCGAAAACGTGTTTCCCACTCCACGCGGCCTTCGAGGAACCAGTTCGCCGGCAGTGGGTGACGCAGGGCGCCGCCGATGCGGTCGCGCAAATCGCGGACGGCGCTTTCCGATTGGGTTGCGTGCGTGAGATCATAATCGAGCGTTGCCTCGGTTCCCCCGGGATGACGGGCGTTGACCCGGTGGTACCCGTGGCGTTCGCCGCGCGATCCCGGGGCCGGGGCCCACGATGCCGGGGTCCATGGCGCCAGCCATTGCACGGGACGAAATGACGCCGGATTGTGACGCGCGATGCGCTGATTCCGGGACTCCACGGTCCAGCGCCAGCCGGCCCACACTGGACGCCAGGAGACAATCAATTGCTGACGTCCATCATAGGCCGAGATTGACGGCAGTTCATCGGTCGCCAGGACACGCCGGTAGTCGCCGTTGATGTCGGGAATGTACTCGCCGCGTTCGAGGCGGTACTGCCCCTCCCCCGGACGGGTCGGCAGGTACACCTCACGCTGGACGCCGGAGCGGGTGTGGGCCAGCGACCAATCGGCGGTCAATTGCACCGCAGAGACCGGGGACCATGTCCCATCGAGCTGCCCGGAGTAAAACGGTGTGTAAGGACCGTTGTCGTAAGACTCCTGGCCCCGTGTTGCGATGGCCCGTCCTTCGCCCGCATGGAGCAGTTTCAGCGGCACCGTCAGTGTCAGCGAACGGGCGCGGCGCAGCGGTGTGATGCTGGAGTCGCGCGCTCTGTCCCAGCGGTATTCGAGCGAGGCGCCGGAGCGCTCAAGCCCGAGCCGGCGCGAGGATGTGTAGTGCGAGCGTGGTTCGAAGTCGTGCGCGGGGTCGCTGAGGTCGGTTTCGTTCCAGCCCAAGGTCCCGTTCATCGGGCCAAGATCGATCAGGGAATTCACCGTCTTGCGTGTGGTCTCCCCTCTGATCGCCGGGCCGAGGAAGATGTTGCGTGTTTCCACTCGCTGATAAGCCGAGTGGATTGACAGACGAGGGGTTGGCGTTGCGTTAGTCTCGACATCGAGGCGGGAGGCGTCAACGGCGCCCAGTTGCATGAGACCGCCCGCCGCACGGGCGGACAGCCGTCGATCCGGGGAGCTGGACACTGCCGCGCCGAACTCGTCGCGGGCGGAATCGAAATACCGCGAGCGCAGTCCCCATTCCGACGCGAACCGGTTGAGATGATCGATGGCCTCGGGTGTGCGTTCGGCGGTCGAGCGCTGCCGTCGCCAGTCGACGCGCAACTGATCGTGTCCGGCGGTGGAACTCCACGAAAGATGATGATCCAACTCGGCGGTCGAGGAATTCACGGAGAGCCGGTTGGGATCATCGAGATGGGCAAGAACACGGCCCTGAAACTGGCCCATGCCGGGCGGCCGCAGGGCGAGGGACTCTTGGAGAGTGAGCGATGCGCGCGGCGCGCCCAATGTCGCCACGGGCTCGTAGGCGCCCAGCCCGGGTCCGACGTATTCGTAGGCGGCCTCGGCGAGGTGACGGTAGCGTCCCGCGCCGGGACCGGTGTACTCGAAGGTCACGCGCCAGTCGCCAATGTCCGGGCCGACATAGGTGAACACGCTGTCGGCGCCGTCAACATCCAATCGGTAATCGCCATGGGCCTCGCCGCGGTATTCGGGCGACGCGACGGTGACCTCTCCGCCCGGGGTTTGACTGAGGATCGCGCGCTCGGCGGCGCTCAGTTCGCCGAAGATCGGTCGTGACGGATCGTCGCCTTCCCAGCGGGCGCGAATGTCGTGACTGACACGGGGATCATCCCACGACCAGGAAAAACCGGCCAGCGCGCGGCGGTATTCGTTCAGGGTCTGCTCGAATTCGGCGATCAGTGTCGCGGCGACCGTCGGGGTGACTGCGGGGCTGAGAGTGATGCTTCCCGATGCGGGATCGTATGTGTAGTCGCGGTCGGTACCCTCGACCAGCCGTTGGCCGTCGAGCCAGAGGACGATTGTGCCGGGGATCGGATGCGCCGTGGAAAACGGCGCCAGATCGTACGGGCCGGCGATGCGCGGGCTGACACTGATCGAGCGGCGGACTGTCTGCCCTTCGGCACGCCCGATGTAGGCGTTGACCTTGTGTGTTTCGCCCTGCCAGGAGGCCAGCGCGCCGGCGGCATGTTGTGTCGCGGCGCCCGGCAGGGTGAAGTCGCCCATGCGTCCCTGGAATTTCTGCGAGCGCGCTTCGATGTGGAATTGTTCGAGGTCGCCCACACGGGTGCCATCGCGGCGAATCGAACTCTGGGTGGCATCGGCGAAGCGGTCGGAGAGTCCCGCATCGAGGGTGAGTCCGGACGTGAGCTCGCCGTTGACCGCCAATTCCAACCCCTGCGACCAGTCCGCGCCCCGTGTGGAGGACGTTGTCACGGAGAATGATTTGAATCCCTGCCATTTGAGATTGGATCCCGGATCGGACCGGCGCGGGGATGTCAGCGGCGACGGCGGCGGCAGATACTCTCGTTCGCGGAATGCCACCGGTTGAATCTGCGGTTCGGCTTTGGGGCTGCCGGTCGCGGAGGAGAACTGCCACTCGGTCGGAAGCGCCCAGGTGAGGCGCTGGAAGCGTACGAGAACCGAATCGCCGCTTGTGACATCGGCCGCGAAACGGATTCGGCCCCGATTGCCGTCGATCTCATAGAGGGAGGAATCGAGCGATTGAGCGTGTTGCAGGACGTTCTCCGAACCCCGGAGGATGAAGTACCCGGAGAGCCAGTAGGGGCCTGGGGTGCCGTTGCCGATGATGAGCGTCGAATCGGAGACGACGAGATTGGGGTCGGCCGGATCCTGTGCCCCCGGTGCGCTGCTCGCAATGGCGCAGGCCACCAATGTCGCCGCGCCGATTGAGCGCAGGCCTTGAGCGCGTCTGGTCAGTGATCGGCAGTGCATAACCGAGTGTTGAGAATACGCAATCCTTCGCCCGTCCCCAAGCGCTGTCTCCTGGGGCATTGCCCATTCTACGTCTGCCCTGAAATTAAGGACTGATGAAAACACTGTACGGGGTGTAGGTGCGCGACTCGCTGGTTGCCTCTGACCATGCACCGATGACCGTGTGCCCTGACCTTGGGGCCTGTTGAAAAACCCGAGTCGTTCGGGTAGGAGAAAAGGCTTGGCACGGGATTGCTTCGTCGCTCCGTCCCGCCCTTGGCGGGACTTCGCTCCTCGCAATGACTTGGAGTTGTTGGTCATTGC
>JBFMFQ010000147.1:0-9224 GCA_040752075.1 Candidatus Zixiibacteriota bacterium | reverse complement strand
ACGCCGATGACGCCAGTTCGTCCTGCACCACCAATACCGGCCCCTCGAACGGAGATGTTGCGGCGGCGGTGGTATACTCGATCGGTTCTTCGCCGGTGGCGTCGACCAAGGTGCAGACGGTGGTCCCGGCCGGAAGGAATATCCCCGCCGCCGTGACTGCCTCGTCAAGCAACCCACCGGGATTTCCCCGGAGGTCCAAGACAAGCCCGAGGGGCTCCTCCAGACGGAGATCCTCAATCAGGGCCGCCAAGCGATCTCCAGAGCCATCCGAGAAATGCGACCAGCGGATATAGGCGATGCCGGACCGTGTCACGCCGACAATCGGAAAGGCATCAATGTCGAGGCGGCGCCGGACGATCTGGATGGACCGGGATTCGCCGGTTGACTTTTCCAGTGTGACGGAAACGATGGAGCCCTCCGGTCCCCGCATAAGTTGCGCGGTCTCCACAAGGTCGCGTCCCGAAAGGCTTACACCGTCGATGGCCACCAGCCGGTCGCCGGGTTCGATGAAGACATCGGCGGCGGGGGATTGGGGCCGGACTTCGGTCACGATGACCATGCCGCTGCGCACCCGCACGCCGACCCCGATGCCGACATACTCACCCTCGGACTCCTCCTGGAAGAGTTCGTATTCGAAGCTCGACAGGTACGAGGAGTACGGATCCAGGACAGAGGTCATTCCCTCGGCGGCGCCGCTTAGAACGAGCGAGGGATCCGCCCCGAAGGGAGACTCCTCCAGAACCAGCGTGGCCACCGAGTTCAGAATTCGGGCGGATTTGTAGCGTTCGTCGCGCCGAAGCCACAGCCAGGCACCGGCGATGAGAATGGCAACGGCCGTGAAGATCACGGCGCTTCGCCATGTCAGGTGGCGTGTGGGACGGTTGGCCGGAGTGCCGTTCATATTTTGCCTCGTCGATTCAGCCGCCGATCGATTGCCCGGCGTGCGGTATCGAAGACACGGTCGATGCCGAGCCCGGAGTCGATGGTCAGCATTCCCCGCCGGCGGTGTGTCAGGAGGCGATACTCGCGGCGGACGGCGCGAAAGAACGACTTCGGCTCGCGTTCGATCCGGTCCTTGGGCGCTGAGTGGCGGCGCGCGGCCGCGTCCTTCTCAGTGACCTCGAGGAAGACCGTCAAATCCGGCGAAACGCGGTCCCGCGCCAACAGGTCGGCCCCCGCCACCGTTCGCGCCGGCAGGCCGCGCCCGCCGATCTGGTATGCCAGGGTGGAGAGATGAAACCGGTCGGCCAAAACCAGATCGCCGCGCGCAAGCGCGGGACGGATGACCTCGTCGACGAGTTGAGCGCGCGCGGCGAGATACAAGAAGAGTTCGGTGCGGGCGCCCATGGTGTTCCGATGGTCCAGCAGGATACGGCGCACCTGCTCCGACACGGGGGTGCCACCCGGTTCACGCACACAGGTCACGCGCAGACCCGCTCCGGCGTAGGCGTCGGCCAGCCGGCGAAGCAGGGTGGTCTTGCCCGATCCATCCAGACCCTCGATGACCACGAACAACCCGCGACTTGTTGTCTTGCTCATGATCGGGAGGTATCCCTTCCTGCCAACGAAAAAAGGCGGCCGGGCCGCCTTCTTTCACGATCTGCCGATTTCATAGCGCCGTGTCATGCCGGGCCGCAACGGATTCCCACACGTTTACGATTTTCCGCCGGTGGGAGCGTGAACGGCGACCAAGTCTTCCACCGGTGTGCCCGAGGTCGAGGCCTTGGTCAGGGGCGGCGCATCCGGGCGGCGGTACTTGACAATGAACTCCTCGGTCAGGCGCCGCGCTTCCTCGTCGGTGTACTGAATCGGCGGGGATTTCTTGAAATAGGACGACGGCGCGGTGAGGGCGCCTTTCAGCTTGTGATCGAGGGCGAGCTTGCAGCAGCGAACGGCATCGATGACCACGCCGGCGGAATTCGGAGAGTCCCAGACTTCCAGTTTCAGCTCAATGTTGAGCGGAACATCGCCGAAGGTCTGCCCTTCCATGCGGATGTACGCCCACTTGCGGTCGTGGAGCCAGGCGACATAATCGGAGGGGCCGATGTGGATGTTCTCTTCGCCGAGGTCGTAGTCGAGCTGCGAGGTGACCGCGTTGGTCTTGGAGATCTTCTTGGACTCCAGGCGGCGGCGCTCGAGCATGTTGTAAAAGTCGGTGTTGCCGCCCACGTTGAGCTGCGAGGTGCGCAGCAGCTTGACACCGCGTTCGCGGAACAGCCGGGTGAGAATGCGGTGGGCGATGGTCGCGCCGACCTGGGATTTGATGTCGTCGCCGATGACCGGCAGACCCTTTTGTTCAAACCGCTTCTGCCAGTACTTCTCGCGGGCAATGAAGACGGGGATGCAATTGACGAATCCGCAGCCGGCCTCGAGGACCTGCTCGACGTACCATTTGGTCGCCTCTTCGCTGCCGACCGGGAGGTAATTGACGACGACGTCGGTTCCGGTGTCGCGGAGCAGTTTCACGATGTCCACGGTGTCGCCCGGGGCCTTTTCGATGATCTTCGAGAGATACTCGCCGAGACCGTCGTGGGTCATGCCGCGCTGGACCGTGATCCCGGAGCGCGGCACATCCGCAAAGCGGAACGTGTTGTTCGGTTTTGAGTAGATCGCCTCGCTGAGATCTTTGCCCACTTTGTTTTTGTCGATATCGATGGCCGCGGAAAATTCGATGTCGGAAATGTGATAGCCGCCGAGATCGACGTGCATGAGCCCCGGCACGAAATCCTCCGGCTTGGCATTGCGGTAATAATGGACCCCCTGCACGAACGATGACGCGCAGTTGCCCACGCCGATGATGGCAACACGAACCTTGCTGGACATCCTTCTCCTCCCGGAACCGCATGCCGCGCGGTCCATGTCTCCTTTATACAACTGCTGATAAGGACCGACGCTGCGTGGTGACCGTGACTGCCCGGGCACGCCGCCTGACGTCTGTCAGCGTTAATTCAAACTCGGGGCCGCACTGCTCGATCATCGTCGTGGACACGGCGGTCGCCAAGCGGCCGGCCTCGGCCCAATCCAGTCCCTGCGAGAGTGCGAACATGAGTCCGCCCGCGTAGGTGTCGCCCGCGCCGGTCGAGTCGATCGCCGTGGTGGGGATGGCCTGGATGCGATGCCAGACACCGTCCGAGACGATCAGCGAACCAAGATCGGCAAGGGTGATCGCGACCGCCGGGATGCCCCAGTCCACCAGGATGGCGGCGGCGCGTTCAAGGTCCTTGCGCGGGTCCACCCCGGTGAGGATCTCGGTTTCCAGTTCGTTGGGTTTGACGATGTCGAAGGCCGCGCAGACATCCTCGATTCCTTCGGGCTTGAAGTGCTCGATACGGCCATCGCGTCCGAACCGGCGGAGCAGCCCCTGCGGATCGAGAACCATGGTGGCTTGAGTGCGCTGGCGAATGGCGCGAATCAATTCGATCGGAGTCTCCTGAAGGACAGGGCCGATGAAAACCAAATCGGCGTCATTCAGGTTTTCCGGAATGTGGCGGACCGGATCGGCCTTCCCGAGGACCGTCAACTCGCGCCGTCCCTGCCGATCGTAGTCGAGCCCGAAACCGCCGGACTCGGCACAGGGCTCGGTGATGTGCCGGATGCCGAGGCGGTCGAAGGCAGCGTGGTAATGATCCATCCGGTCGGCGCCGACCCGTCCCACGACGCAGGCCTGACCGCCGAGCTTGGCGAACGCCAGCGCGGCATTGGTCGCACACCCCGACAGCACGCGGTCGCGTGTGCAGACCCAAGGGGTCCGGATCGAATCGTACACCGGGTTTCCGAATGCGAGCATCATGACTTGGTTGTTTTACTGGTCCTTCCGGGACAGTTCACGACGCGCGTAGGCCAGACGTTGCCCGGCGGTCGCCATGGACATGAGCCCGACCACGATCAGGGCTGATTCCATGGCCATCCCGGGGAAGAACTCCTCGAACACGGCCCCGACGATGATGAGCACGAATTTCTCCAGACGGCCGGCGAATCCCACCGCGCAGGTCTTCAGCCCGCCGATCGACTCGGCGACGGCGCGGGTGTAAGACGCCGACCACATCCCAAAAAGGGCGAACATCGCCCAACCCGGCGCCACACGGCCGGACAGCATGATACCCAAAAGGATCAGGAATTCTCCAACCCGGTCGAGTGTGTGATCGAACACTCCGCCGAACACGGTTCCCAGGTCGCCCGCCCGTGCGGTGGCGCCGTCGAGCATGTCCGCCAGCGACGCTGTCAGCATGAGGATCAGCCCGAGGAAGAACCGCTGCTGCCAGAACGCCACGCCTGCCGCGCCGGCGATGAGCAGCCCGACGATGGTCAGGATATTGGGAGTCAGCCCGAGTTTCAGGCAAATGCGGCCATAGGGGATGGAAAATGACTCGTATGTCGAGCGCCGCTCATGATGCATAGAGAATGACCCATCCCGGCCTTGTGAACATCCGTTTCTCGGTGTCGCCCAAGACGTTGCGTGAGCTGACCCCTGATCGCCGGGGCGGCCAATATACCCGCCCTTTCAAACCGAGGTCAAGGTGATTTCTGGACGCCGGATGCTGCGCGGGGAGCGTCGCGAGAGAACGACCAGCGCGATTCCGAGCGCAAAGAGTGTGGCTGCAACGATCTGGTTGAAGGTGACATGCAGGCCCGCTGATTCCATCCACATCGCCGGCTCGTAGTAGCGCACGAATTCGATCGCGAAACGGAAGACGGCCTCGACCATGAAGAACACGCCCACGGTCAAACCATCACCGTGCGGGCGACGGTTAAGCCACATGAGCAGGGCCATCAGAAGCAGGCCATAGCCCGACGAGTACAGTTGGGTTGGATGAAGATGGGCGTCGCCAAAGACATACCAGGGAGGCGAGTCGGACGGAAACTGCACGCCGAGGAATGAGTCGGTCGGTGTTCCGAAACAGCAGCCGTTGAGGAAGCAACCGATGCGGGTGAGAAAAATGCCGAAGGCCACGGCGGGCACGACCGCATCAAGCGAGGCGCGCCAGGGGAGTTTCTTGCGCCAGAGATAGATACACCCGGCCACAAAGGCGAACACGAACCCGCCCTGCAAATTCAGACCGGCAATACCGAAGTAGACGCCGGAGTTGAAGGGGTTGATGATGGCGAGCAGATCGTGGGCGAACTCGCTCCAGTGGTAAGCGACATAGCCGAGGCGCGCGCCGATGACCCCGAAGATGATGAGGATAAACGCGAAGTTCACCGCGCGCTCGGGGTCCAGACGGAGGACGCGTGCTTCGCGGTGCACGAGGAAGAGCCCGATGAAGAAGGACAGGGAGAGCGTGACGCCATAGGCACGGATGGCGAGGGGACCGATGTGGAAGAATTCAGGGCACATTTCTTATATCCCGCGCTCTCCAGGGTCAAGCCTGGTCCAGTTGTCCCGCCCCGCGCGGCACCGCCTTGAGGCGCACACGGGCATCGATTCCCTTAATCCAGGTGCTTTCCTCGGCTTTCGCGCGCATCCGTTCGGCCAGCCACAAGGCGGCCGTGCCAACAAACCATCCCACCACCACATCGGTTACATAGTGAAACCGGCCCCAGACGGTGGAAACAAAGAGCGTCAGGACGAAGGGAGTGAGAATCTTTCCCAAGGTCCTCTCGGTGCGCCATGCCCAGATGAGGACGACCCATGCCACCGCGACATGCGAAGAGGGCATGCAGCCTCCATGGACGGCGCCCGCATCGATGACCAGCCGGACGAGCGGAACAAACAGAAATCCCTCGAGGGGCCGCTCGAAAAACTCGGCGAGGAAGTAGCGCGGCCCTTCGACCGGGTAAACCACGAAGCCGATGTAGGAGAGCACGAACGCGATTGTCGAGGCGGTGAGAAATCCGGCCAGGGCGGTCAGCCGTTTCTTGAAGTAAAGTGTCAGCGCCAGAATCGGGACAAGAAGGTAGTACGAGAAATAGCCCAGCATCATCCACTCGTTGAGAGGCGGCGTCTGGTAGGGAATGACCCAGATGTTTGGATCCACTCCGAAGAGCCTTTGTTCCAGCGCCACGATCTGCCCATCCAGGAATGTTGGGAAAAGCCAGTGCATCGCCACCGCGGTCTCTGAATAGAAGAATGTGTAGAGCAGGGGCGGGTAAAGGTGGCGGATGAAACCGGAGAATCCGCTGTCGGCATCATTCCAGAACCAGAGAACGGCGGCAATCGCACCCAAAAGGAGCAGGTGAACGGTCGCCAGAGGCATCCAGTAGGGATTCTCCCGTCCCAAGACCGCCACGCCCATGCCGAACGCCAGAATGTAAAACCACGTGATGCGGTCCAGCGGACGGGCGCGTTCCCAAAGTGCGCGCAAGACTGATTGGTTCTTCGGCACGGTCATGACTCGCGAATGTACGCTTGGCTTCGGTTCAGGGCAACCCTCGCACCCGTGGATTGCTGAGAATCCCGCTCGCGATTATACAGTGCAGTGGGTCAATCGGGCGTTGGGCAGCCCGCCACCACCAGTGTGATCTCGCCCTTGAGGGTCCGTGAGCCCGCCCAGTCGCTGAGTTCGCCCAGTGACCCGCGCTTGATCTCCTCGAACTTCTTGGTCAGCTCCCGTCCGAGGCAGGCGCGCCTTTCCCCCCACGCCTCCCGGCACTCGGCGAGTGTGCGCGCGATGCGATGAGGCGATTCGAAGAGCACGATGGTGCGCGGTTCCGATGCAAGCTCCCCGAGCCGACTCTTTCTTCTACCCGATTTCACGGGGAGGAACCCTTCGAAGACAAAGCGATCGGTCGGGAGTCCGGAAACCGAGAGAAGCGCAGTCACGGCCGAGGGGCCAGGAATGGGGACAATGGTAATTCCAGCATCGACGGCGGCATTGATAAGCCGGTAACCCGGATCCGACACGGTCGGTGTGCCGGCATCGGAGACCAAGGCCAGCGATTCGCCGCTTTCGAGCCGCTGCAAGAGGCCCGGAACCCGTTCGCGCTCGTTGTGATCATGAAAGGAAAGCAACGGGCGCTCGATTCCGAAACGGGTCAGGAGTTTGCGTGTCTGACGGGTGTCTTCGCAGCAGATGAGATCCACGGTCCGCAGGGTTTCGAGCGCACGCTCGGACACATCGCCCAAATGGCCGATTGGCGTGGCAACTACATAGAGAACGCCGCTCTCGCGATTGGCCGGCTGACTCATGGCGACATCGGACCGGTGTTTGCCGGGGTTCTGTCCTGGCCGCACCTGGTCAAGTGCCCCAATCCCGCGACAGGTGGAAGTCCAGCCCGATGGTCTTGGCGGAGACTTTGGGGATGGTGGGCAGGGACCGTTTGTACTGGCTGCCGATGATTCGCCGGTAGACTTCCTCGACAAACCGCCGGGGGAATCCCGCTTCGACAAGTGAGTCGTGGGAAAACTCCCGGTCGACCATCAAGTGAAGGAGACGATCGACCTCGGCGTATGTGAAGCCCAGTTCCTTTTCATCGGTCTGGCCGGCCCAAAGGTCGGCTGATGGCGCCTTGGTGACCACGTGTTCAGGCACACCGAGAAAGTCCGCCAGTTGCCAGACCTGTGTCTTGTAGAGATCTCCGAGGGGATTGATGGAACAGGCGAGATCGCCATACCAGGTGCCGTAGCCGAGGAGCAACTCGGTCTTGTTGGATGTGCCAACGACCATGGCGCTGTGCGCCTTTGAGTGGTCGAATAGACACATCATGCGTGTGCGGGCCGCGACATTGCCGACTCGCACCCGGTCGGGCCGGGTCCCTCCCTTGAAAAACGCCCGGACCACAGGCCCGATGGGTCGCACCGCACACTTGATCCCGAGGGACCGCGCGACCGCCCGTGCATCGTCCACGCTCGCCTTTGAAGACTCGTCGGACGGCATGATCAACCCAACGACATGCTCAGGTCCCAGCGCCTCCACGAGCAGTGCGGCGCCGAGCGCCGAATCGACACCGCCCGAGAGTCCGAGCACGGCATCGTCGAATCCCTTCTTGCGAAACTGGTCCGCCAGGAATTCCATCAACACGCCGGTTGTGACCAGCGGGTCCATGAACAGGTTGACCATGTCCTTGAGCTTGGGCATGCTCACTCCGGGACCTTGATGGCATGAAGCGGCGCTCCCATGCGAGTGCGCCAGAGTTCCTGTAATATGAGGTCGGTCCGCCCTTCCTTCAGATGGGGAAAGAGGTAACGGGCTCGCTCGATGGACTCCAAGTCGATTTCGACCACTTGCCGTGCCTCATCATATTCAGGGAGTTCGCACAGGAGTGATGCGGCCGGGTCGAGGACCTCTGAGCCCCCCCAGAAGATCAGGCCTTCCTCGGTGCCGACGCGATTAACAAAGACCGCGATCTGTCCACAGAGACGGGCGTGTGCACGCTGGGCGATGCGAAATACCTCGCGTCCGCCCATCTCCCCTTCCGGTCCGATGGCACGGGCCGGTGATGCGGAGATGGTAACGAGGATGCGGGCGCCCGCCTGTTCGTGGAGGTAGGCCACGGCGGGATGCAAGGCATCGAAGCAGATCATGATTCCCATTCGGCCCCAGGGCGTATCAATCGGCACGACTTTGTCGCCGGCGGCGTAGAAACGCCGTTCCTCAAACATGCCGTAATTGGGGAGGATCAGTTTTCGCTGAATTCCCTGCAGACGCCCCCCCTGCATGTAGGCGGCGGAGTTGTAATACTGGCCATCCGGGGCTTTTTCAATGAAACCGAGGATGACTCCCATTGGCCCGGCGTGGCGGGCAATGCCTTCTATCTCAGGCGCTTCCGGGGCAAGGCCGATTTGATTGACCATGCCGCGAACGAGGTAGCCGGTCAGCGAGAGCTCAGGGAATACAATGAGGTCGGCCTTCTCCCGTCGGGCCCAATCAATTCCCGCCCGGTGGCGCTCGATATTGGCTTTGATGTCGCCCAAGTGGGGCGCCAGTTGATCGATGGCCAATCGCAGGTGCTTCATCGGACCTCCGCCCAGGGCGTCAAGGCACTTGGTGCCGGGCGCGCGGGCAATCTTGTGTAAAAGGAGAACGGGGTCAAGGGGTTGGCTGGCCGAAGATTGGCATCACAAAGTGATTGACCCCAATCCGCCTAACCCTGAATCCTTGCGGAGGGGCCAAGAGGAGTAGGGAAACCAATTGGACTGGAGGCCGGCGCTGGCATGGGCGGGTGATCCGGTTTGTCGCAATCAGCCGTGAATGGAGGAACGGGTTATGGCATCTCTGAACAAAGTCATGCTCATCGGGAATCTGGGGAAGGACCCCGAGGTCAAGTACACGACATCGGGGCAGGCG
>JBFMFQ010000146.1:0-9286 GCA_040752075.1 Candidatus Zixiibacteriota bacterium | reverse complement strand
TCTCCTGAGTTGCAAGAAGCCGCAACTCAGGAGAGGGAGAAAGGCTCCCTCTCCCGGCGGCCTTATCGCCGGGAGAGGGCGGGTCGCAGATCCCGCGAAGCGGGGGGGTGAGGAGCTTTTGACTTCCGACCCCGGCACTGAACGCACCGCCTCATCGCGACCCTCGCATCCCCGCTGGACAACATCCCCGATCCGCCGTATCCTGACAAATCCCATCCCGAACCATCTGGGATGGCCTCGGACCTGCGATGATCTCCATCTCCTTCCTCGGCGCCGCCCAGACCGTCACCGGCTCGAAGTACCTCCTTCGGGTCGACCGGGATATGGTGCTTGTGGATTGCGGCGCGTTTCAGGGCCTGAAGGACCTGCGCCTGTTGAACTGGGATTCGCCGCCGTTCAATGCGCATGCGCTTAAGTGGATTGTCCTCACCCACGCGCACATCGATCACATCGGGTTTATCCCCCGACTGTGGAAGTATGGCTTCCGCGGCAAGATCCTCTGCTCGGAGCCAACCGCGCGTCTGGCGGACATCCTGCTTTTGGATGCCGCGAGCCTTCACGAGGAAGACGCCCGGTTCTTGAACAAGACCAAGGCAACCCGCCATGCCCCCGCGTTGCCGTTTTTCACCGTCGATGATGCCCGTGCCGCGCTGCGCCACTTCCAGCCGGTGAAGATGGAGGAAACGGTCGAACTGACACCGTCGATCAGCTTCCGCCTGCGCCCGGTGGGGCACATCCTCGGCGCTTGCACCGTCCAGATGACGCTCGGAGCAGGGAAGGGGCGGCGCACCATTCTGTTTTCCGGGGACATTGGCCGGTACACGCTGCCGCTCCTCCCGGACCCGGAACCGCCGGTCGAGACCGATTATCTGATCTTGGAATCGACCTACGGAGATCGCCTGCATTCGGACGAAGACCCCTTGGACTCGCTCAAGAACTTGGTTAAGCAAATCGTGGAATCCAAAGGCATACTTCTGATTCCGGCGTTTGCCGTTGGCCGTTCACAGCTTCTGGTCCACCTCCTGAATACACTGGTCGAGCAACGCCGTATCCCCCCGATCCCGATTCATGTCGACAGCCCGATGGCGATCGACGCCACCGAGATCTTCTGCGACTATCCCGAACTGCACCGCGTCGATGTCGCCGATGGAGGGGAGTGCATCGGGCTGCACGCGCGTAATGTCCACTACCACCGGACCCGGGACGAATCGCAATCAATCAACAGTTTAAAGGGGCCGCGTATCATTATATCGTCCAGCGGGATGCTGAGCGGCGGACGTATCCTCCATCACATCGCCCAGCGCGCCGACGATCCCGAAAACATCATCGCCATTGCGGGCTTCCAGGCGGTGGGCACACGCGGCCGCGACCTTCTGGACGGAAAGAAGACCCTGAAATTCCATGGCCGTGTGCACACCATCGCGGCCGAGGTCACCAGTCTCAATGGTCTTTCGGGTCACGCCGATTATCGCGAGATTCTCCGCTGGCTTGCCCCCTTGTCTGGCGCGCCGCGAATGACGTTCATCACCCACGGCGAACCGGGACCCGCCGCCGCGATGGCCGATCATGTGCGTGAAACCTACGGCCACCGGGCGACAATTCCCGAACTTGGCGATGTCCACGAACTTTAGCCCGCACCATTCCCGAAGTTTCCCATGAGCACAGCCGATCCGACAATCCCGAAAGACCATTGGTGGGAATGTTCGCCCTCTTACATCAAGGCCTACGAGGACGTTGCCTTCCTGAACCGGAACGAGTTGCGTCCCATTCGATTGCAACTGGAGCTCCTGAAGACCGAGCTGGCCCTGCAGGAGCACAATGTACGCTCGACCGTGGTGGTCTTCGGCGGCACGAGGATCGCCCCGCCGGACGAGGCCAGGAAGCATCTGGCCGAAGTGGAGCACCGCCTGACGGAGTCCCCATCCGACCCTCATCTGCAACGCGAACTGCGGATTGCCCGCAACATTCTGGCGAAATCCAAGTATTACGAGGAAGCCCGCGCCTTTGGCCGCCTTGTTTCCGAGGCCGGCCAGAAAGGCGACGGGAATGAGTATGTTGTGGTGACCGGCGGCGGGCCGGGTGTCATGGAAGCGGCCAACCGCGGCGCCTTTGAGTCCGGCGCCAAGAGCATCGGACTCAACATTACCCTTCCACACGAACAGCAACCGAACCGTTATATCACGCCCGATCTATGTTTTCAGTTCCACTATTTCGCGATTCGCAAAATGCACTTCATGCTGCGCGCGAAGGCGCTGGTCGCATTCCCGGGCGGCTATGGCACCATGGACGAACTTTTCGAAGCGCTCACCCTGGTGCAGACACACAAGGTCAAGCGCCTGCCGATCGTGCTCATGGGACAGTCCTTCTGGCAGGGCGTGGTGAACTTTGAACGGTTCGTGGAAGAGGGAGTCATCGCCCCGGAGGATACCGGCCTGTTCCACTTCGCCGAAACCGCGCAGGAAGCGTGGGACTACATCCGGGATTTCTGGCGTTCCAATGGCACCGTCTGACCATCACGAGCCCGCTGGATTTTATCCCAATGTCATTCCCGCGAAAGCGGGAATCAATTTGGCGCTATCCAGCCGTGGAAAAGTGGATTCCCGCTTTCGCGGGAATGACGTTCTTGCTCTTGTGTATGATGCCACGGGTCTGCAGACCCGTGCGCTTTTGACTTTCGGATGTTCCCCGCGAGGTGATGAGATCGCGTGGGGGCAATCCGGCTGCGCGGCTCGGCGGGAGCCTCGCCCTCCCGGTGCGGGCCACCGAAACGCACAATCGTCCCCGGTCTTTGATGCCACGGGTCGTCAGGCGCGTGGTCTTTTCGCACAACGACAACTCAGTTACAATCAACCCATTTACCAAGGAGATGCTTCATGAAACGCCACGCCTTCGGATGGGTGCTGGCCCTTGCGATTGCCGCCTTCGTGGTGACCGGCGCGGTCGCGGAGACCCTGCCGCCCATCCAGTTTGAGAAGTACGAGCTTCCCAATGGGCTGGATGTCATCCTCCACCGCGACCCGACCATTCCCATGGTCGCGGTCAATGTCTGGTACCATGTCGGCTCCAAAAACGAAGAGCGCGGGCGCACCGGTTTCGCGCACCTCTTCGAGCACATGATGTTCCAGGGATCGCAGAACCACGACCAGGACTACTTCGCTCCTCTCGAGAAGGTCGGCGGCGCGGTCAATGGCTCCACCTCGGAAGACCGCACAAACTACTGGGAAAACGTGCCGAGCAATTACCTCGAACTGGCGTTGTGGCTCGAGGCCGACCGCATGGGCTGGCTCCTGCCGGCGATGACCCAGGAAAAGCTGGACAACCAGCGCGATGTGGTGAAAAACGAACGCCGTCAGGGGCTCGACAACCAGCCCTACGCCAAATCGTACGAACTCATGCTTCCCATGATCTATCCCCCGGAGCACCCGTACTCCTGGCCGGTCATCGGCAGCATGGAGGATCTGTCGGCGGCATCGCTCGATGATGTCGGCGAGTTCTTCAAGCTCTATTACGCGCCGAACAACGCCTCGCTGTGCGTGGCCGGCGACATCGACATCGCCGCCACCAAGGCGCTGATTGAGAAGTATTTCAGCGCGATTCCCCCCGGCGCCCCGGTCGACCGCATGACCGACTGGATTCCGCGCTTCGATGGCATCAAGCGCGGCATGGCCGAGGACAATGTCAACCTGCCGAAGTTGTACTATGCGTGGCACACCCCGGCCTACTACCGCCCGGGCGATGCCGAGTTCGACCTGCTGGCCAACGTACTTTCCTCCGGCAAGACCTCGCGTCTCTACAAGACGCTCGTGTATGAAAAGCAGATCGCGCAGGATATCAGCGCGTACCAGTCATCGGGCGAACTGTGCGGCACTTTCCAGATTGAAGCGACCGCCAAGGAAGGGCACACGCTGGCCGAATTGGAACAGGCCATCGACGAGGTGTTGCGCGATGTGCTCGCCAACGGCATCACCGCCGCCGAATTGAAACAGGCCCAGACCCAATGGGAGGCGTCGTTTGTGCGCCGTCTCGAACGGGTCGGCGGATTTGGCGGACGCGCCGACAAGCTCAACGAGTACAACGTCATGCTCGGCGATCCCGGCAAGTTCCAATGGGACATGGACCGTTACACGAAGACCACCGCGGCCGATGTGAACCGCTTCGCGAAAGAATACATCGACCTCAACCGCCGCGTGATCTTCCACATCGTGCCGCAGGGCGAACTCGCGGCCAAAGGCGAGGAATTCGACCGCAAAGCCCAACCGACCGCGATGGCCGAGCCGAAGTTCACCCCGCCGGCCATCCAGCGCGGCAAACTCTCCAATGGGCTCGAAGTGCTCGTGGTCGAAGACCACAAGCTCCCGCTCGTGCAGACCAATCTCGTATTGAAGAGCGGTTGGACCTCGGACCCGGCCGACCGTCCGGGCGCCGGTTCGCTGACCGCTGAACTGCTGGACGAGGGCACCAAGTCGCGCACCGCGCTGCAGATCTCCGAGGAGGCCAAGACACTCGGCGCCAGTCTCGGGACCAGCAGTTTCGCCGATGGCTCGCAAGTGTCGATGAACTGTCTGACCAAAAACCTCGATCCCGCGCTCGCGCTGATGGCCGATGTGGTGCTCAACCCGACATTCCCGGGCGAGGAACTCGAACGCCAGCGCCAGCAGTACCTCGGGCGCATCCAGCAGGAGGCCAAGCAGCCGTTCACCTCGGCCTTCAAGACCTTCCTGCGCACCCTCTACGGACCGGATCACCCGTACGGCCAGCCTTACACCGGCTCCGGCACCGAGCAGTCAATCAAGGCGATCCAGCGCGCCGACCTCGAGCGCTATTATAAGGCCAACTATCTGCCCAACAACGCCTCGGTGGTGATGGTGGGCGACATCACCCTGGCCGAGGCGACCGCCAAGCTGGAAAAGGTGTTCAAGAACTGGCAGCCGGGCACCGTCGTCGCGCCGGAAATCCCGCCCGCCTCCGACATCCCGGCCACCAAGGTTGCGATTGTCGACAAGCCGGGCGCGGCGCAAAGCGTGATCGTGGTCGGCCACCTCGGCCTTCCCCGCAGCGCCGCCGACTGGATGGCCACCGATGTCATGAACAACACCTTCGGCGGCCAGTTCACCAGCCGCCTCAACATGAACCTCCGCGAAGACAAGGGGTACACCTACGGCGCCGGAGCGGTCTTCATCTCGCGCAAGGAAGTCGGCCCCTTCATCGCCTATGCGCAAGTGAAGACCGAAGACACCAAGAACTCCGTCGTCGAATTCCTGAAGGAAATGAACGACATCGTCGGGCCGCGTCCGCTCACCGATCAGGAAGTCATCGACAGCAAAAACAACCTGATCAAGTCCTTCCCGCAGGGTTTCGAGACCTACGGCTCCATCGCCAACCAGGTGGCCGACATGGTGCGTTACGACCTCCCGGCCGATGACTGGCAGACCTACGAGTCGCGGGTGAACGCCATCGACGGCGCCATGGCGACCAAGGCCGCGAAAGATCACCTGAAGCCCAACCAGACCCTGATCGTGATCGTTGGCGACCGCGCGAAGATCGAAGACGGTCTCCGCGAACTCTCGCTCGGCGAGGTCGTGCTCCTCAACGGCAGCGACTTGTAATACTCGCCACACGGAACCGACGCGGGGCGGATCGCATTGATCCGCCCCGCTTTCGTAGGGTGGGTGCTCGCACCCGCCACCGCAGGGCCACAAGACCCGCGACACGTGTATGGAAGCCCCGTAGTGGCGACACAACATAGCCCACGGCGTGAGCCGTGGGGACAGCGGCGTGCCCGATTTGCTCGAGCCCCGCAGGGGCGACACGACCCCGCGACGGGAACGCGCAGAGTGTCGCCCCTCCGGGGCTCATCGTTCTCCGTGATGCGCTCCAACCCCACGGCTGACGCCGTGGGCTAAATTGTGCCGCCGCTCCGCGGCTTAATGATCGCCGTTCAGACAGCATATCCCTTACCCCGGCATAAAGCCGCCGGGGTTCGGGATGACACATAGCGAGGTGACGTATGGTGGGGGGTTGCGCTCACCACATGGTCGGAGCAACCCTACATTCCCCCGTTCCCGACAATATCCCTCCCATTTACCGCACTCCATTAATCCCATTATTCCCATTACTCCCACCACTCGGAAAATACCGATCCGATTACTCTTGACAAGATGACCGCTGCCGGCCATCTTACCAGCGTCCATCAACGTCCGGTGCCTGCCCGCTTTGGCCATAAGCGGGGATCGTGCATGGGCCGACCGATTCCGCCGGACGGGGGAGGATGGGATGATTGGCCTCGGGAATTGGAAGTCGTCGACAGTCCACCTGCTCGTTATCGCCATCGCGGCGGGGGCAGGTTGGCTGGCGTCTGGAGCGCTGATCCCCGTAACGCATGATGCCTCAAGCAGTTTCCCCCCCTCGACTCTGAATTCGCCCAAGATCAAATCACTTCTGGCGCGAAAACTGGATGGACTCCACAAAGGGGACTACCTGCCTGAGGTGCCGCTTTGGACCATCGATGGCGGCGCCCCTGTCCTTTTGGCAGACCTCCTGGCAGGTGGCGGCGGGTTCATCCTGATCCGCCCCCGTTGCACCGCCTGCCTGGAGGCGCTCGCCGATCTCGCAAATCGGACCAATGGGGTGGCATTACCAATAGTCATCATCATCGATGACCCTGCGGGAATCGACGCTTGGCGGGAGAGCGATATCGCGGATCGAATCCGCCTGCCGGTGTACTGTGACTGGGAGGGGCGGCTGACACGGGATCATCGGGTTCTGGCGTCGATGGGGTGGTTTCGGGTGGACCAGGATGGTCGCATTTCGGACTTCGATCTGACGCTGGAGCCGAGGTCATTGGATTGGGAGAGACTTTTGACAGAATAGACCTCTCGAGAGGGGAATTGCCAACCTAATCAACTGTATTCCAAAGGAGAACCGTTATGAATGGATTTAGACGTCACAGGACCCTGGTGCTGTTGGCAGCGGTGGCATTCCTCGCGGCGTTCGCGGGTGGGCTGATCACTCACTCAACAGCGGATGCCAATGAAGACCCTGAGCCGAACTGTAACAGCGGTTCATGCAACTGCTTGAAGTTCTGCCCCGCGACTGGGACAGATTTGTGTTACGGGCATTGGACGGCACCGCCACATTCTGTCTGTGCGGCTGTCTGCATACCCAACCCGGACCAGTTGTGTGACATCCCGTGAAATGCACGCACATCAGTGGAGTCGGGGCTGCAGCCCCGACTCCTACTGGTAGCAAGGCGCGGGCGGGGCTGGGTGACCGCGTGACGAGCGGCTAATGGCACCTTAGGATCACCGGATTGCGATGAGAAGGATGGTGGGATGGCATTCTCCATTCGGTACGGGTTCTTCCGTGTGGTCAAATCACTGGCTGCGGTGACCAGTGTATGGGGGTTGATTCCCGTGGCTGCCTTCCCTCAGTCGGCCGATGTATCGTGGGAAACCCACATCTTCACAGCAGGCGATATATGGCTGACCATCGGGAACCAAGGATCGATAGGCTCAGCGCACAACGCTCCCAACAGTATCCCCGCCCCCCAAGATGACCAGCGGTCGCTCGGAATCTCATGGATCCCGTCATTCGAGTTTCCTCCTCGCAGCAGGAATGACTATCTAGGTAACGCACGCTTCTTCGTCGGTGCGGTGAAAGGACGCGATACCCTTGTGAGCGATCGCGAGTGGGAGGCACTTCAGCGCCTGCTGCAGTACTCGTCCATTCCCGGAAAGAGAGGCTATGATCCCGCGGCGCTCGCTGATCAGCAGTTCACCGCAAGTTTCTCCGACACCTCGTGGAAGGCCATCAAATACAATACCGACCTTCTCGACTCTCGTCACCACATTCCCCTTGGGCTCGAAATCAAACTGAGCGTGCTGGGCTGGTCGTCGCGATTCGCGCGCCGATTCGTCCTGTTCGACTATTCAATCAAGAATATAGGTACCGATGTCCTGGATCATGTGCGAATCGGGTTCTCCGCCGGAGGTCCCGTTAACAACGACCCCGAAGCCGAGGCGTTCGGTATGGAGGAGGGATGGAACGATGATCTCTGCGGTCTCTTACGTGAGGCGGCCGGAGTGGTTCCCGGCACAGTCGATACCCTCGATTTTGCGTGGTTTGCAGACAACGACGGAGATCCACACTCCCGTGTTTTCACCGCGGGTAGCCCGACTGGCGTTATGGGGGTCAGAATCCTCCGCAAGTCACGGGCGCACACGTTCTCGTTCAACTGGGCCGCATTAGGTTATGATGCGGACCTTGGGTACGGGTCGTGGGGCCCGCGTCTGCGGCAATATCAAATCGGCTTCGGAGGATCGCTCGCACTGTTTCCGGGTGATCGTGGCATGTACAATCAGATGGGCAACGGCGAGATCGACTACGACCAAGTGTGGACGGCAACTGACAAGACCACGGAGGGGTGGAGTGCACCGCCCTCAAAAGCGTGGTTGGCCGACGCGATCGCCCGAGGAGGTTTGAACTCAGGCATGCTCTCCGTCTCCCTCGCCGATCCCCTTCTCCCCGGCGACTCGATCCCGTTCACCGTTGCGATGATCGCGGGCTTCGACTTCCACCGCAAGCCCGACAACTTCGCGTGCAACTTCGATCCCGACAACCCCCAGCCCTACCTCGACAACCTCGACTTCACCGATCTTGTCAACAACGCCCGCTGGGCCGACTGGGTCTTCGACAACCCCGGGGTCGACACCGACGGCGACGGCTACCGGGGACCGTACCACCTGGTCAATTGTAAAGGTGAGCAATGTGATACGGTGTTTTACCGGGGCGATGGCGTCCCCGACTTCCGCGCGCCGTACATCCCGCCGCCCCCGCCCGCCTTCACGCTCACCAGCCGGCCCGGCGCGATCACCCTGCGCTGGGAGGGAGCGTACTCCGAACTGGCGATTGATCCTTTGTCGGGACGGCGCGACTGCGAGGGGTTCCGCATCTACACCGGCAAGTTCGACCGCGATGACCTCTACTCCATGGTCGCCTCCTGGGATGTCGAGGACTACAAGCGCTTCGCCTACAAGTCCGACGAAGGGACATGGGAACAAATCTCGTTTCCCGCCACGGTCGAACAGTGGCAGGAAACCATCGGCGACGATCGATTCGATCCCCGCGACTACACCGTGCCGTCGTTCGAGCAGGCATACGTCGACACGGTGACCGACACGGTGCGCAATGCCACCGGCGAGATCATCCGCATCACCCGGCAGGAGCGACTCTCGTACTGGGAGCGGGAAGACTACAACAGGAGCAATGAGTATTTCGAAAACGACGT
>JBFMFQ010000145.1:0-9330 GCA_040752075.1 Candidatus Zixiibacteriota bacterium | reverse complement strand
GCGTCCTCAACAGCCAGCCCCTGTACAGTTGCAAGTATGTCATCCCCGATGAGACGTTTAAGATTCAAGCCGTCGTCAACGGCCGGCTTGCCGTGGCGCGCGTCGAACCCGTTCCCATCGAGGAAGCCCCGCCCGACATCGTTCGCACCGCCATGGATGCGGCGGCGGCCATCGGCAACGGGCTTTACGGGGTCGATCTGAAGGAGACCGAACACGGCGCGGTGGTGATCGAAGTCAACGACAACCCGACCCTCAATGCCGAGGAGGAGGACCGCTACGCGCCCGACATCTACGCGCGCATCGTCTGCCACCTTCTCGAAGGCGATCAGACCGGCCGCGCCGGCCGCTCCGGGCCGGTGCGCAACTTCCACGCCTGGGCGCCGGCTGCGACATGATCCGGCATGCCACCAAAGACGATGTCGATCAACTCGTCGAAATCGAAAACCTCGCCTTCGAATTCGACCGCTTCACCCGCGACCGGTTCCTCCACCTCTTGACCCGCGCCCACGGCGTCATTCTCGTGCATCAGGATGACAACGGCCCAACGATCGGCGCCAATGCTGTCTACCTGTTTCGTCAGGGGTTCTCCGTCGCACGTCTATACTCGCTGGCCGTGCGCCCCTCCCATCGGGGACGCGGACTCGCGCGCGATCTGATGAAACGCGGGGAGGAAATCGCCATCGAGCGCGGCTGCCTGTCCATCCGCCTCGAAGTGGCCGAAAACAACAAAGCGGCGCGCACCCTCTACGAACGTGAGGGGTACCGCCAGATCGGTCGCGTCGCCGACTACTACGAGGATCACTCCGCGGCGATCCGCTACGAGAAATTCATCGTCCCGCACTTAAGTCCGGACATGGTTCCCGTCCCGTTCTATGCGCAAACCCTGGATTTCACCTGCGGCCCGGCCTGCCTGATCATGGCGATGCGGCGTTTCGACCCTGGCCTTCCCCCGGACCGCGGACTGGAACTCGACATCTGGCGGGAATCAACGCTCATCTTCATGACCTCCGGCCTCGGCGGTTGCGGGCCCTTCGGCTTGGGCGTCGCCGCGCTCAATCGCGGATTCGAAGTCGAGATCTACCAGTCCGATGACAGCGTTCCGTTTCTCGACGGCGTCCGGTCCCAGGAAAAGAAAGAAGTCATCGAACTCTGCCACCTCCAGATGCGCCGCCGCGCCGCCGATCTCGATGCCCGCATCCGGTTTGCCGACTTCGGACTGAACGATGTCATCAATGTACTGGACCGCGGCCTTGTTCCCATCGTTCTGGTCAGCGGCTACCGGCTTTACGGCGAAAAGGTCCCCCACTGGGTCGTGGTAACCGGCTACGACGACCGCTTCGTCTACGTGCACGATCCCTACATTCCCGACGGCGCCACCGAAGCCGACAGCATCAATCTCCCCATCGCACGGCGCGACTTCGCGCAGATCAAGCGCTACGGCAAAACACTCCGCCGCGCCATGATCGCCATCGGCCCCCGCTCCCCATCGTCAAAGCAGGGCGGCCACACCGCCTAAACACTACAGTCGTCATTGCGAGGAGGGCGTCCCGCCGCAGGCGGGACAACCGACGAAGCAATCCCGCTCCCTTCGGTCAACCGCCCGCACCGATCTCCGCACCAAAAAAACGGCCGCGTCACCCGACGCGGCCGTCACCGTAATCTCGTGGTAAGCCTCTAATACCCGCCCTCGGGCAACTGGTACCGAAAGTCCTTCACGTCCGCTTCCTGCCGAAGTTCGGTGTACCAGTTGTTGTAAACCATCTGCACCTTCCCATCGACCGCGGCGTTCATGATCGAGTCGCGCTTCTGCGCGTACTGCTGCGGGTCGGGCGTAGTCTTGTCCATGTACTCCAGAATTGCCCCGCCCATGCTGGTGGTCACAACCGGCGAAATCCGGTTGGCCGGGCTCAGGGCAAAGGCCGCGCCGCGCAATTTGGGATCATCGCCGAATCGCGGCACCGGGTCAAACCGTCCAAATGGCGGCGTGCTGTCCGCCGCGAAACCCATCGCCAATCCCGTCGGAACCAACGGCGCGCCGCCCTTAACCTGTGCGAGGACCGGTTCCAGCGCCGCCGCCGCCCTGGCCACACGCGACTCGTTCAGCAGTTTTCCCCGTATGCGCGACGACACATCGGCAAGCGGCGCCACGCCGGCCGGCTCGCGCCCTTCGACCATGGCGATCAGAATGTTGCGTCCGACTTCCATCGGTTGCGAGATCGTGCCGATCTTGGCGGAAAAGGCGAACTCGCGGACCGCCGGCTCGGTGGCGAACCCGCGCGCGTTGTCATCCCGCTCAAACCAGCCGGTGTTGGCCACGCTCAGTCCCATGTGCGCCGCCGCCGAGTCGAACCCGGATGACTGCGCATCCGAGACAAACTGCTCCGCCTTAATGCGAAGATCCGACAGGGTGCCGGATGACGGCTCGACACGCATCAGAATGTGCGAGGCGTTGACCTGCATCGAATCGCCGATGCCGCGGCGCCCCTCACAGCGGACGATGTGATAGCCAAACTGGCTTAAGAACGGATCGGAGACTTGGCCCGAATCCAGCGCAAAGGCGGCCGCTTCGAAGGCCGGCACCATCGCGCCCTTGCCGAACCAGCCCATGCTGCCGCCCGCCGACGCGCTGCCGTCCTCGGAGTACTGACGCGCCAGTTCGGCGAAGTCCTCGCCCGAACGCGCACGGTCGGCCAGGGTCTTGATTTCCCGCTCAACCTCCAGCGAATCCTCCCGCGACGGCGCCTTGGCGATGCTCACATTCTTCAGCCGCGCCCGCTCGCCGTGCGCAAACTCGCTTTGATGGCTTTCGTAGTAGGCCACGATCGCCGAAGAGTCGACCGGCGCCACGGAATCACGGTAATTCGTCGTGTTGGCCAGGATGTACCGAACCCGCACCCGCTCCGTGGCCGCGTCATACAACTCCCGCACCTCGGCATCAGTCACACGCGCCGTTGAGGTGACATACTCGTACAGCTTCTGCTGCAACAGCCGCGGCCGCATCAAGGCCTCGATCTGAACCCACAGCTGCGGATCCGGATTCTGGTACGCCTGGAGATACTTGTTGTAATCGAACTGCCCGTTGGTCATGAAGATTTCCAGCGTCTGCACCTCACGGGGCGGAAAACGGCGCAAATGCTCGGCCAGCTCCCGGTTGGACACCGTGATCCCGTGCTTGTTGAGCACCTCTTGCATCAGCTCCGCCGATACCATCTGCTCGAAGACATCGTCCCGCAGACGCTGCGCGTCCTCGTCCGACACCTCGCCGTTTTGCTGCTGGTACTGGGCGAGCGCGTTCTGGTAAAGGAAGGAGTAGTCGTCCAGACGCAATTCCTTACCGTTAACCTCGCCCACAATCCCGCGGGCGGTCTGACGGGACGTGAATTCCATGCCCCAGGCGAAGATGATCGTTCCCACAAACGCGGCCACCACGATCCAGAGGACCGGTTTGGTGGACGCGCGCATGACTTTCATGACCATGGCGAAACAACTCCCTTGTTGGCGGTTGGCCTTTTCGGCCCAACACAAACTCTTACATCGGCGCGAAATGGCGGGTTGCGTATGCCATCCGGCGCAATCCCTTAAAATACCCCCACTTTTCCCGATTGCCAACTGGATTTCAGCCGTCACTCCCGGAAACCGTTGACACGCAACCCCTCCGCGCCTATGGTCCCGGCATGAGGGGGCAACGTGCAGTCCTTGGGTTCTCGCTGATTCTGGCTTTGGCTCCTTCCCACCCCGGCGGTGCCGCCGAAGAACCGACCGGCCCTTATGTCTGGCCCTTAAAGGGATACAACGACGTAAGTTCCGGCTTCTGCGACTACCGCACACGCCATTACCACGGCGGGATCGACCTGTCCACCAACGGGGCCGAGGGAATCCCCGTCCGCGCCGCCGATTCCGGCTGGGTCGAGCGCGTCTCGACCTCGTACTGGGGCTACGGCAAGGCCGTCTACCTGAAAATGACCGACGGACGCATGGCGGTCTATGGCCACCTCTCCGAATTCTCCCCGGCGATTCAGGCCTATGTCGAAGACAATCAATACTCCTCCAAACGCTACCAGCAAAACCTCTGGCCCCCGCCGCATCAACTCCCCATCGGCCGGGGAGAGGTGATCGGCAAAACCGGTCAGACCGGCGCCGGCCCGCCGCACCTCCACTTCGAGATCCGGACCGGCGACAACAAGCCGCTTAACCCCCTCCGGTTTGGTTTCAAGAAATCCGACCGCCTCGCGCCGTCCATTCACTCGGTCACATTTCTCCCGCGCCAGCCCGACGAACCCGGCCATCCAGTGTCCCTCGTCGACGGCGGAGTGGAGGCCCGGACATTCGACGTCACTGGCAAGGGGAACTCCCGGACCATCGCGGCCACCCCCAAAATCAGCGGCATCTGCGGCATCGCGGTCAAAACCGACGATCACTTCGATGCCCCCCGCTGGACTGCGTCGACTTATCGGGTTCGCCTCTGGATCAACGAAATCCTGGTCGCCGATCTCAGTCACGATTCCATCAACTACGACGACACCCGGCAGATCGTAATCGAGCGTCTTTACGATGCCCGCCCCGGATATGCCGAACGTCCCCTGGCGCTCTTCCGGCAGCCGGGCAACACGCTCTGGCACTACACGTCCCTCCTGAACAATGGCTGGATCGAATCCGGCGCCACGGCCACCACCGGAGTCAATGACTGCCGCATCGAAGCCGCCGACGCCGCCGGCAACACATCGACCGTCAGATTCAAGTTCACTCTCGTGCCGGTCGCGGACGCCACAATCCCCGGCGGGAAATCCACGGAAGACCCACGCGTTGTCAGCATCGAGCCGCTGGCCAACGGCGCAGTCATCACACTCGAATCGACCGCCGATCGCCCGGTTGTTTCGCTGGATCGTGCGCAGCAATTCCCGCTCGCAACCATTCCCGCAGGCAAGAACCGCCTGGCCTGTTGGCTCCCCGCCAAAACGGCACAGGATACGATCTGGCTTGGCCCGGATGAACCTTACGCGCTCGGGCTGCACGCTGTCAGTGCGGTCGAGGGGGCGGAGATCATCTCCGCCGATGGCCTGGCCGTCGCCCGTTTCGGAGCGTTGGACCTCTACCATTCATCGTTTTTTGAGTTATCGCACCGGGACCCGGTCGGAGGTGCAGTTTCCTCCCTTTACGAACTCTCCCCCGAAGCCGTCCCCCTGGCACGCGCGGCAACATTCGCGATACGCCACGATGGTACCGCGGATGCTTCCCGCATCGCCCTCTACCGCCGGCGCGGTCCGGGACGCTGGGATTTTGTCGGCAACGACCTTCAACCCGGCCCGATGATCGGCGGCAAGATCGACTGGCCCGGCGAATTCGCCCTCCTGGCCGACCACGACCCGCCGGTGATCCGCCATGTCACCCCCGGACGCGGCGAATCGACACGCAACAAGCGCCCCACGATCCGCTTTGAGATGTTCGACAACCTGTCCGGCATCGGCTCCGATGCGGATGTGCAGATGACCATTGATGGCGCCTGGGTCCCGGTCGAATACGATCCGGACACCCGTCAGGCGAAAGCACGACCCAGGGCCGCATTGTCCAAGGGCAAACACGAAGTCGAAATCAAAGTCCGCGATCGGGTGGGCAACGAAGCGACGTTTCTGCGTATCATAACCATTGTCGGTTGAACCAGTCAGGGCCGCGCCGACGGAGCCAGCCACCCCATGTTTCCCCTCAAAGACGACAACCCGACCGATCACGCGCCCATTCTCACCATCGCGCTGATCGTCGCCAACGTCCTCGCCTTCCTGTACCAGTTGTCGCAAGGCCCGGCGGGGGAGATGGTCGTCTGGAAATTCGGGTTCGTCCCCTACGAGCTGACCCACGGCGTCGAGCTGACACCCGAGGCCGCGTTCCCCGCGCTCGGCTCGATGTTCACCAGCATGTTTCTCCACGGCGGCTTTATGCACCTGGGCGGCAACATGCTGTACCTATGGATATTCGGTAATAACGTCGAAGACATCATGCGCCCGGTCCCGTTTCTGATCTTTTACCTAGCCGCCGGGGTTATCGCCACACTCCTCTTCGTCGCCAGCGGCCCCGCCACCCAGATTCCGCTCGTCGGCGCATCCGGCGCAGTCTCCGGCGTGCTCGGCCTCTATGTTACGCAGTGGCCGAAGGCCCGCATCCTGACCCTCATCTTTTTCGGCTGGTTCATCCGCATGATCTGGATTCCCGCCGTTTTCGTTCTGGGAATCTGGTTTGTCATGCAACTCCTCTTCGCCCTCCCGTCAATCGGCCAGCAATCCGGCGGCGGCGTCGCCTACATGGCCCATGTCGGCGGCTTCGTCTTCGGCCTCGCAGTCGGCCTCTTCTACCGCCGCCGCCGTACGTATTGACTATCCAAACAAGCCGGGGCGAAGCCAATCTTCGCCCCTAATATGAATGAGCAGGCGCTAGTAGGGGCGATCCTTGTGATCGCCCCTACGCCGCGCACATGACGCCGACCACGCTATATGTCATCCCGAACCCCGGCGGCTTTATGCCGGGGTGAGGGATATGCTGTTTGCGAGGATGGACACTGAGCAAAACCGATCACCACACCCCTCTCCCTCAAGCGACGGCTTTGTGTCGCTTGGGGGAGAGGGCCGGGGTGAGGGGGCGGTGGCAGCGCGAAACAGTCGGCGCTGCACAAAACGGCGGATGCCCTTCCGGCGATGCCTCCGGGCGTTGATCGGACGGTGCCGCTTTCCATGCGGTGTCAGCCTTACCGAGGGCATCCGCCCTACGGTGCGAATCCAGAGCATGCGTCATCCCGAACCCCGGCGGCTTTATGCCGGGGTGAGGGATATGCTGTTGCTCTTTGGGTACCACCGAACATCCCCCGCCCTCACATTTTGACAATCTTCTCCGCCGTTCGGCCCTCCGGACCTTGCCCCCCCCCAACTCGGAGGTAGATTGGTATAAGCCTGGAAGCAGCGTCGCTCGACTCCCGCAGTGTACCCGGACGAGGTCATGGCCCATGGTCGTAGCAGGCCAGTCATTCGGACTTAGTTCTCACGTCCACGTTCTGCCTTTGCGTGGTACCCTGGGATTTCAAACGGGTGCTCGCCGAATCGCGCGTTCGCTGCCTCGACGGCTCACCTGCCTTGCCGGTTTCATGAGCGCAGTTCTCGGCTGGTGTTCCGTCCCGGCCCTGGGCCAGGCACTGTCGTTGTACGACTTCCGCATCATGTCGGCCGGGGTCTTTTGGACGACGCTCTCCAACTTCGGCCGGGTCGGCTCGGGTCGGGGCCCCGATGAATCCTACCGCACATCATTCCCGCCCCGTAGTGACAAACAGCGCCTCGGAATCAACTATGCGCCGTCGTTTGAATTCCCCGCCGGGAGCCAGTCGGACTACTTGTGGGAGGCAGGCCTGCTCGTAGGCGGTGTGGCCGCCGGCGATACGCTTGTCAGCACATCCGGCTATGGCATGGCTTATGGTTGGCAGGAATTCTACTCGACTATTCCACTCGTCGAGTCATCCAACCGGCGGAGTTCGCCTCGTTTCCAGGAATGGTCCATTGCCGAACAGCAGTTCACGGCAATGTACTCTGATTCCTTCGTTTATTCCAGCCTCTATCAACCGGACGATCTTGACAGGAGACTACATGTTCCGCTGCTTGTAGATGTCCGGCAGGAGTCAATGGCTTGGTCCTCCGGTTTCGCAAACCGCTTCCTCATTCTGGACTTTTGGATACTCAATGCCGGGACACGGCCGATCGACGACCTGTATGTGGGTTTCTCGATCAATCCCTACGTCTTGGACGAGAGCGACCCTGCCGCATGGTCAACGCGCCAATCCAGCATCGGCCACATCTGCGGGATTGTCCAGACGGCCGCATATCCACTGGCAAACGATGAGGACACGCTCAACACGGCATGGGTGGCCAGCGCCGATGGCGCGCCCTTGATGGGACGTTCGTTCAATTCCTTCAGCATAACGGGCGTGCTTGGATGCCGGGTCCTGCGCGCACCTGCCCCGGGGATGACGTTCAATTGGTGGACAGCTCTCTACAACAATAATAACTATGTCTCGTGGGGCCCGCGAATGACCCGCGACCGCGTCGAATACGATCCGGGATACGCCATTCCGTGGGGCGACCGAGGCCGGTACCACGAGCTGAGAAACGGCGAAGTAGACTATGATCAGGTTTACTCAGCTCTCGACTTCTCCGGAGATGGCTGGCGGGCGCCCATCCGTGACCAGGACCTCGCGCGCCGAGTCATCACGCAATCACAGGCAATGTTCACGATCTCCCACGGCCCCGTCCCCGTCCTCATGCCCGGTGACTCGATCCCCTTCACCGTCGCGATTATTGCCGCCGACAACTTCCACCGCGACCCGGCCAACTTCGCGATGAATTTCGACCCCTACGACCCGCACAAGTATGTCCAGAACCTCGACTTCTCGGATCTCATCAAGACCGCCCGCTGGGCCGACTGGTGGTTCGACAATCCGGGCGTGGACACCGACGGCGACGGCGACCGGGGCCGCGCCTTCCTCGTCAACTGCGATGGCGAAGGCAACTGCGATTCGGTCTACTACAAAGGCGACGGCATCCCCGATTGGAAAGGACCATCGGCCCCGCCGCCCCCACCCTTCGAGATGAGCACATTTCAAGGCGAAGTCCCCCTGCGCTGGACCGGCGAGTACTCCGAGACCACCATCGATGCCTTCTCGCTGCGCCGCGACTTCGAGGGATACCGCCTCTACCTCGGCAAGTTCGATCAGGACGACCAGTACTCGATGGTGAGTTCCTGGGACATCGAAGACTACGAACGACTGGAGTATGTCGAGGTCGGCCGCACCTGGAAAACCATCTCGCACCCGTATCCCCCCGAAGACTGGCCCGGCCTGATGGACGATCCCGACTTCAACGTGTATGATTACCTTGTCAAAGACCCGGCGTATGCCTACCGCGACATCGTGACCGACACCACCCGCAATGTCGCCGGCGAGATCATCAAGATCGAAACCCGCGAACGCCTCACGGTCTGGCAGGCGCAGGCATACAACCGGGGCAACGAGTACGAAGAAGCGGGCTATCCCGAGATCAACGCCATCCAGCGTGTAGGGGAGAGGGACACGGTCGTCAACGACGAAGTGATCACCTACGGCATCTACGAAGCCCGTCTGACCAACCTGAACCCGGCGATCCCCCTGTATGTATCGATCACCGCCTTCGACCAGCGCGACTACCTGCGCGACTTCGACCCGCTCGAATCGTCGCAATCCAACAACTCCGAGTACGCGCACTTCATCTACACCCCGGACATCGTCGCCGACTCGGGCCTGCGCGTGAGCGTCTATCCCAACCC
>JBFMFQ010000144.1:0-9482 GCA_040752075.1 Candidatus Zixiibacteriota bacterium | reverse complement strand
ACTGGGATCCCGGCACGGGAACCGGGTTCGACATCCGCCCCTCGGGGCTCGACTCCATGGCGGGAACGATCTCGACCACGTGCCCGTCGCGCTCCAACTGGACCACCGCGCCGACACGCATCGATTGCGCGCCGCTGTGTTGCGACATGTCAAACTGCACAAACGTCAGGTTCCAGCCATTGTACTCGTAAGCCTCGCCCTTCACCAAAGTCAGGGCATGACGGTGAACCTCTGACGGACGGAACTCAAGGGGTGCGATGTAGACATCATAGAGGAGGCCCTTGTCGATGTAGGGGGTCAGCATGACCTGACCGGTGTAATTCGACACCTGGGACTTGGCGCGGGCTTGCGTGGTGTCGGTTCCCCGGACCAGCAACAGCTCAAGGTAGCGCTCGTCCGGCCCGGCGCCCTCGGTGGACCCGGCGAAGACCACTTCCTCACCGTACGCTTCATCCGACTCTCCGGTCCGCAGCGCGAAACGCTTGTCGCCCGAGTACGCGGAGGACGCGATGACGCCGATGAGCATCAGCGCGAAGCCCAGATGCGTCAGGTGACCGGCCATCGCCAGGAAGCGCCCGTGGGAAAACCGGATGATCGCCAGTGCATTGGAGAACAGCGCCATCAACGCCACGAAGACGAAAATCGAGTGGACCAGTTCGAGCGGCCACAGCAGGACCGCCACGAGTGTCAGGACGGCTGAACCAACCAGCGAGATAATCGCCGATCTGAGTAGCTCATTCCAGTTCGTCCTCTCCATGATGAGGAAGGGAGAAAATCCGAGAATCAGCGCGATCAAAAGCCCGATGGGCAAAGACACCTGATTGTAGTAGCTGATGCTGACCGACGTTGCCTGCCCGGTCAGCCCGGTGAGAATCGGGAATGACGTGCCGATGAGCACGAACGCCGCCACCATGCAGAAGAGAATGATTCCGGCGGCGAGCCCGAACTCGCGTGAGTTGACCGCCTTCGGAATCGGCGGACCGTTCACCTTGCGGCCGCGGGTCAGAAGCAGGATGAACGAAGCATGGGCCGCGATGAACAGGTACCCGCTCAAGTAGGCGTTGATTCCCTCATCGGCGAACGAGTGGACGGAGAAATCGGACAGCACGCCGGAACGGGTGAGAAAAGTGCCGTACACAACTAAGATGTAGGAGGCGCAGGCCAGCCACATCGAGGTCTTGGGCAGATAGCCCCTTCCTCGATAAAGCAAGAGAGCATGCAACAGGGCCATCCCGGTCAGCCAGGGTATCAGGGATGCGTTCTCAACCGGGTCCCAGCCCCAGTACCCGCCCCATCCGAGGACCTTGTATGCCCAGTAGCCGCCGATGAAGATGCCCACGCCCAGAGTGACCGTGGCAAATGCGGCGTATGGGAAAATCGCGGTGACCAGGGACTTGTAGGAGCGCTGGGTGAGGGCGGCGAGCACGTAAGCAAAGGGAATGGCAAACGCGGCATACCCGATGAACACGATCGGCGGATGAATCACCATCCACGGATCTTTGAGAAGAATATTGAGACCGTTGCCGTCCGCCGGCACGGCCCCCGGCACCGGCGCGAATGGCGAGCGGACATAAAGCAGGACCATGAGGAAAATCTGAGTCCCAAGCAGGTAGGTCATCGCCCAGCGCTGAAGCTCGCCGCGACGCATGCTCACGAGGACCGCGAGGATGGCCGTGATCCAGCCCCACAGAAGAAACGTGCCCTCCTGCCCCGCCCAGAGCGCGGAGATCTTGTAGAACAACTCGAGTGACCGGGAGGAGTGCTGCGCCACGTACGCGTACTGGTACTGCCCGCTCAGAAAGAGGTAGAGCAGCGCCCCCATGGCCAGGGTGAGGAATCCCAGGTGGGCATAGACAAACTGCCGGGCGCGGTTCATGCCGCGCTGATCACGGGCCCTCACATATGCCGCGATTGCGCCGATCAGCGCGATGCCACCCAGCCATAATGTCCCGTCGTAGATCATAGCGTGTTCCTCCTCCCGCCTGCCACCAATCTACGCTGGGCAAGAGCGGGTTGAGGTCAAATCCGACTGATTATCTCACATTTTGACACGGGCCCAACCGCGTCACCTGGTGCGGGTGAGAGGGGCACTGGAAATGGTCACAATTCGGTCTTGTGGTGGCACTGGTCGCAACCGGCGCCGGCGACACCCGCTGCCGGATCCCATCGCAACGCGAAGGAGTGGTCATTGCCATGCGCTTTGTGGCAGCTCAGGCAAAAGACTCCGTTTCGACCGGCGTCGATGACCATCGCATCCGCGTAACTGGTGGCGTCGGAGGTGACCCACCGCAACCGGGCGGTGGTCCCGAAGCCCGCTCCGCTGCCCGACTCCCAGTGTGCCGGGTCGGTCGTCCCGCGCGGAAGGCCGCCCTGCGCGATGTTGTTGGTCGAGAGCCGTTCGCTCTCGTAACTCGGGTGGCGGTTGTGCCAGCCGTTGCCATCCGGATCAATGTACGAATCGCCGGAGAAGACATGATGGCAGTCGATGCACATGTTGGTGACTTCGCGCAACATGTCCGAGTTGTCCGTGCCGAAGGCGATGTTGGCGTCCTCGTACCGTGCCATACCTGTCGCGCCGGCTTCGAGAAGGCCAAACTGCGGCTCACCGCCGGGGTACGATGCCCACTGCAGGTTCCTCGGACGGCCGTTGCCGTGCGGGTTGTGGCAGTCAATGCAGGTCACCGAGGCCGTGGCAAACTCCCCCGCGAAGTGACACCGCATGCAAAGCTCGAAGTCAGCGGTCTTAAGCCCATAGTCGAGCGAGTGCCCCCGCGGATTGCGCTCGCCGACCTCCGCAAAGAAGCCCGCCGAACGTTCGGTCAGGGCGTTTGCATCGGCGCCCATCACATCCGGAATGCCGATTTGACCATCGTGGCATGTGAGGCAGAGGGCAACCGGATCAGGGGCCTTTAGAAGACCGCCGCCGCCGCTGTAGGATTGCGGGTACCCCCCGAACGGATCAGGGCTCGGGTCGTCTTCCAGCTGGTGCTGTTTGGACTGGTGCATGATGTGGCAGTCGGCGCAGCGCAGCGTGCTGCCATTGTGGTATGTGGATCCCGCCATCGCCGATGCCGAACGCGGCGCACTGGCCGGCGAACCTTGGCGAAGATGAATGGCGCCCATGCCCCCGCCTCTCGCGTGGCCGGCCGAAATGTTCAGAAACAGAATCCCGGCGATTGTCACGACGTGAACGAGGACTCGGATTGATATGCGGCCGGTCTCACTGTGTGCGTTTTCCACCTGTACCACCCTCATGTGATGTTCGGTGATTGAGCTTGACCAAAACGAGGGGGACGCCGCTTTGCGACGCCCCCCCAATGCATCGTCCCGGACTATGGGACGGTAACGCGCCTTACGAGCCTTGGCCGTGGCAAGCGCGGCAGGTCTCTCTGTACGTCCCGCCGTCACCATTCTCGCCGATCGGGTTATTGCCCGTGATGTACTTGATCCCGAATCCGTTCGTGTTGCCATGAGAAGAATGGCAGGAGAAACACGACGGGGTCAGATCGGTCGGCGTGCTGGCAAACGCGACACCCTGCGTTCCCCAGTCACCGGTCGGGCTCATGACCTTCGGGCGATACAGACGGTTGGCGAACTGGGTCAGACGGGAGTGCCCGCCGCCCACGCCGCCGATGTTCGCATCGGCCGTCGGGTGACGCAGCCAGAGTTCGCCGGCGGCGCCCAACTGGTCACGCATATTGGCATCGCTGGAGGAACCGTGGTAGTCGGTGTGGCAGCTCTTGCAGAAGGTCCCCATCGCCGACGCCGTTGCCACAGGCTCGTTGTAATCCACGTTGGTCAGATCATAGTGATCCGAACCGCTGGCCGTGCGCTCGAACACGTCTTTCCCCAGATCATTCGTCCCGATCGCGTAGGTCACCGGGGCCGCGTACGACCCAGCGGCCTCATTACCCAGATTGCGGTAGGGATTGGTGTTCGTGGCAGTCGTGCGACCGTGCGGATTGTGGCAATCCACGCAGGTCAGTCCATGGGCGGTGTTGCTCCAGGTGCCGCCCGGGGCGACGTCCATCGAGCCCAGCGTATGGCCGGTGGCGTCGAAGTATGGCGGGAAGTTATTCATGTTCAGGGCGCCGGCAATACGGCCTTCGGTACCCGCTGTCCCGCCATTGGCCTCCAGAACGTCGGGAGCGAAGCTCTGGTTGTCATGGCAAGTCAGGCACAGCTCGTTGATTTCGTTGCGCAGCAGGTATTCATGCGGTGCAGCTCCGCCAACCGCGGTATAAAAGCCGCCGCCATTGGCGTTGTAGCCATGCGACTGTGCGCCGTGCATCACATGGCATTCGGAACAGTTCAGGGTTACCCCTTTGTGGTAGTCACCAGCCATCGCGGCTACAGGGACGATGAGTACCAGGGCAACCATGAGGATCAAGGTGCGCTTCATCTGAAGCCTCCTTAGGTTGATTGGTTTACCGCTCATAGAACACATCTCACTTACTCTCGTTGGATTCCGGCGCGGCCGACACCGCGCTGATTTTGGCGGACCCGCCCGCGCGTGTCGCGTACACGGCGCCGGGAAGCACATACTCCTGGATGCGTCCGCCAACTCGCTCGGAAACAATCAGCCGTCCGACGCCGTCTCCCGCGATCGCGGTCGGGAAGCGGACGCTGCCGATCCCGCCGCCATAGCCGCCGATGAACTCGAGGAATTCACCGTGGGCATCGTAATGCTTCACCGCATGGCGAAGCGCGTCGGCCACCCAGTAACTGCCGTCTTCCGCAAACAAAAAGTCGGTCGGATAGGAAAGATCGCCCTGCGCGATGTCGTGCCCGCCGAAGGCGACGATCGACCGTCCCCGCTCGTCGTAGACACGGACCGCCGGCTCACCGCGGTAATCGAGAATCGCAAACCGGCCGTCCGGGGCCACGCTCATTCCGGTGATCGCATCGACACCCTCGATGCCGGCATTGACCAGCAATTCGCACGCGGACCCATCGGTCGCGCAACGCACCACGCCGGTGCGCGATCCGGTGATGCTGACATACAGGCGTCCCGCATCATCCAGCGCAAGTTTTTCGGGGCGCAGCGAGGGTTCATCCCACCCAATCATGCCCAGCACATCGATCTCACCGACGCGTTCGCCGCGGATGTTCAGCACGTCGACCGTGCGCGAATAGAAATCGGTGATGAAGATCTCCCCTTCGGGGGACACCGCCAGGGCATGCGGTTCGCCCGGCCCGCGCTTGCCGGTCGCCGGATCATTCACCCAGTGCACGAAGGAGAACCGCGGCAGGCCGGTCGAGTCGATCACGTCGATCATCCGGCGTCCGTTGTCCAGGATGTATAGCTCGCGGGCAAACCGATCTTCGGCCAATTCGATGATGGAGCGGTAGCGTTGCCCGCTCACCGACTCCGTCAGAATCGCGGTGACTTCCCAGGGTGATGATTCGCCATGAGCCGAAAGCGGGCCCAAAACGAGCGCGAGAAACAAGACAAAAATAGAACTGATTTGCGTATACTTGTGATGAGTTTCACAACCTGGGGTGTAGCGAATCTGATCAGTCAGCCGTGGCATGTTGCGTATCGAAGCAGGTCGTTGTAGTACGGTTTGAGATGCAACACCCTCCGCCGCCAACACCGTGGCGACCGACGCAAACAATCTATGACATCTCGGTGATACGTCAACTGATTTTGTGAATTTTATCTCTTGGCGCGGGGTGTTTTGACAGTTGCAGATATGCTCAATTGACAGAAAAACTCGGGTGTTTGGCGAAAATTCCGTGACCCGCGGTCGTTTGGCACACGACCCTATTGACCGGCCGGAAAACAGGGGTCATCAAGGATGCGTTCGGTGAATTTCTCAACGCTCCGGCCCGCGATTCCGGAGGCCAGACGGGTGATGTCATGTTCAACGCCCAATCCGAACAGCCACTCCCCGTCACTGCCCACGGCGTGTATGGACTCCGACCAGATGACCTCACCATTCCCTGCCCGCTGCAGTTGCAGGGTGCAGGCGATCATGGGAATCGGGCCGGCGTACTGGTCATTGTAGGTGCTGTAGTTCAGAAGCGATCCGATGACAAAGTACTCCGCGTCCAAGGCGGCGGTGAGCTTGGCGCGCTGTTCGTCGTCCATCACATACGGCTGCCGGATTCGACCGCGAAGGAGCGCTTCCTCGACTCGCCCGGCGCCGATCAACTCGAGCGCCGGCGCACGGGAGATCGCCTCCTCCAGAAGCCGGGCGAGGACACGCACTCCGTCTTCGGCGGAGGCGAGATTCTCAAACGGCAGCACGGCCACGCGCGGATGACCCTGCGTGAAATAGATCCGCTGCGTGCAGGATTGCGACGCCCCACAGGAGTCAGACGCCGTCCAGGTGCGGAGCAGAAGCGTCTGCCCGGTCACGACCGAGTCGCGATACTCAAGCGTGACACCGCCGCAGTCGCTTTGCGTCACCGGTCGCCCGGTGATATCGGTCTGCCCGGTCCGCCGGCAGGCCACGGTAACCGAGTCCGGGCAGGTCAGCTCAAGCGCCCGCGCGCGCGGCGCCGTGAGTAAGACTATCGCCAGCAGAAGCGCAATCTGTTTCATCTCAAAGTCCCCAGGGCGCGGCGGCAGAGCTTGGTCGCCAATTCGGTCAGCGTGTGGGTTTCTCCAAAGGAAAACACCGGGAATTTGGGCCCGCCGCGTTCGCCAATCGACACATCCCAGACAATGCGTCCCGTGGGAGCATCGATCAATTGGAGGGAGAAGGCCACGAGGGGGAACTCCTCCTGCCCGACCCGCTCCATGCGGAATTCGCGCACGGTTCCGACGAGGATTCCCTGCACGCCGGCCTGATCGCCGATCATCTTGAGGCTGGTCGAGTCCAGCGGCGCGGGCAGGGGCAGATTCTGCTTCGTTCGGACGTCCGTCTCCACCTTCTCCACCTGGCCCTGCTGCACGACTTCCAGATCGCCACGCTTAAGGAGTTCCGTGACCAGGATCCGCTGCAACTTCTGGCCGGCACGCGGATCATCGCTCAGCGATTGAAAGGTCGCGACGCCGATTCGCCGGTAATACCCCAGGTCCGCGTCGGGGTTCAGATACGAGCGCGCCCCGGAGCAGGAAACGGCGATCACACTAACCAGAAGGACGAAGGTGAATCGGAGAAATGACATCTTGCACCTCATGGAGATTTCTAAAATTGCGTCGTTATGCCGAGCCCCCAAAGATCCCGGGAGGCGTCCACCCCCCCCTGGCGCAGCGTGTAGAACACTTTCACCGTGGTCGTCGGACCGACCCACCAATCCGACGTGAATTGCCATGACTCCTGCGCGGGCGTCTCGGCGGCGCCGGACGCTACCGACACTTGCTGTGCCTCCCGGCTTTCGTAGTAGAGGCTCAGGTTTCCGCTTGATCGCCAGCGGTACGTTCCGTTGGCGGTCCAGGTCTGCCGCCAGTCGCTGTTTTGCAGTCGGTTCCGGCGGAGCGTCGTTCCGCCGGAGACACTGAGCCAGCTCTCAGGGTAGTACTGAAGGTTGGCAATAATGCTTTCCTCGCTGAGATCAAAGTCATTCAGCTCGTCGGCCTCAGCGATGGTGTTGTAACCCACCTGCATCTGCGATCCCCGGGTCGGAAACAACCGCAGGTGGCTGTTGAGGTTCCCCGCGTAACGCCGCGCCTGGAGTCCGTGACGATCGGACAACCCGACTTCCGTCGTCAGTTCGGCATGCCGGTGCGGCCGCCCCCGGAAGGAGGCAAAATACGCGTCAGAAAACTCCCGTCCCTCTGAGGAATCGGCGTAGACAATCCGGTACACGGTGAATTGCCCGCGGATCTGCCGGAAAAACGGCTGTTCGGTTGACGCCCTCACCTGCCAGTAATCGGTGCGGCGGGTATCCTGCTCGGCGCGGGGATCCGTCTCCTCGTAATATCGCATTACGCCCAAGACCCAGCGGCGCACCGGCGTGATGTTCAGCGAGCCGGTCGCCAATTGATCGTTGAAGTGGCGGGCGTCCGGGTCGTTGTAGTCGCGCTGAACGATGTACCGCCCGGTGTACTGCGCAACCCAGTTGATCCAATGGGCCGGCTGGGCCGAAAAACTCGCAGATGGCACGTGCTGGTCAAGCGCGCCGGTTGCCGCCAGGCGCTGGCGCCAGGTGCGATCATAATTGTACGACAACGACAGGCGTCCCTGCCCGGGAAGCGGTATGTCCGTCGCCGCCAGCGCCCGGTAAGTCTCCAGCGTTTCACCGAGCGAATCGCTGGACGAGCGCAACTGGCGTGAGTACGAGGAGCTCAGCACCTGCCGCCCCGGCTGCCAGTTGAATGCGTACGAGTTCCAGTCTTCCCGTGAGCGGTTTCCCGACTCGCTTGTCTGACGCGTCCTCAGCCCGTCGTAGCTCACGCGCGGCCAGCCGATCGGCTGGGTGTAGGCGTTGGCGCGCCAGCGGCGCACCGTTTCAGACGCCGCTGTCACCCCGCGCCGAAGCGTGTACGGTTCATAGGTGACACCCGCTCCGTAACCGGTACTGGACATCTGGAGATCGTAGCGTGGCCGGAAGTCCACCGGCTGGCCGGTCTTGTTTCCCGCCCGGTAGGCAAAGTTGCCGTTGAAGATCAGCAGGTTCTTCACAAACAACCGGTCTATGGCCCGAAGGTAGTAGTGCTCGGTGAGCGTGGCATTCCGTTCGGCGCCGGGCGTCGCGGACTCCGCGCTTTGGTAGTCCAACCGCACCGATCCGCTCACTTGCTGCGCGGTCACCGTGTTCGCCCGCGAAAGGGAGACAGCCAGGAAAACCACAGTCCCGACGATCGAAAGTCGTATGGGGTGCCGGGAGATCGTGTCACATGCCCCCTTCGTCCTCGCCACCAGAGGGGTTATGCACATTGAATCCATTCGGGCTGGAGTAATCGCGGCCATGACAGTCGTAGCAATGCCGGGTCTCGTACGACCTGTGCGGGTATTCATTCGGTAAACGCTCGGGGATGACACCCTCGACCGGACCGCCCGAGCCCGGTTGATCGGCATAGGCGTGACAGCCGGTGCAAAAGCGGCGCACCTGGACGGAGTCGTTGCGAATGTCGGTTAATCCATACCAGCCGGGACGCTGGTCGGAGATAAGAAAGGCGTTCGGGCTCTGGCCATCGTTGCCGATTGAACCGTGCGGATTGTGGCAGTCATAGCAAGGCAGACGATCCCCCTTCTTGACCGCACCCCTTGTCGACCCAATAGCGTGACCAGCCCGTTCCGAGCCCAGACTCGTCGCAGAATAGAAGTCCGCTATGCGCCGCGACTCGGGCGACATGCCGCTCGGGCCGTTCGGACCATGACACCCGAGACACATCGCGTACTCGGGCGGCGCGGCGTTGCTTCCCGATCCCGCGATGGGACCGTATTGGAATTTGAGCTGGTCGTACGGTGTCGCGCCGTTGTGCGGATCGTGACAATTCAGGCACGATCCCCGGCCGGTGCCATCGAGTCGCGGCATGGCCGGGCTGGCGTAGTGCGCGGAGTATTGCGCGTTTTCCCAGATGGTTC
>JBFMFQ010000143.1:0-9496 GCA_040752075.1 Candidatus Zixiibacteriota bacterium | reverse complement strand
GGTGAACTCCCGGTCAACGAGCCTTTCCAACAGGTCTGGAGGTCCGGGCCAACCGCCTTTACAGCGGGCGCCGCATGACCAGTTCTCCCCCTTCCTCTGTGCCGGTGTAGGTGAATCCCATTTTCTCGTAGAAGGGACCGGGGGTGCCGTCGCCCGGGACACAAGAGAGCAATTCCCGCGGACGATCGAGCGGGCTGCTACGTTCTAAACACATCCGTGCTCAGGTACTTCAAACCGGAGTCGACCATCAAAGTTGCAATGGTGGCATCCGGGCCGAGCCTCCCCCCGATCTGAATTGCGGCAAGGACATTGGCGCCGGAGGAGGTGCCGGCGAAGAGACCCTCCTCTCTCGCGAGACGGCGCGCCATCGCCTTGGCATCGTCGGTGCGGATCGGGATGATCTCGTCCACGATGCCCGGGTCCCACAATGGCGGGGTGTAGCCGATCCCGACTCCTTCGATCTTGTGCGGGCCGGGCTGGCCGCCTGAGAGCACGGGCGACTCGGCGGGCTCGACCGCCACGATTCTGATCTGGGAATTGTGACGCTTCAAGATCATAGCAGTGCCGCGCAGCGACGCCGCCGTGCCGACCGACTGGATGAACGCGTCCACCTTCCCGTTGGTCTGAGCCCAGATTTCCTCGCCCAGCGAGTAGTAACCGGTGATGCTGTCGGTGTTGCTGAGTTGATCCGTGCGGTAGGTGTGCGGGCGCTTGCTGTACTCCTTCGCGGCTTCGATCATGTCGAGGATCAGCTTCTTGGTGGTCAGGCCGCCTTCGCTGGGGACCAACTGCAATTCCGCGCCAAGGGCCTCCATGTGGCTCAACTTCTCTTTGCTGAACGCGTCGGAAGTCACGATGTGAATCCGGTAGCCCCTGGCGACACAGATCAGGGTGAGCGAGATGCCGGTGCTGCCGCCGGTGTATTCGACGATCGTATCGCCCGGCTTAAGACGGCCGTCTTCCTCGGCGCGGGTAATCATCGCCTGTGCGGCACGGTCCTTCATGCTGCCGGTCGGGTTTTCCCATTCCAGTTTCGCAAAGATTCTCGCGCAGCCGGGCGGAACAACCCGGCGCAGTTGTACGATCGACGTGTTACCGATGGCATTCAAGATGGTGGCATTTGGCTTCATGATTGGTTCTCGGCATCTGACCAGCGGCGGCGTCCATTGATCCAGAGTGGAAGAAGCAAAGGCAACAGCAGAAAGAGGGACCACCAGTTGACGATCCCCAGTTCATGGAGATCACCCGCAACAAGAACGGCCCAGCCAATGGCGCCGAAAAAGAGCGCATAGACTGGAAGCATGAGCTTCCAATACGGAGTCCGCGGACACCGCCAAGGAGATGCCCGAAGGATCACGGCGACGGCACCAACGACGATGGCGCAGCCGGTGACGGCCGCCGCCCAGCGCGACTGCAAGGCCAGCATGACCGCCAGGATTGCGACCCAGAGGAATCCACCCAACCACCCGATTGTCCAGCCAAGTCTTTCACCGCGTCGACTGTCCATCGCCAGCCCCCTGTTGGTGCCGTGAGAAATTAACCCGGCGGGCAGCCGCGGGGAATCGGATACTTGAGTGAGCTGAAGACGCCTGATTCCCGCGTGGCTGTGACGTTCGCGGGGATGACCATGGTCACTCAACCACCATTGAGTGGTCCGGGGTTGACCCGGACCACCCGTTGGCCCTTTAGACGAGATTCGATACGAGCGTCAGTACGAGACGTAGACTGGCTGACCCGAAGCCACTGCCCGATCGGCGGCCGTCTGGAAGACGTGCCGAAGTTCTTCCGTGGTCGCATCCGGGCTAACCGTCAGGTCAATGACAGGCGGGAGGGCCTCCGATGTGCCGGACATGGCGCAGGTGACCTTGATTTCCATCGGGGTATAGATGCCCAGTGTCACGAATCCGACCAACTGGTTGACGAATGACAACTGGGTTTCGACCTTCGCGACCCCATGCGGGCATTCGGCCATCGTCTCAACGTTTTTCGGCGGAATTAGCCCATAGATCCAGGCGGAAGCGAACGGCTTGTGGATAACCTGGGTCCCGGGTGTCAACCCCGTGTCGATGGTCGCATGGTAGCAACCGGCGGTGAACACAATCAACCCGAGCAGAGCGACAACTTTGAAGGAACGCATGGCACCTCCTGCCACTGAGTGGTGTGACTTCCACAAGTCGTTTGCGCTTCTGATTCTGTTAATGGACACCAATAAGGTCAAAAGTCGTCCGGTAAGCTCAGAACATGCGACGATGGTGTCAAGGGCAATTCCGTAGGCGCCCATCGCCTCTGCCCTCTCTGGGCGAATCGGACACGTCCGATGGAATGTGGCGGCAAGGGAGGCTAAAGGCGTTTTTCCATGCAGATGGACAGGGGCGAGCCGAGGTATTCGCCGTAAAGCGGGATATGCGTGAACCCATAGGACTCGTAAAGCCCGATGGCGGCGATTTGGCGCACACCGGTCTCCAGGACGACCCGTTCGACATTCAGATCACGCGCCTGCGCGAACAGGGCTTCGAGGATGGCGCGCCCCGCGCCGGTACCCCGTGCACTTTGCCGGACATACATGCGCTTGATTTCGACGGTGGTTGGATCAATCCGCCGGATGGCGCCGCAGGCTATCGGGATACCATTATTGTAGGCCACCAGAAACGCGCCGCGTCCTTCGGCGGTCTCCTCCGGGTCGAGACGGAAGTGTGTGGCGCCCGCCTCGGGGTACATGGCGCTGAGTTCGGCGTTCAGTTCGGCAATCAACTCCTGCGCGAGCGGCGAGGCGAGCGATTCGCGCCGGATTTCCAGTTTCTTGGTCTTCATCTCCCCTTCCGTTGGCGGCACGTTCATTGCGAATCGAAACATACAAAATATGTCTCGTTTCGGGGAAGTGTTTACCTCACGAGTGCCGGAGTTTTGGCGGGCGCAGTTGCGTCAGCAGGGAGGCGCTAATACCCGACGATTCCTGTCCACCGTCAGTTATGACAGCCGGGAGTTTTCACCGCTTGACATGCCCGCAAGCCGAGTCTACGCTTTGCGCTGATAGTTTGAAAGTGCTCTTCACCACCGTGGGCGACACGGACATAGTGAGCCAAGCGAAGGAGGCGGCAGATGCGAAATCGCGTGGGAGTGATCGCGGCAGTTGTCATGGCTTTGGTTGGCGTTCTCGCAACATCGGATGTCGCGCGGGCCGGCGACCGCGATCATGAGAGCGGCTTTTTCATGCGCCTTTCAGCGGGCGGCGGCGGCGCAAAAACCGAATTCGACATGGACCATCAGAATGTGGAACTCTCCGGGACCTCCGGCGACATCAACTTCGCCTTTGGCGGAATTGTGGCGCCGAACCTGGCCCTGCACGGCACCCTGTTCGGCTGGGCAATCTCGGAGCCGGACCTCGAGGTGGTCGGAGTCAGCTTCGAGGTTCCCGCCGACCTGACACTGAGCGCCATCGGCGCCGGGATGACTTACTATTTCATGCCGGTCAACATCTATGTCTCGGGAAGTGTCGGCGTGGGCATCATGCAGATCGAAGGCAACGGCGGTGAAGGGGAAACGGATCATGGCATGGTGATCGACCTGACGGTCGGGAAGGAATGGTGGGTGGGCCGGAATTGGGGGCTCGGAGTCGCCGGCGGATTCGGCTACCATTCGCTGCCCGAAAAGAACATGGATGAAAACTGGACCGGCAGCAGTTTCGGTGTGCGTTTCAGCGCGACACTGAACTAACGCACGCGCTCATCGAATCCCTGCCGGGTCAGCAGGTCGCGGATGCGTGACGAGGATTCGAGCGTGGTCTCGGGCGGGTACTTCAGTTCGCTGGTGTAGAATTGCGCCAGGGTGGTGATGCCGAGACGGTCCATCTCCCGCGCCATTTCCTCGTTCTGCGGCCCGTGGGTGGCGGCCGGTTAGTCCCGATCCGCATCACTCCCGACCGGCATGGTGTCTACCGGCACGGTTCCGCACCGCCGAAAAACACGTGGTCGATCAAGATCGCCAAGTCGACCGCATCCGGAAAGCTGTCGCAGTTGATGTCGCCCAGTTCCGGCGGGTCCGGCTGACCGGCGCCGAAAAAGACAATGTCGATCAGGAGGGCGAGGTCAACAGCGTCGAGGAGTTTGTTTCCGTCCAGATCGCCGCGCGGCGCGCCTTCCAGCGGGAATTCGAAAGACGCTTCGGTTCCCTCTGCCGGCAACGGATTTTCCACCGGCACCGGCGAGAGATAGCCCGCAATGCTCGCGTAAACCTCATTGGTGCCGTCGACGCGGATTCCAAAGAAGTACCCATCACCGGACGCGCCGGCATTGGGACGGACCTTGATGATGTAATCCCCGCCTTGCACGTTGGTGATGACGACACGGTCATCGGACTCGCCGGCTTGTCCACTGGGACCGATGCCCCAATCTGAAGTTGAATCGTAGGAGGCGGTCGGACCGATTGTGTTGAACCCCGGGCCGATGGAGTCCGACAAGTCGGGTTCGATCACGACCATGGTGACCGGCGAGTAGGTCGTGAAGATGAGCGAATCGGGAATGAGTTCGCGGTTCGGCGAGAACTCGGACGTGTTGTTGTCGGCATCGGTCGCGACCGCGCTGATCTTGCACCAGCGCCGCGCCCCGAGGCGTTCGAAAACGAAGCGACCGGCGCCGTCGGCGTTGGCCGCATCGAGAATCCGCCATCCCTCGCCGTGGCCGCTGGGGTCGGCAATCGTATCGGCGCCGAGGTATTGCTCCGCCAAATGAATCTCGACCAGCGCGTCCGGTGACGTTTGACCCGCGACGTAAAATGTATCGGCCCCGAGGTAGAACACGGTGTCGATGGTCGGATAATTGACGAGCGTGTTCGGGCCGGCGTCGGTATCGCCGGGATCGTTCGGTGTCACGCCGTCATCGCCGAGATCGATGGCGAGACCGCCGTTATTGTGGAATCGGCAGCCGGTGATCGCGTTGTGTCCGGAGGTCGCGCCGGTGATGGCGATACCGTTTTCCGGGAAGTTGCGGAATTCGATGCCGGAGACGGAATTGAATGATGATGCAATCTCGAGGCCGTGTCCCGAACTCAGAAGCGAGCCGTCGAGCACCAGAGCAGGAACTTCGAGTCTGTGCTTGGCGATATCGACCGGGTAGATCTCTGTCGAGTCATCCTCCAGCGAGGGAAGGGGAGCCAACGGAGTCAGGATGCCGCCGGCTTCGATGTAGACTGCCGTGTAGCCGGGACTTGAATTCGCGGCATTAATCGCCTGACGCAGCGAGCCCGGGCCCCAGTCATTCAGGTTGGTTACGCTCTTCTCGGATGCATACCCGCAATTCCGAACTATGTGCAGGGCGCTGTTCGTCCAACTGGCGGTCGCGATGTCCAGATCGCCATCATCATCAAGATCGCCCGCGCAGAGGGTGCGGGTATCGTATCCCACGCTGAATGTCGGCGCCGCACTGAACGTTCCATCGCCGGCGCCGACGAGGATGTTCAGCACGCTGGCGCTGAAACTGGTCGCGGCCAGGTCAAGAATCCCATCGCCGGTCAGATCTTCGGCGATGATCCCGATCAGTCCCGAGTCGGCTGTGTAATACGCGGAGTCGGCAAAGCCCCCCAGACCGTTGTTGCGGCAGACCAGAATGCCGCCTCCCGACTCGCTGGCGATGGCGAGATCCATGTCGAGGTCCTGGTCAAAATCTCCGGCCGCGGCGAACTTTGGATTGAGGCTGGCGGGCACAGACCCAAACGGGAAGAATGTGCCGTCGCCGATGCCGGTGAGAATGGAAGCGTAGTTGTCCGAGTAACATGGCACGGCCAGATCCATGATGTCATCACCGGTCAGGTCCGCGACCACCACGGCCTGCGGTCCGCCTCCAGCGAAGTAGTTGACCGCCGATCCAAACGTCCCATCGCCGGCACCGATCAGCACCGAAATGTTGTCGTCATCGAGGTTCGCCACGGCGATATCGGGATAGGCGTCCGCGTTGAAGAGACCCGTGCCGACGGCGATCGGTGTCGCGCCAACCGGATAGTCGGTGCGCGGCCAGTTGAAGAACAAGCCGCCGTCGTTTTCGAGGATGCTGATACTTGATTCTCCTCCGTTGGCAACAATTACATCCGGATCGGAATCGAGATCGACATCCGAAATGGCGATATAGCGCGCTCCGGCACCAGTCTCGTGGAAATCCCATGAGAACCAATTGAGCTCGCCACTCCCTGAATTCTGAATGACTTGTACATTCGACGATTGCTCCACCCACAACAGATCGAGGTCATGATCGCCGTCAATGTCGGCGAGCGCAATTGAGCGCGCCATCGCGGAAGCGCCTGGCGAACGGTAGCTATCCGCGGTTATCAGGTCCCCCGCTCCATCGTTGAGGAGGATCGCGACCTTGTCCGCATCCGCGAGCGCAACAGCGACGTCCATGTCAAGATCGCCATCAACGTCGATGGCGGTTACTGAGTAGGGCGATCCGCCGACGGTCAGGGAGTCGGGCGCCAGAAACCCGCCGGCACCGTCGTTCATCAGTACCGCAATGTAATCGCTCTGGCTCACGGCAACGACGATGTCGGGCCAGGAGTCGCCGTTAAGATCGGTCGTGCATGCCCCTCTCTGGTAGTCCCCGCAGGCGTACGATGCGCCGCCCGAAAAGGTGCCATTCCCGGCATTCAGCAGGACCCGGGCGAAGTTCTCCCCGGAATTGGTCCCTCCGCTGGCTATCAGGTCGGGATCACCATCCTTATCGACATCCTCGGCCACTACCCACCACGGGTGCGTGCCCGTAGCATACCACGCCTGCCCCCCGAACGTGCCGTCGCCGTTGTTCTTCAGCACATCGACTCTGGCGAACCCCTCACTGCCCACCGCGAGATCGACGTCCAGATCACCATCAAGGTCCACCGCCACGATTCCGCGCGGCCATGTGGAGATGCCCCCGTAATCGACCGCGGCGCCGAAAGTGCCATTCCCGTTGTTCATGAGCACGGAGACATAGTCAGCGTCGCGATTGGCGACCGCCAGATCGCGATCCAGATCTCCATCAAGATCGGCGATGGCAACGTATCCGGGGGATGCCCCCCCGGTTGGGTACAGGTACGGACCGGAGAGCACACCGGCTCCTGTGTTGAGCAGGATCCCCACGCCGCCCGAGTCGTGTCCGACCGCCAGATCAATGTCCAAGTCGCCGTCGAGGTCGGCGGCTGTGACGGTCAGGGGGAGGTTCTCGGAAGGATAGTTGATCGCCTGCTCGAAGCCCCCGAATTCACTGCCGAGAATGACAGAAATGTTGTCCGAGAGACTGTTTGCCACGACCAAATCCTGATAGTCGTCTCCGTTGAGGTTGGCGGCGATGACGCAGACTGGTCTGTTGCCCACAGAAACGGCGCGCGGGGCGCCGAGACAGACGTCCTGGGCGGCGGCATGGGACGTGATCGAGCCGGCCAGAACGAGTCCGGCGATCGCGGTTCGCGGTGTAAACCTGACTTTCATCGGCTTCCCTCCGGATGTCGGATTGAACGGGCGCGCGAGATTCAAATTGGACCCGATGCGTTCTCTCGCGCCGTCCTTGGCACCGGGTACGGAACAAGCGTTGCAACAGCGATGAAACCGCCCGTGCGCCGGGCTATTGAACCCTGCGCGGAATATGGCACACGGGCGTGGAGCCAATTGTCAAAATGTCACAAACTTGGCGGGCCCAAAGAGGCCCCCCGCCGGGCATCTCCCGGCGGGGTGCAAGACGCTACGTGGCAACTGATTGGGAGGATTCCCGGGCCCGGCCGCTCAAGAACCTGAGGCCTCCACCGCGGCGTCGCAGGGCGGCGACGGACCCGCGCCGGTCGGGTGATACAAGATAGAGCTCTTAAGAATCGGCGGTCCATCCGGATTGTAATGGTAGAGATTCAGGAGCATGCAGTCGAGCTGGCCATACAAGACTTCGTAATATTGCGCCATAGGCAGAAGGTCGAAGCGCAGCGACCGGGTCATGTACCGTTCGCACAGTTCGCCTTGCTGGTCGTGACGGAGGTAGATGTTAGCCTGTGCGGGCATGCTCTCCAGGAAGGCCGCCGGGCTCATGTACAGGTCAAACCCATGATCCGGTTGGCAGCCGCTGTAGCCGGCAGCGATGACCAGTTGATCGCCGTCGATGCCGAGCCCCATGAGGTCCCAGTAGTCCTTCTGGATTTCGGCCGGCGCCCAATCGGTGATCTGCACTACGCCATCGGTGGTGTCCGGCGGCGAATAGAGGAAGATCCCGAGAGTGGCCACGCGCTCCGAGTCGGGAATGGTGACGGTGCTGATCGGATAGGGGTCGAGGTTGAGGAGGGCGGTCCGGAACCCGAGCGTGTCGAGCGTTACGAGGGGCGGCCATCCCCCCTGCCAGCCGCCACCGTGCACGGTCGCATTGACCAGATGAGTATCGACCAGATCGACCACGAAGCGAAGTTCGATCACGGCCTCCCCTTCCCAGATACAGAGGACATCACTGGGGCATCGGGAATCCGAAACGAGACGGGTGAATGTGACCTCAACGCTGCCGGGATCGATGATCGCGGTCTCGCCGAAGCGGAGGGTAAATGGGTTGGAGACTTTTGGCTGGTCCGGCGGGTCATCGCCATCCCCCAATGGCAGGTCTGAACCGCATGAGAGAAGCGAGAGCGCCAGCACAAGGATGCCTGAAGTTGCAAACCGTGGGATCATACGATTGCCCCCTTTTCCGCCTAGTGGCATCCGGCGCCTGCCGCAAGGCCGGTGTCCACCTTTCTACCCATGATTGATACGGATATTCCCTGGATTTGAGCTACCCCGGAAGGGCCACCACGCCTCTGGCTGTTCTGGCCGGCCTTGAACTCCATTCGGACTCGTGCTCTTTGGCCGTTCGGTTCATCTTGACAAGATGGATCCGGCGGTGTTGATTTGGGCGTAAACGGAGACGTCGAAGGAGTGGAGGTTCGCATGAGAGCCGCTTCTGGATTGGTCGACTTGGACATCGCCGGACCCGGACAGGTCGAACTGGGCAACCGTCTCGGCCATGTCTGGAACCTGCTTTTCGACTGGGGTTCCCGCGAGAATGGAATCCCTCTTGTCGCCATCGCTGAGAACTGCCCGCGTTTGGCCTCGATGTTGACGCTCCAGGGACATTTCTGCGGACAGCCGGTCCCAACGGAGTTGCTCTTCCATTCGGAGCGTCTTTGCGCCATCCGGTGCTACCTCAGCCCAACGGATGCGCCCGGCTGCCCATCCTTCTTCGCGGAGATCGACCGTGCACGTCGGGCGGTCGCGACCGCCTTCGGGGTGCCCGCGATGCGGTCGCCCTCGATCAACCACGGGACCCTCTCATTCCGATGGGCGGGCGTGGGGATGCATGTCGAGTTGAGTGCGGCCTGCCGCGGCGATGGTCAGATAGAGCTTTGCATCAATGATCCGAAGATTTGCGAGTGGTGTCCATCCGCTTAGGGCGGGCCACCTGCCTGAATTGGTAAGCCCCGTTCATTGCCATCCTGGTCCTGCCGGCCATGTGATTGATCCGCTGAGAAC
>JBFMFQ010000142.1:0-9505 GCA_040752075.1 Candidatus Zixiibacteriota bacterium | reverse complement strand
GAACCGCCGCCGCCCCCCCCCGCCCAAACCTGACCGCCCGGAGTTGGATTCGCCCGAAAGATTCTTCCGCGTCGATGAGATTTCCCGCTCTTTGACATTGCATTCTGAAACGTGGCCCTTATATTGGCGCCCCTGCCGGAACCTAAGAATCCGTTTTCAGGTCGGACGAAGTGGGAGGACAGACCAAATGATCATTGCAGGCGAGATTTTCCTCACCAAGGGAGTGGGACGGCACAAGGAGCGCCTCTCCAGTTTCGAATTGGCGCTTCGGGATGCCGGCATCGCTCATTTCAACCTGGTTTCTGTCTCGTCGATTTTCCCGCCAAACTGCAAACTCATCACCCGCCCGAACGGACTCAAGAAGATGACGCCCGGTCAGGTTGCTTTCGTGGTGATGAGCCGCAACGACACCAACGAGCCCTCCCGCCTCATCTCCGCGGCCGTCGGACTCGCGGTGCCGAAGGATCCCAACCAGGTCGGTTATCTCACCGAGCACCATGACTACGGGCTCACCGAGAAAAAGGCCGGCGATTACTCCGAGGATCTCGCGGCCGCCATGCTGGCCACCTCGCTTGGCCTCGAGATCGACCTCGACAAGAGTTGGGACGAGAAGAAAGAAGAGTGGAAGATTTCGGGAAAGATCTACACCACCCGGAACATCACCCAATCAGCCACCGGCGACAAAAACGGCCTCTGGACCAGCGTGGTCGCCGCCGCCGTGCTCGTCACCGACTGATCGGAATCATGTCCGTCAAGCACTGCAAAGACCGGGGACACCTGCATCATCCGCTCAGCCATGCCGCGGTGGATGGCCGGATGTCCGTGGCGATGCTCGTTGAATCGTGCATGGAATCGTTCAACGGCCGCCAATTGTCGTCGGCCTGCCAGCTCTATGCGCAGGAACTCAAGGCGGGCGATACGCTCATGGGCATGAGCCTGACCGGGGCCCTGGTCCCCGCCGGGCTGGGACGCTCCTGCCTTGTGCCGCTCATCCGCGCCGGCTTCGTGGACTGGATGGTCTCCACCGGCGCCAATCTCTACCACGACATTCAACTCGCGCTCGGCTTCGAGATGTTCCGCGGCAGCCCGAACGCCGACGACACGGTGCTTCGCGATGCCGGCGTGGTGCGCATCTACGACCTCTTTTTCGAGGCGGATGCCCTCTACAAGACCGATGAGTTCATTCGCGAAACGATCCGCCGCCGAGCGACCGAAGGACGGCTTGGGTCCATCATATCATCGGCGGACCTGCATTTCGTTCTCGGCGAGGAGTTGCTCCTGCGCAATCCCGCCTCTGAATCGCACAGCGTCCTGGCCTGTGCCGCCAAGGCCGGCCTGCCGATTCACACCTCATCGCCGGGCGACTCCGGCATCGGGATGAATCTCGCGGCGCTGACCTTCGAAGGCATCAATATCGCCGTCGAGCCCAGTCTCGATGTAAACGAGACAGCCGCCTATGTCTACGATGCCAAACGAAACGGCGGGAAAAGCGCGGTGCTGATTCTCGGAGGTGGAAGCCCGAAGAACTTCGTGCTCCAGACCGAGCCCCATATCCAGGAAGTCCTGGGGCTGGAGGAAGCGGGCCACGACTTCTTCATGCAGTTCACCGATGCCCGGCCGGACACCGGCGGTCTGAGCGGCGCCACCCCCTCCGAGGCGGTGTCCTGGGGAAAGATCGACCCGGAAAAACTGAACGGCACCGTGGTTTGCTATGGCGATTGCACCGTGTACCTGCCGCTTCTGGCCCACTTCGCCATGGAGCGGGTCGGCAGCCGGCCCCTTCGCCGCCTCTACCACGAGCGCCCGCGGCTTCGCCGGCAAATCGGCGAGGCTTACCTGCAGAACAAGAAGAGCTGATTCACCGATTCACGCCTGTGCCGGAGGCAGACCATGTCGATGGCGTTTGACCACATCCCCCGCGGCTACAACTTCCTCGGACTATCCGAGGAGGAAGCGCGTTACGAACCCGCACGCGTGGTCGTTCTGCCGGTCGCCTATGACGGTACCACGTCCTACCGCGCCGGGACAAAGTACGGTCCCGCCGCCATCATCGCCGCCTCCCGCGAGGTGGAGACCTTCGACTACAGAACCAGCCGCGAAATCGGGGAGATCGGCATCACCACCGCGCTTGAGGTCGAAACCGAGGCCGATGGTCCCGCCGCGATGGTCGACACGGTCGAACGCGAAGTCGCCCGACATCTCAAGGCAGGGAAGTACGTGGTCATGCTGGGCGGGGAGCACTCGCTCACGACCGGCGCCGTGCGCGCACACAAGGCGAAGTACCCAAATCTCAGCGTCCTGCACATCGACGCCCACGCCGACATGCGCGATTCGTTTCAGGGCTCGAAGTACTCCCATGCCTCGGTCATGCGCCGTGTCCGTGAAATCTGCCCCGCAGTCTCGGTCGGGATCCGCAACGCCTCCGCCGATTGCATGCAGTCGATCAAGTCGTCGGGTGCCCCGGTCATCTGGGCGGAAGAGTGTGTCGGCGAAACCGGCTGGCACGACCGCGCGATCAAGCCGCTCTCCGATCAGGTCTACATCACATTTGACTTGGACGCCTTCGATCCCGCCATCATGCCGGCCGTTGGCACTCCCGAGCCGGGAGGACTGCACTGGTACGAGACCCTGGAATTCCTCCGCGCCGTCTTCGCGCAACGAACGGTCGTGGGCTTCGATGTCGTGGAACTCTCACCGCTGGCCGGGCTTCATCATGCGGACTTCCTCGCGGCCAAGTTGGTGGCGGAGATGATTCGCGCCGCCAACAGTTGATCCCGATACCAACGGGATTCCCATCGATTCCCGCCGACCAAGTTGCGATCTTGGTCCCATGGACACTCCCCTCCCCCTCGATCCCCACCGCGCCGAGTACTTCATGCGCCAGGCCCTCGCCGAGGCCGAACTCGCGTTTGAGGAGGGGGAAGTCCCGATTGGGGCAGTGGTCGTCAAAGAGGACCGGATCGTGGGACGGGGCCGCAATCAAACCGAGCGGCTGGGCGACCCGACCGCCCATGCCGAGATCGTGGCCATTGGCGCCGCTTCCGAGCATTTCGAGTCCTGGCGGATGATCGGCGCTACATTGTATTCCACGATTGAACCCTGCATCATGTGCGCAGGGGCCATGGTTCTGGCACGGATCGACCGGCTGGTGTATGGCGCGCCCGACCCGAAGTTCGGCGGCTGCGGGTCGATCTTTCAAATCCCCAACGATCCACGGCTGAACCACCGGGTTGAAATCGTCGCCGGGCTTCTGGCCGAGCAAGCCGCTGCTTTAATGAAGGAGTTCTTCGTCCGACAAAGGCAACGTGAGTCCAAGCGTTTCTAAACAACCCACCGGGGGACTTCCATGAGGCCAAATGCCCGCGAACTCGAAGCGAAAGCCACCCGGATCGGGCTCTTCATCAATCTGGGTGGGCCTTTTGCCCTTGCCCTCGCGGCCATTTTGCTGGTGGAGAGCGGCACAATCCGGCCCAGCATGAACTTCGTTGAAACTCCCCTGATCTTTTATGTGCTTGGTGCCGTCGCAATCATGGAATTGGCGGCCGGGCACTTCGTTCGGAAGGCCCTCTTCGCCCCCTCCAAGGCCCGGGAGGTCATGGGTGATGCCCGTAAAGCTGAACAGTGGGTGGTGCGCTCTTCCATCGTCCTGTTTGCTTTGGGCGCATCGCCCATGTTCTATGGAGTTGTCGTGTTCATCCTGGGCGGGGAGATGACTCAACTGGCTTTCTTTGGTATACTGACCCTGGCCGGGTACCGCCTTCTGCGGCCCAGCGCGTCATTCCTTGAAGAAACATTCACCGCGGCCGAGCGCCCCGGGAGCCCGAATTGACACCGCACCGACCCGCATCCCCGCTTGGCTGGAGAATCCTCTCCGGCTTGGCCCTTCTTGCGTTCTTGCTAATGGCCGGTTGTGGTGAATCCTCCGCCCCCCGTTCCATGCGGGCTAAGTACGATCTCAGCGATCAGGACGCCGCGGCGTGGGAGCGCTACTACGTTCGCGAGGCGGACTCCATCGTAACCCTGCTTTGGGGACAGATCGGGCGGGGGGAGTTCGATGCCGCCATGCTGTCCATCCAGCGCTTCGCCGATCCAAGGCTGGCGCGTGACTTCCGGCAGCGGTTGGACAATCTTTGGTCACGGACCATCGGGATGCCCGCCGAAAACTTCACGGTCGAGCCGCAGATCGGCCTTGGCCACAGCCGCACGGTCGGATTCACCAACTGGGGAGAACTGCTCTCCGGGGGATTCGAGCACGCGGTGCTCACCAACGACAGCCTCTCCGCCTACTTCGTCTTCCGAGGCTATTGGCAGACCGACAGCATCCCTGTCTATGTCGCGGCCGGTTGTGGGGACTTTGGCGAAACAGAGGTTCAGTGGCGTCCCTTCGCCCACCTGATTTTCTCCGTGGACCGGTCCGAAGAAACCATCCGCGAGAAGGGCCAGCCGGTGATCTGCCGTAGCATCGAAGAGTTCATCGAGCGGCTCCGCACCGAGACCGACGCGATCATGTGACTTCCGCCGTGGCGGACCCTAAAGAATTTTCGAATCCAATCAAAACCCGCTGACAGCGCGACGGTTGCCTTTATATATTCGCCCCCGGAGAGGTGCCGGAGCGGTTGATCGGGGCGGTCTCGAAAACCGTTGACCCTTCACGGGGTCCGGGGGTTCGAATCCCCCCCTCTCCGCATTTGATGGCTTTCGCCGAATCCCGGGTCGTGGCCTCTGCACATGCCTTCCGGCTGGACATCTGCGATGTTGATTCCCATTTTCACATTGTGTAGACTCAACGCCAACGCCCTGGCAGGCCAGGTGCACCGAATCCGGCTGATCAGGGTCCGCTGGTGCTGATTCGCGCCGCACGGAGGACACTCGCACCATGGACGAGGGACCGGTCGATCCGACCGCCGAATTGACCCGCTTACGCGAGGAGAACGCTGAATTGCGGCGTCAGGTGGAAATGAATCGGACCGCCCACGACTACCTGGTGCGTCTGGCCCACCACTGGTCCAACCAGGACGTCGAGTTCGAGGGACCCGAACAAATCCGCGCCTTCTGCGAACGCATCAAGCGCTCGGTGGGGCTTCTGGTGCGCGAATTCAAGGAGTTGCTTTCAGGACGCAAGGAATTCCAGCGCGAGTATGCCCTGCACTCCCTCGGCGCCGGCGAGGGAACCCAGATGATCCGCCTCGGCGATCTCCACGGCGATCTCGGCCTTTACTTGTTTGACTGGCGGGTCTCCGCCGCGGCCGATGATGATGCCGGCGGGCTGCGAACCTCCATCGACGAACTCAAACACCACCAGATGGCCCTGCTCACCGGGTATGAGCACTCCGTTCGCGAGGGGACATTGGAAGTCCTCCGGGCGATCGCCCCGGAAACCATCGAGCAAGAGGTCTCCGGCGGTGTCATGGGCAAACTCAACCCGTTCGGCGCCGGGAAGCTCTGGGAGGCGTACAAGAAGCGCTATGCCGAATTGACCGCCGAGGACGGCGGATGGTTTCAAAGCCGGTTTTTGCCCTCGTTTCAACGGGGCTACCGGGAGTACATGTGGTCGAGGAAAGCGGCATCGTCCGCAGACAATCAATCTTAAACAGGGGCATCATGATGCGTCTCGAACGAACGGTGATGCGGAATCGGATGAATTGGGCGGCGGCCACACGCATATTCGTCGCCGCCGGCATGGCCGGACTGCTGCTCATGCTCAGCGGATGCGGCTGGCTGTTCGGAAAGCAGCGCAAGGACATGGTCGTGACCGTCGAGTTCACCGGTTCCGACTCTCTGAACCACAACGGCGAGATCGCCCAGGCCGTGCAGTTGAATGTCTATGCGCTTAAGGGCTCCTCCCGCTTCATGCAGGGGGATGTCCGGGCGTTCTTCGATCCGACGTTCGACCCGGGATTTCTCGAGGAATTCAACAAGCAGGACACCTTGCGCACCGCCACCGTCATCCTCGCGCCGAAAGAAACCCGGTCGGTCGATCTGGTGATTCCGTTCATTCGCGCCCGCGACGCCAAGCCGGTGCTCGGCGTGATCGCCGATTTCAATCTGCCCCCCGGCAAGGACCAGGAGCGCCTGAGTCTAAACCTGAGCAAGAAGACCAAGCAGACCATCAAGATCAACGTTGGACGCAACTGGGTTGCGAAGAAGGGCAAGTAAGCCCTCCGCGCGTCCCATTCCCGGAGACGAAGTCAGAATGGCACAATACCACCGGGTCCTCTGGAGTGAGGGGCTGTTTCTCACCCAGCATCATTTCCAGCAGTTCGATCAGTTCCACGAGCAGGACCGGTTCTTTCAGGTTCGCGCCCTCTCGACTTTCGCATGGGGCGCCAACCACCTGGCGATCGACGTCGAAGCGGTCAACAACCGGCTGTTCACACTGACCGAATTCGAGGGCGTCCTGCCCGATGGCACCACCGTGCGCGCGCCTTCGGTCGATGATCCGCCGCCGTCGCGCTCATTCGATGCGCTCTTTGCGCCGACGGAGAAAACGCTTTCGGTCTATCTGGCCCTGCCCAAGATGCGGCCCGGAATTCCCGGCGTGCGAATGGAGGCCCAAGAGGCGCACACCCCCACACGCTACATCCAGGCCTTCGCCACGGTGACCGACCAGGTGACCGGCGAGCACGAGCGCGAGATCCCCTTCGTGAAAAAACGCCTCATGATCCTCTTTTCCGGTGAGGAGCTGGAGGGGTTCGATACGCTGAAGATCGCCGAGATCGAACGAAACGCGGAGGGCGTGGCCCAGCTGCGGGAGTCTTTCGTGCCGCCCCTGTTGTCGGTCAGCGCGTCCAACTGGCTGACCAATCAACTGCGTGGCATTCTCGAGACCGCCTCGGCCAAGTCGCAGACCCTCGCCGACCAGGTGCGTCAGCGAACGCCCCTTTTGACCGAGTTCTCGACATCCGATCTGCCGAACTTCCTGAAGCTGCACACGATCAATGCCTACATCCCGACATTGGTTCACATGTACAACTACCCGCGCGTGCACCCGGCGGCGCTCTTTGAACACCTGGCCCGTTTCGCCGGGCACCTGTGCAGCTTCAAGGTCGGTGAGCATCCGCGCGATCTCCCCATCTATCGCCACGAAGAGGCCGGCAAATCGTTCGTCGCACTGACCGTGAAACTGCGCGAGCTTCTCGAAGCGGCGGTCGAGTCGCGATTCGTCAAGATCCCGCTGCGTCGCTTGGATCAAGCGCGCTTCGAGGGCGACATCAGCGACCGCGCTCTCTTCGACAATTCCGATTTCTACCTCGGTGTCTCGGCAAGCCTATCCGAAAGCCGGGTGGCCGGCGAATTCCCGAAGCACGCCAAGGTCATTTCGCCGGAACTCTTGCCGCGTTTGGTCGAAAAGGCCGTTCCGGGCGCCGTTTTGATTTTCGTTCAATTGCCCCCCGCGGCCATCCCGCGCAAGGCGGGCATGGTCTATTTCCGGATCGACCCGCGGGGTGATCGCTGGGAGTACATTAAGCGCGCGTCGCAAATCGCGATCCACGTGCCGCCGCAGGATTTCCCGGACCTCGACATCGAGTGCCTTGCGGTCGAAAGATAGTCTCCGGTCCGGCGCACGCGGAGTATCAGGGAGGATGACACAGAATGGCACGCACCGCCGCCGAGGTTGAGACAAGGCGGCTCTCCGATGTCTGTGATCGCGCCTTCTCGCTGGTGATGACTCTCAGTGAGGGGCGCGATTTCGGCGACCCGCAGCAATTGCGCGACCGCATCGGCGGCATGTTCGCCGAGATGGAACGCGACGGGCGCGACGCCGGGATCGCCTCGGAAGACTTAAATCTCGCCCGCTTTGCCCTCACCGCTTTCATCGACGAGACCATTGCCCGCTCCGATTGGTTCGGTAAGCAGGTGTGGGCTGGACGCCCGTTGGCGCTCGATTATTACAAGACCAACAACGCCGGCGATGAGTTCTACGACCATCTCGAGCACCTGCGTCAGCGGCCCGATGCCAAAGCCGACCTGCTCGAGGTTTTTTACAATTGCATGTCTCTTGGTTTCGAGGGCAAGTACGCCCTGACCGACCCGCGTCAGCACCGCGCGCTGATCGAGACCATCGGACGCGACCTGGAGCGTGTCCGTGGACGCGCGGTCGACCTGTCACCACATTGGGAACCGCCGGAGCCGCTTCTCAAACGAGTCCGCGCGGAGCTGCCCATGTGGTTTGTGTCTGCGTTTTGTGTCATCGGGGTCTTTGTTCTCTTCATCATATTGCGATATCTGTCACTGTCTCATGCCGGCGGGGTGGCCGACCGCCTGCGCGACTTGTTGCGCTAAGCCATTCAAGTGCCCGGATCAACCATGAGCTTCCTTCTGCCCATACTGAAATCCAAACTCGCCCAACTGGGCGCGGTCTTGATCATTGCCCTGCTCATCGCGATTGCCCTGCCGCGGATCATCGGCCCACGCTGGCGCCTCTGGTGCTGGATTGCCGCCATCGTCATCGTGCTCGGCTACCTCCTGTATCTGCTGATCAAAAAGATGCGGGCCAAAAAGAACGCCCGCATGCTGGAGGGGTTCCTCAATCAGCAGGCCAGCGACCAGATGCTCAATGCGCGCCCCGACGTGCAGGATGAACTGGCGGCGATCAAGGAGAAGCTCAACCGCGCGATGCAGGTGCTGAAGCAGTCGCGCATCGCCCGTGGTCACCGCGGCGCGGAGGCACTCTATGTCCTGCCGTGGTACATGATCATCGGCCCATCGGCCTCCGGCAAATCGACCGCCATCCGCAACTCCGGTTTGCATTTCCCGCCGGTCGATCCCGATGCCGAAGACCCGGGCCGCATCAAGGGCATGGGCGGCACACGCAACTGCGACTGGTGGTTCTCCAACGAGGGCATCATCCTCGATACCGCCGGACGCTACACCCTGTCCGCCAATATTCAGGAAGACCGCGAGGAGTGGGCGTCGTTCCTGCAGATGCTGCGCAAGGCGCGGCCCCGTGCGCCGATCAACGGCCTGATTTTGGCCATCTCGCTCGACGAGCTGCTCAAGATGGACGCGGAAGGCATGGAAGCGCATGCCCGTGCACTGCGCGCCCGCATCGATGAATTGATCGTTAAATTGGAAATCTTGTTTCCGATCTACCTCGTATTTACTAAGTGTGACCTTGTATCGGGTTTCGTCGAGATGTTCGGCGACCTGAGCCGCGGCGACCGCGAGCAAATCTGGGGATTCACCCGCGAATACGGCCCGGGCCGCGAGCCACTGCACAAAGAGTTCGAGCGAGAAGCGCACAGCCTGAAGGACGTCCTCGAACGCCGCCGCATCCGCGAGCTGGCCGGCGATCTGCGCCCCTCGCAGAAGCGCGGAATTTACCTGTTCCCGGTGGAATTCGACGAGGCCTGCGCCCGCCTCAGCGGGTTTATCGAGTCGCTCTTCCGGCCCAATCCCTATCAGCAAAATCCGCTTGTTCGAGGAGTCTATTTTACCAGCGGAACCCAGGAAGGCACACCCATCGCGCGCGTCCTGGCGACCATGCGCCGTCAATTCGCCCTCG
>JBFMFQ010000141.1:0-9529 GCA_040752075.1 Candidatus Zixiibacteriota bacterium | reverse complement strand
TAGTTTTTCCAGTCCTCCTTGGCCGGCCCATAGACCCCCGGCACAGCCAACCCGGCCTGGCGCATCAGCACGGTCATCTGCCCCCGGTGATGGACTTCATGAGTCTGCAGGATCAGGAGGGTGGTGCCGCGCCGCCACATCTCCCCGTACATGTCATCCTCCTGCTCGAGCGTCGCATCATTCCACTTCGATTTCACCTGCTCCGCGAGGGAAGCCGCGACCATTCGGTAGGCGTCTTGGATTTCCGCGACGGATTCCGGCGGCGGGGCATCCTCGGCGGCTCCAGTGATCTTCAGGCCCGTCCTCCCGGCCATCTCCACGATGCTCGTAACGATGTGCCAGGACAGGCGCCGGATGTCGCGGTGCCCATCGGCCACCGCATGATTCAGGGAATTGTCCGTTAGTGCGCCAAGGACTCGTTGTGTCGCCTGATTGTGATGCTCCCAGGAAGCGAGAAAGTCTGAGACTTTGCGGTACATAACCGGCCCCTTTCCCTTCTTGCGTTTGCGGTTTTCCGGAACCCGATCCGGAAATTTAACTGGCCGCCTTGAGATAATCTAACAGAACGCCTCTGTCGGGTGTATCACTTCTCCCCGGCCATCGATGAGCATGTCCCATCCGGCGCGAGAGTTCGGGGATTGCTGGAAACGCTTTGGCGGATCGCTCCGGAATGCTATCTTCACCCGCGTTGTGATGAATGGGAATTGAACAGATGATCGGACGTACGATAGGGCGGTACCGCATCCTCGAGAAGGTCGGCGAGGGCGGGATGGGCGTTGTCTACAAAGCCGAGGACACGACGCTCAAGCGGGCCGTGGCCTTGAAGTTCCTCCCTGTCCATGCGTTGGATGATGAGGAGCAGCAGGCCCGTCTCGTTCGCGAGGCGCAGGCCGCCGCCGCCCTCGATCACATCAACATCAACACAGTCTATGAGATCGCCGAAAGCGACGGCATGACCTATATGGCCATGGCCTATGTCGAAGGCGAGAGTCTCAAACAGCGGATGAAGCGGGCGCCCATCCCGGTACCGGAAGCGCTCGGCATCATTATCCAAGTCGCGGCCGGCCTGACCCGGGCCCATGCCCAGGGGGTCGTGCACCGGGATGTCAAACCGGCCAACGTGCTGGTTACGCCGGATGGCATTGTCAAGATCGTCGACTTCGGTCTCGCCAAGCTCGCCGGGGCAACCGGCCTCACCAAGACGGACTCGACCATCGGAACCGCCGCGTACATGTCCCCCGAGCAGGCCCGTTCCGAGGTCGTCGATCACCGCACCGATATCTGGTCGGTGGGGGTCATTCTCTACGAGATGATCACGGGCCGTCTCCCGTTCACGGGTGAGCATGAGGCGGTGGTCATCTACTCCATCCTCAGCGAGGACTACAAACCGCTGGGGGAGGTGCGCACCGATGTCCCGGAGGGGATCGATCGCATCATCGCGAAGTCTCTTGCCAAGCCCGTTCTGGAACGCTACGCGACCATGGGCGAGATGCTGCAGGAGCTGCGGGCCTTGTATGTCGAGGGAATGGCGGATCCCACCGTTTCCATCCCGAGCCGCTCGTATGTGCCCCCCGCCCCCGCGCCCGAACCGCCGAAGTCCCGTCGATCCGTGCCTGTGCTGGCGGGCATCGGCGGCGGGCTGATTGTCTTGCTCGCGGCCCTTTTTCTGTTTCTGAGGTCCCCGGGAACACCGGACGGTTCGGCGGGGGGATCGAACCCAGCAGACAGCCTCGCCGCCTATGGAGACACCGCTGGCGGTTGGGCGGCCGATTCAATCGCAATGGAGTTCGGCGGCGCACCGGGTGGGATGTCGGGTGGTACCTCGGGAATGCTGGCGTTGACGGACTCACTGACGGATTCCACTCTAGCTCCGGATTCACTTGGGACTCCGGCTCTGGCCATCCTGTATCTGGACAATCTGAGCGGCAACAAGGATGACCAGTACCTGCCGGCCGCGATCACCGAAGAGCTGATTCGCGATTTCTCGCGTCTGACGTCCCTGCGCACCCTGACGGTTGACCATGTGCATCCATTCTGGGGCAAGGGTACCGACGTTCGCGAAATCGGCAACCGTCTCGGCGCCGACTATGTGCTGGAGGGCGCCGTCCTACGGGATAAAGACCGTCTCCGGCTCAACGCTCGTCTGCTTCAAGTGTCGGACGCCAAACTGATGTGGAGCGACCGCTTTGAGCGGACCATGAACGAACTTGTGTCTGTCGAGCAGGACATCGTCCGGGGGGTCACCACCGCCATCGGCATCGCCATCAGCGCAGAGGCTGATGCCGCCCTGTCCCGGAGGCGGATGACCGATCCGCGCGCTTATGAGTTCTACGCGCGTGCCCGGCTCCTTCGCGGCCAGCGTGGCAAGGAGCCCAACCAGGAAGCCGAGAAACTCTACAAACGCGCCCTGGGAGTGGATGCCGAGCACGCGCCCTCCATGGTCGGACTGGCCCAGGCTTATCTGGAGCGATACGAGTTCGACATCGACAGGGATCCGAAATGGACAACGCAGGCGGTCGAACTTCTCGCGCGCGCCAAGCCGAGGGACTCGACTGATGCGGACTATCTCATCGCACGCGCCGAGGCGCGGCGCCGCGTCGGGGATCATGCCGGCGCGCTGGAGAGCGCCCGACGCGCCGCGGCGACATTCCCCTTTGACCATCAGGCGCAGTTCGCACGGGCCAGGTTCGCGTGGCTGGCAGCGAAACCCAAGGAAGCCTCGCAGGCGTTGGACAGCGTGCGCGCCCTGATGCCCACTTTTGGTTCCGCATTCATTCTGGCCGCCCGGATCTCAATGAACGCCGGCCGCACCACGGAAGCCGAACAGAACATCCTGCGCGCGCTCAACTCAGCACCGGGTGACGCGGCCGTCCACCTGGCGGCATCGGAGTTCTTCCTCCGGAGGGGCCGCTTCGATCAGGCCGCGTCAGAGGCATCGGAAGCTCTTCGAGTTGATCCGGAGTTCACCCGTGCAAAGGGTCAGTTGGGTATTTGCCGTTTGTACGAAGGGAAGACGCAGGACGCCCTCGCGCTTCTCAAGGAGGCATCGGACAAGACCGGCGCTCCGGAATTGCTGTTTCATTTCGCATCGGCGGCCCGTCTCGACGGCAAGTCAAAGGATTCGGAACGGGCCTTGCGGCGCGCGGTTGAAGCCGACGACGCCGACTTGCAGATGGACGCCGGCGCTCTGGAAGCGTCGTATCGCCGGCTCTGGTCACGCTGTCTGTTGGGTGAAATCACCGATCCGACGGATGCGCTGGCAGAATTGGCGGACCGCATCACGGTGGCCCCGGACCCTGCGCTTCGCAATTACTTCATCGCGGCGGTGCTCGCCGCGGGCGGGAAAGCGCCCGAGGCCGTTGAACAGTTGAGAAGCGTGATCAAGCCGGGCGGGTTTTCCCCCGCGTTCGTGGCCGCCGACCCGGCGTTTTCGTCGCTTAAGCAGAACCTGACATTTCAACAACTAATCACCGTCAAATAGGGGCGCAACGGTCATGTCCACAAAGGCAAGCCTGATCCTGGGACTGGCGCTGATGGCGGGCGCCGCCCTTCTCGGCAAGTTCCACTACGATTCACGGCAGGCGGATGAGACCATCCGCGTGGTCGGCGCGGCAACCCAGTCGATCACGTCGGACATCATCAAGTGGCGGGTGTCCCTGGCGCGGACCGTGGCGGAGGAGGGCCTGTCCGCCGGTTACGCGCAGATCCGGGGCGATGTCGAGTCGGTCGTCACCCGGTTGCGCGAAAACGGAATCGAGGAGGGCGGCATCACCATCCAGTCGGTCAACACTTACCCGCAGTATGACCGCAACGGGGTCCGCTCCGGCTACAACATCCAGCAGCAGATTCTGATCATTTCGAAGAGTGTCGAGAAGATCGAAGCGCTGGCGTTCGATCCCGGTCAAATCTTAAGCGGCGGGATTCGGCTGGAGAATTCGTACGTCGAGTACTTCTCCTCGGACCTGGCGGGCATCAAGCGCGACCTGCTTAAGGCCGCGGTCGAGGATGCCCAGCGCCGTGCGCAGGAGATCGCCAGCGGGGGCGGGGTGACGATCACCACACTGGCCGCGGCCTCGGTCGGCGTCTTCCAGATCACCGAGCCATTCTCCACCGAAGTCTCGGACTACGGAGTTCACAGCACCAGCACGCGCCAGAAGGACATCACCGTGACGGTGCGGGCAACCTACCGGATCCGTTGACCTCTCCCGTGCCTCCCCCCAAGCGGGCCAGTCGGCTTTCGCGGCCCGGCTCGTGCCAGACGATCGCATCGACCCCGGCGTTACGCAGGAGCATCACTGCCTCACTGCCCACGGAATCCATCGCCTGGAGCTGGTCCACGAGCGTTCGCGCACCCGGCGAATGACGCGTGAGAAACCCGTTGACGGTCGGCTTCCCATGGGCGGTCTGCCAGTACATATACCAGTTGTTGATTTGCAGTTTGTCGATCATCGGCAACTCGCAAATGACGTGGATGCTTGTGTCCGAGGCGACTTCCGCATAGACCGGGGGAATGTCCATCGGCGCCAGATTGATTGGTGTGTCCGCGTATTCGAGGTTGATGCCAATTGCGACGACAGCGATCAGGGCGGGCGGCGCGAGTTTCGCGAGGGCCGTTCGCCGGCCTGCGAATGTCACACGCAGCCACTCCCTGACTCCAAGCGCGACGATCACCGCCATCGCGATGTTGACGGCCATCACAAAGCGTGCCGGCGTTCGCCCGAGCCGGACGATTGGGAGAACTTCATATAGCCAGCGGTATGGCAAAAGGCCGCGCAAGATGAGAGAATCCCCCAAGCGGAGTGTGGGACCAAGGGACAAGACCAGAAACACGAGCGCAATGATCCCCCAGCGCCGAACCGCCCGGTCCTTGCGGGACGCGATCACCATGAGAAGCGATAGTCCTGAGAGAATCCATCCCAGGTACGCTTCGCCGGGACCGACAGAGCGCGCCGACCAGGAGGGGGCAACAAGCTCGGCGGGCGCGGCGCCGAAATTCTCGCTGGCGGTCCAGTCCACGCTCCATGCGGGCGACCATTCAAACAGGGGCTTCAGCCCCGGATAGCATAGCAGGAGAGCGGCAATCATCCCGGCGATCGCCATTCCGGCAATCTGCCATCGGTCGGAGCGCCTGCGAATCGACGACAGTTCGAACAAAGTCCAGAGGGCGATGAGAAGGACGGCGGCCGCCGTGGTAAAGAAGTCAGTGTAGAACGAGAGCGTCATCGCGACCACGGCCAGCGCCAGATCACCGGGTCGGCTCCCACGGAAAAACTGGATGGCAAAGTGGATCGCGAATATCGCCCAGCCCATGCTCAGCAGATTGAGGTGGTCGAGGTGCCAGAACCGATAGGGCGAGAAGGTCACAAACAGGCTGCCGATGAGCCCGGCGGGCCAGCTTCCGCTGACGCTTTGAATGAACACGAATGAAGCCAAGCCGGTCAGGACAAATGCGAACATGACCATCAGGTTGAAGACCACCGGGGAATTGATGGCCGCTCCGGTGACGGCGGACAGCCCAACCGCGAGCAAGTCGGTGGTCAACGCGATGTGGTATCCGAGTCCGGTCCCGTACGGATGGTAGATCATGTCCGTCCAGAACAGGTCATGTCCGGAACCGAATGCGGCCAGCTTCGTCCACCAGAAAAACCAGATTGTCTGGCATTGGTCCCCGGAGTGACTGCCGGCCGCCGTGTGCGTGGTCAGATTGCCCGCCAGCGGCGTGGTCAGCAGACAGAAGTATGCCGCGTAGGCGGCGACCAACAGCGCCACCACAACCACCTGTTTGCCCGGGCTCAGGCGTCGAGGGCGGGTGCTTTGGTCTTCCGCTGGCTTCATCCGCACTGGAGGGACAGGAACCGCTCATCCATCCCCGAACGAACGCGTGGCAAGTCTGGGGTGTCAACCGGGATTTCGGCTCGCCCGGCGCCTAAGGGCGCAGGGGCTTTTGCACCGAGGAAATCATCCTGTACATGCTTGGCCGGCGGTATTGGAACGTTTTCTCCTGCCGTCTCCACTCGCGAACCCGTTCAAGGTCGATCGCTTTGGCGCGCACCGCTGCATACTTCCCCAATTCAACGATTACAGACCCTTGGGGGTCGATAATCGCACTATGCCCGGAAAACTGCCGGCCAGGAAGGCAGCAGTGCACGAGGTAAAGCTGGTTGGAGTAAGCCAGCGCCCTCGCCCGCAACGTGGCAAACTCATTCGGGAATTGGATCGGGATGGCCGAGATAATGACGATCAACTCCGCTCCCATGAGCGCCAGAATTCGTGCCGCCTCCTGGAAGGCCGCATCGTAGCACATGAGCACGCCGACTTTCCCAAACGGGGTCCGAAACGTTTTGAACTCATTTCCCGGTATGTGCTTCTCGGTCCAATGGACATGCACTTTCTGATACCGGTCGACCAGACGTGGGGAGATGTAATAGGCGAAGTCGTACAGCTTTCTCTTGTCGCGACGGACAATACCGATGATCACCGCCGTGCCGTACCGCCGTGTCAGCGCTTTGATGGCGCCAATCGGCGACAGGTCGGTCAGCGTCAGGGTCGCCTCCGGAAACACGATCAAGTCCGAGTTCCGAAATCGGCGGATGATCGCTTCGATTTCCGCCAGGGAATTTTGCTCCGGAATCTGCGCGAGAACTACACGGATCCTGCGTGGAGGACTCTTGGGCAGAGGCATGACACCGCATTATACACGAGCTCGCAAGAACGTGATACCCAAAAAGCTTGCTCCATTCATGCCGCCTGGGCGGCCGCCGCCGGGGAGTACGAGACATGATTGCGGAGTGAATGCCCCCTGAGCGGGACGTTTTCCTTTGGGGTCAGCAGACGCATCGATTTGATGGTGACCGTCAATGCGCCATAGTCCTCGGTGACCACCCCGGTCATGAGAAAGGGGCCGGCGCTGGTGATCAGGGGAGCAAACCGGCGGTACTCGCGCGGAAACATGACCGTTTCGTAAAGCCCGTTTGTGTCCTCGAACGTGATAAACACCATCGGCTCGTCCTTGCGGGTCCAGAGCCGTTTGCGGGTGACCTGCCATCCCACCAGCATGATTTGACGCCCGATCTTCTCCCCCAGCCGGTGGGCCGGGACAATCGGCATCCCTTTCAGTTGATCGCGGAATAGGTCGAGCGGGTGCGCCGAAACAGTAAAGCCGATGCCGTCCGCCTCGCAGGCCAGCATGCGCTGCCGGGAGAAATCGCGGACCGGGCCAATGCGCGGCAATGGCGGAACCGGGAACAGCGATTGCTGATGCGGCGATCCATGCCTCGCCTTCGCGTTGTCACCTTGCTTGCCTGTCCGTGCCAGGATCAATTGCCGCAGCAACTGCGCGCGGTTCAGCCCGCCGGCGATCGCATCAAACGCGCCGGACCGAATCAGCATTTCCACCTCGATGACCGGCATCGGGACACGCAGGAGGAAATGCGCCAAATCTTCGAAGGGACCATTTCGGCGGCGTTCTTCCAGCAGTTGATCGATGCTCTCGGTGTGAATATGGCGCAATTGACCAAGCCCGATCCGGATTTGCCCATGCGCCCCGGTGAAATGCCGTTCGCTCGCGTTCACACAGGGAAGCAGGATCTCCACTCCCATGCGTTTGGCCTCCGAGATGTAGGCGAAGGTCGCGTAGTAACCGCCGTAATTCGACAGCACCGCCGCCATGAACTCCGCCGGATGGTGGGCACGCAGGTAGGCCGCCTGGTAACTCACCAGGGCGTAGGAGGCGGAGTGCGCCTTGCAAAACGAGTAGCCGGAAAACGATTCGATCTGGCGCCAGAGTTCATCGGCGATGTCACGCCGGCAGCCGCCATCCAGGGCGCCTTTGACAAACTGACGCCGGTAGCGTTCGATGGCGACAAAATCCCGCTTTTTGGACATCGCCTTGCGCAGCCCGTCGGAATCCTCGGGGCTCATTCCCGCGATCGACTCGGCCACTTTGAGGACATCCTCCTGGTAGGCCATCACCCCGAATGTTTCGTGCAATGCCGCGCGCATCCTGGGATGCAGGTACCAGGACGGATCATGCTCGCCATGGTGCGTGCGGACATGGTGGAACCGCTCGATGTACGCCTGCATCATCCCCGAGGAGGCGATCCCCGGGCGGATGATCGATGAGGCCGCCACGAGGCCGTCGAACGAGTTGCAGTCCAGTTTCTGCAGGAGACTGCGCATGGAGGGGCTTTCGATGTAGAAGCAGCCCATCGTGTCGCCGCGCCGGATCATGTCGCGCGTTCGCTCATCCTCCACCGGATTGAACTGCGTGTAATCGATGACCGTGCCGGTATTGTCGCAAACGGCGCGGATGGCATCATCGATGACCGCCAGCGACCGGTTGCCCAGCAGATCGATCTTCACCAAGCCCATGTCCTCGACCGGGTACATGTCCCATTGCGTGACCACCACATGACCGGATTCGGTTTCCTTGGCCGCCAACTGGAGCGGGAGGTGGTTGGTCAACGGTGATGGCGCGATGACGATCCCCCCCGCATGCACGCCGAGGTGCTTGGGGTAACCATTCAATTGCTCGGCCAACGTGAAGATCGTGCGCCAGGGTTCCTCGTCGATGGGAAGCCCCTGAGAACGCGGATCCTGACGCGCCGCTTCGGCGATGGTGCCGTCGATCCAGCCCCCCGGCAGGCGCTTGCAGACCGCGTTGATCTGTTCGACCGGGATCCCCCACACCTTGGCGATCTCCCGCACCGCGCCGCGTGCGGCAAAGGTGACATGGGTGGAGATCATCGCCACACGGTCACGGCCATACCGCCGGTACACCCAGTCGATCACCCGGTCGCGGTCCCGCCAGGAGAAATCGATGTCGACATCGGGGCAGTCACTGCGCCCGCGATTGAGAAACCGCTCGAAATAGAGATTGTTCGAGAGGGGTTCGACGTGCGTCAGTTCCAGCACGTACGATACCACGCTGTTGGCCGCGCTGCCACGTCCGCAGGTGGGAATGCCCATCGCCTTGGCGGCGTTGACGATGTCGGCGACGATGAGGAAATAGTCCGCGTAACGCATCTCGCGGATGATCGCCAGTTCCCGTTCCACCTGGCGGCGAACCTCATCGGTGACTGTTCGGTAGCGGTTCACCAATCCCGCCTCGGTCTTGTCGCGCAACAAATCGAAAGACGCCCGTCCGCCGGTGAAGGGAAATTGGGGAAGGCGCAATATCCCCAGATCGAGACGGAAATCGCATTGATCCGCCACCTGGAGCGTGTTGGCCACCGCCTCGGGGAAATCGTTGAACAGGGACGCCATTTCATGAGGGGATTGGAGCCAATGCGTCGGACCGGCGATTTCGTGCGGCCGCAGGGAACTCAAGGAAGCATTCAGTCCGATGGCGGTGAGCAGACGATGACGGTCGTAATCCTCCGGGCGGGCGAACCAGACGCTGTTGGCAGCCAATAACGGCAATCCCGTTTGCCGGTGCTTCTCCCAAGCGTGGCGCCGCCACCCGTCGGGATGCAACATGGCATCACCCGGCCCCCCGGGGCCGATTTCGAGATAGAGATCAGCGTGACCC
>JBFMFQ010000140.1:0-9554 GCA_040752075.1 Candidatus Zixiibacteriota bacterium | reverse complement strand
TCTTAGTGAGTTTGGCAGATTGACGCTTCGAAATGTCTCCTGGGGAGGCACCTGACAAGGCCGTAGGCGGGCGTTGCGCCGGGGCCTGGAGTTAATCTAGTCCAGATCGTCGGAGGGGGCCAGGACGTGGGTTGCGGTGCCGTGGGCCAGGAAGGTCTCGATGAAGTGGTCGAGATCGCCGTCCATGACCGCCTGGACGTTTGAGGTCTCCACGCCGGTCCGGTGGTCCTTCACCATCTGGTAGGGCTGGAAGACGTAGGAGCGGATCTGCGAGCCCCACTCGATCTTCTTCTTATCCTTGGCGTATTCGGCCTTTTTCGCCTCTTCCTTTTCCTTTTCGAGCTGGTACAGTCGCGCCCGCAGGACTTTCATGGCCGAGTCGCGGTTTTTGTGCTGTGAGCGTTCGGTCTGACACTGGACCACGATGCCGGTCGGGATATGAGTTATCCGAACCGCCGATGAGGTCTTGTTGACATGCTGGCCGCCGGCGCCGGAGGCACGGTAGGTGTCGATCCGCAGGTCTTCTTCCTTGATGTCAATCTGAACGTCGTTTTCGGCCTCGGGGAGAACAAATACCGAGGCAAACGAGGTGTGGCGGCGTTTGTTCGCATCGAATGGGGATATACGAACGAGACGGTGGACACCGACTTCGGCCTTGAGGTAGCCGTAGGCAAACTCGCCTTTGACTTCGACGATGGCGGACTTGATGCCGGCGGTTTCGCCCTCGCTGTAATCGAATGTTTCGTATGCGAACCCGTGGCGCTCGATCCAGCGTGTGTACATCCGCAGAAGCATTTCGGCCCAGTCGCAGGACTCGGTGCCGCCGGCGCCGGCATGGATGGTCAAAAGCGCATCGTTGTGGTCGTCTTCGCCGCTGAGGAGCGACTTGAACTCATAGGCGTCGACATCCTGGCCGAGTTTCTCGGCTTCGGCCACTGCCTCGGCGAGGACCGTCTCATCGTCCTCTTCGGAGGCCAGATCGTAGAGCGTCGCGGTGTCCTCGGACCGTTTGCGCAGGGACTCGAAGCCATCGACCCATCCCTTGGCCGTAGCGATCTCTTTCAGGGTTTTCTGTGCGGCGCGGGTGTCGTTCCAGAAGTCGTCAGCGGTGGTCTTCTTTTCGAGTTCGGCAATGCGGGCCCGGAGGGTGTCGATGTCAAAGAAACCTCCGCAGGCGCTCCAGCTTGGTGTTGATGGTCTCGAGTGCTTCCATGAGTCTGCTCCCGATCTGATGCCGTTTGCCGGGAATCGCGGCAAATCTTACAAACCCCACGCCGAAAACGGGTTCGATAGAATAGAGGTCCCGCACCCTTCGGACAAGGGTTTTTCCTTGACCTCTCCCCGGCCCCGGTGAACGTTGCGCGGGGGGCGGGGAAATCTTGCCCGCGATTCGTTGTACAACCGAGCGATGGCCGAAGGAAAAGACACTCTCAACTGGTCGGATTTCCCCGATCAACTGCCGCCGAAGTCGAAGACCTCGGGATGGGTTGTGCCCCGTGTTCGCCGCCGGTGGCACTGGGGGTACACGATCGCGGTCATCTTCGGGATCGGCGCGGCGTGGGTGGGGGCGCTTCTGCTCAGTTGGAGCAAGGACCTGCCCTCGATCGAGCGGGTTTACAATATCAAACCCAACCTGGTGACCCGTCTGTACGACCGCCACGGAGAGCCGTTCTACGAGTTCTACAGCGAAAGACGTGTTCTCACCCCGATTGAGAGCATCCCCAAGCACATGATCCAGGCGCTCCTCGCATCGGAGGACCGTTCGTTCTACGACCACTGGGGGGTGCGCTGGACCGCGGTGGTGCGCGGCGTGATCATTCGGCCGTTGCGCGGACAGCGCGCGCAGGGCGGCTCGACCATTACCCAGCAGTTGTCGCGGCTTCTGTTTCTCACCCAGGAGCGGACCATTTCGAGAAAGATCAAGGAGTGGATGACCGCGGTGCGTCTCGAACGGCGTTACGCCAAAGACGAGATCATCGAGATGTATCTAAACCAGAATTACTACGGCGCCGGGGCCTACGGGGTCCAGGCGGCGGCGCAGACTTACTTCGGGAAGAACGCGGAGAACCTCGACACGCTGGAGGCGGCCACGCTGGTGGGGCTTTTGCCCGCCCCTTCGCGGTATTCTCCCCTGCGCAATCCCGATCTGGCCACGCAGCGTCGCAACACGGTCCTGCGCGCGATGGCCGATGTCGGGTATCTCGATGACGCGACGGCCGACTCCCTGATCGTGCTGCCGATCACGCTCCACAATGCAAAGACGGTTCGAAAAGTCGGGGACTATTTCGCCGAAGATGTCCGGCGCCTCCTGGGTCAGCGTTACGGCGAAGACACGCTGTACACCGAGGGGCTTTCGATCTACACAACGATCGACACCGCATTGCAGCGGGCGGCGGAGCAGATCGTCGTTAATCATCTTGATTCTCTGCGGAACGCCGCGGAGAAACGTCACCGGAAGGACGACCCTGTCTTCACGGAACTGGTGTACGACAGCGCCACCGGGCAGCATGTTCGCCGTCACAAGAAACTGCAAGCCGCGTTGGTGGCCATCGACAACGCCACCGGCGGCGTGCTGGCGATGGTCGGCGGTTTCGACTTCGGTGAGAGCGAATTTAATCGCGCGACGCAGGCGCTGCGGCAGCCGGGATCGGCCTTTAAACCGTTCGTGCTGACCGCCGCGGTCGAGGCGGGGTACACGCCGCGGGATACGATCTACGACACGCCGATTGTGCTTCAGATCCCGGGCTCCGGCGAGTGGCGGCCGAACAATTTCGACGGGGAATTCAAGGGGCCGGTGACGATTCGACAGGGATATATGGAGTCGCGAAACCTGGTTTCGATCAAGTTGCTCTTGAAACTCGACCCGCAGCGCGCGGTCTTTTATGCCACGCGAATGGGCATCACCACGCCGCTCTCCCCGGTGCCGTCACTGGCCATCGGGAGTTCGGAGGTCTACCCGATCGACATGGCGGCGGCGTATTCGACCTTCGCCAACGGCGGCATCAAGACCGACCCGGTTCTGATCGAGAAGATCACCGATCGTTTCGGCGGCGTCATGATGGAAAACCCTGCGCCGCGCCGCGAGGAAGTGCTCTCGGCGAAGACCGCGTACGTGGTGCTTCATGTGCTGAAGTCGGTCATCGACCGGGGGACCGGAGCGGCCGCGCGGCGCAGCGGATTCACGCGTCCGGCGGCCGGAAAGACCGGCACCACGAATGAGTACATGGACAACTGGTTTGTGGGCTTCACCCCCCAGATCACCTGCGCGGTCTGGGTCGGATACGATGTGAAAACACCGATCGGCGGGTACCAGACCGGGACCGGCGCGGCGACCTCGCTGCCGATCTGGACCGAGTTTATGAAGGTCGCGTGCGAGGACTTGCCGCCGCTTGATTTCCCTGTTCCCGATGGCGTTTTCCTCCGCAACGTTTGCGATGAGTCCAACATGCCCTCGGTCGAGGGATGTCCGCGCACACACGAAGAAGTGTTTACCAGCGGCGACGACACGCTGCAAACCTGCCCGATTCACGGCGACGACAACGGGCGCCGCAAGCGCCGGATTCGTCTTTAGGGGGACCCGTCCTAACGGGAGGGCGGCGGGACGGGGATTTCACTGACAATTGCGACCGATGCGGAGGTGCCGATGCGATCGGCGCCGGCCTCGCGCATCGCCTGAGCGTCGGCCAGGGTGCGGATTCCGCCCGCGGCCTTGATGCGGACATGGTCAGGGCAGGCGCGGCGCATCAGTTGCACATCTTCAACGCGCGCCCTGGCATAGACACCAGTCGAGGTCTTAACGAAGTCCGCACCGGCATGAGCCGCGAGCGCACAGGCCTGCACAATTTCCTCCGGCGTCAGAAGCGGCGCTTCGATGATCACTTTCAGGACCGCTGTGCGCCCGATTCGCTCGCGGGCGGCGGCGATTTCATCCGCGTAGCATTGGAAGTCCGACGATCTGAGAAGATCGTGGCGGGCCACCAAGTCGATTTCGGTGGCGCCGTCGGCGATGCACTGTTCCGCTTCGGCAACCTTGATCGGGGTACGGTGTCCACCGCTCGGGAAACCCACCACGCTGCATACGGCGCCAAGAGCACCGATTCGTCCGGCGGCAAGCCGCACGTGCACCGGCAGAACGCAGACGGCGGCGAAGCCAAACTCCAGGCATTCATCGCAAAGCCGGCGGATCTCCTCCGGTGTCGAGGTCGGGCTGAGCAATGTGTGGTCAATCAACGATGCAATACCCGTCGCCGTCGGGATGGCCACCTCCGGGACTTCGGACGGCGGCGTGGGAGTCGCGGATCGCTCGATGCGGACACCACGGGCCAAAGCGGTGTCAACGGCGGAGGGCGTGATGATGGCGTTATTCGCAACGATCAGCACGTCCCGGGCGGACTCCACATCGGCCGCCGTCACCACCTGGCGTTTCGCTTCTCTCATCGCTTGTCAATCCGGTCGACGATGCCAATGATCGTGGCGTCGGTGGCTGTCTCGGCGGTGATTTCGGTCATTCGCGCCGAGGAACCGCTGACGGTAATGACCCATTCGCCGGGTCCCGCACCGACGGCATCGGCGCAGACAGCGTACTCTTCCGTCGGGGATAGCCCGGCGGTCACGTAACGCACGATCATGAGTTTGCGGCCATCCAGCGCCGGGTGCTGGCGTCCGTTCCAAAGCGAACCCGTGATATATCCTAAGCGCATCAGGCGGCTCCTGTGCCGCCGGGCTCGAAGGGTGTCGACCGCAGTCCGGCAAAGGCCGCTCTTTGGACGGCGCCGTCCTGGTTGCACATGACGATCTCCGCCTCCGGGGCCAATTCGGCGATGACGCGGCGGCAGGAAACACAGGGGGGCCACAGGCGGTTGTCGGGTGAGACGACCACGATGGCGACGATGTCCCGCTCGCCCTCCCCCACGGCCGCGGCAATGGCATTGCGCTCGGCGCACACCCGGAACTGGTCGTCCTCGTTTTCGACATTGCAGCCGGCGAACACGCGCCCCGACCGCGACAAGACCGCCGCCCCGACGAATTTTCCAGAATATGGCGCATAGGCATGCTTCTGCGCGGTGCGCGCGGCGCCGATGGCGTTCTGCAATTGGGCGGTCAGCGTATTATATGACTCGCTTGATGCCATATCTATTCCATGCTTTTAACCCGCGAGGGCCTGGAAAAAGCTCGATCCGGGGCCGGGATTCGACAGACTCCACATTTCGGCCAGGGTCGCCGCGAGGTCGGCGTAGGTGTCCCTCTGTCCGAGGTCGATGCCACCCCTCAGATTCGGACCGTAACTAAGCAGGGGCACCAGTTCGCGGGAGTGATCCGTGGATGGCGTCGTGGGATCGCACCCATGGTCGGCGCTGATAAAAAGAGCGTCTGATGTCTTCAGCGCCGTCAAGAGTTCGCCGAGACGGTCATCGAACCGTTCGAGGGCGGTCGCAAAGCCATGCGGGTCGTTGCGGTGGCCCCAGATCATGTCTGTCTCGACAAGGTTGACGAAGATCATGCCGGTCGGGTAGCGCGAGAGCGCCGTCAGGGTCGCATCCATCCCCTCTTCGTTGCTCTCCGTGTGAATCTTGACCGTCAGGCCCTGACCGGCGAAAAGATCGTCGATCTTGCCGATGCCGATGGTCTCGATGCCGGCGTCCATGAGGAGATCAAGCAGCGTTGGCCGGAGCGGTTTGAGCGAGAAGTCACGGCGCCGCGGTGTCCGGGTGTAGTTCCCCGATGAGCCGACAAATGGGCGCGCAATGACCCGGCCGACCGCGTCGTCTCCGGTCAACAGGCGGCGGGCGATCTCGCAATAGTGGTAGAGTTCCGGTACCGGAACTATGTCCTCGTGAGCGGCGATCTGGAAGACCGAATCGGCCGAGGTGTAGACGATGAGATCCCCGGTGGCCATGTGGCGGTCGCCGAGGCGCTGAATTATCTCCGTGCCGGAGGCCGGGCAGTTTCCGATGACGGTTCGGCCGGTTTCTGATTCGAAGGGCCCGATGATGTGCGGGCCAAACCCTGTGGGATACACCGGGAAGGGTTTGTCGAGGACAAGTCCCATCAACTCCCAGTGGCCCGTGGTGGAGTCCTTCCCGGCTGATCGCTCCTGCATAACGCCGTAGGACCCTTGCGGGTTTGCGGCGGGCGGCACACCGGGGATCTCTGTTATGTTTCCCAGGCCGAGGCGCTGGAGATAGGGGCAATTCAGCCCGCCGACGGCCCGGGCTGTATTAACGATCGTGTTTGAGCCCGCATCGCCATAGGCATCCGAGTCGGGGGCTTCCCCGATGCCGCAGGCATCAAGCACAATCACGATCGTTCTGTCGATTGGCATCAGTTGCTATCTGTTGCCGGCACGACGGAGGGCGCCGGCTTCGGGCTGAGTCCGAAGTAGCGGGCCAGCCGGGCTATCTCATCGGGGTTCCACTGGCCATCTCGGGCCGCCAGAGTGAAATCAGCATAGAAGACACGGACCGAGTCAACCGGGACCGTTCCATCCCTCACCTGGCGTTCGAATCCATTAACGGCCTGCGTGAAATCAGAGGCCGGACAGACTTGGGATACGATATCCGCCGGTACGGCACGCAGGGACTCGAGCGCCCAGCTCACTGCGTTGGTGAGTGCCCGGTCCCGATTCCGGTAGCGGACAAGGACCATCGAGGAGATGATCACGACGGCGGCCAGGGCAAGCGCGAGGGCGGCGCGACGCCAGAATTCGCCTGTCACGATCCGATTTCGCACCGGTGTGCGCTCCGCATGTTGGCAATGTCGTTCGGGATGGAGGATCGGCAAACAAAAAAGGCAACCCGAATGAGGGTTGCCTTGGATTCCGATGCAAGCAACGGTTTCAATCCTCTTCGGATTCTCCCGCCGCCTTGGCTTTGCTGGCGCGCTTGGACTTGGATTCGGCGGTTGCGGCGGCGGCCTCGGCATCGCCCTTCTTCCGGCGCGAGGCGGCCTTCGCCTTGTCTTCCGAGGCGGTGGTCGGGGCGGCCTTGGGAACCAGCAACTCGACTTTCGCCATCGAAGCGCCATCGCCCCGGCGCTGGCCCAGCTTGATCACGCGGGTGTATCCGCCGGCACGGGTGGCGAATTGGGGAGCGATTTCCTCGAAGAGCTTCTTGAGCACCTTGCGGTCGTTGACCTGGCGCGAGGCCAGACGGCGCGCGTGGATGCCGCCGCGCTTGCCCAGGGTGATGAGCTTTTCGGTGACCGAGCGCACAACCCGCGCCTTGGGCGTGGTGGTGACCACGGCATGGCTGCGCAAAAGCGAGGTGGCCATGTTGGCCAGCATCGCGCGCCGGTGTGAGGCCGTGCGGCTCAGTTTTCTAACGGTTTGCCCGTGTCGCATTATTGCCTACTCCCCAGATGTGTCCTCAGGACAGGATTTCCTCGGCCGGCATGCTGGCGGCTTCGGGATCCTTGTAACGTTCGACGTCCATTCCAAACGACAGCCCCAGTTCGGAAAGGATGCCATTAAGTTCGGTCAGGGACTTCCGTCCGAAATTGCGGTATTTCAACATTTCGGACTCGGTGCGCTTAACCAGATCTTCGAGTGTGAGGATATTCGCGGCGCGCAGGCAGTTGGAGGAACGAACCGACAGTTCGAGTTCATCCACGCGCATCTGCAAAAGCTGGCGGATGCGCAGTGTCTCCTCGTCGATTTCCTCGGAGCGCTCTTCCACGAATTCTTCATCGATGGTGATGAAGAGCTGCATGTGGTCTTTGACGATCTTGGCGGCGTAGGAGAGCGCGTCTTCGGGCCGGAGGGTGCCGTCGGTCCAGATGTCGAGGATCAAACGGTCGTAGTCGGTGCGCTGGCCGACGCGGGTGTTTTCGACCTCGTAGTTCACCTTGGTCACCGGGGAGAAGAGCGCATCGACCGGGATGGTGCCGGCGGGCTGCTCGGGCCGTTTGTTTTGCTCGGCAATGACGTAACCACGGCCCGCCGCGACGTCCAGTTCAATGCGAACACGGGCGGCCTTGGTCAACTCGAGGAGATGCAGGTCCGGGTTGTGGATCTTGACTTTGGGGTTCTCTTCGATGTGCCCGGCGTTGTACTTGCCGATTTCCTCGACATCGAGAACCAGCGTGGTGGGTTCATCGATGAGGAGTTCCGGGCGGATGCGCTTGATGTTCAGGATGATGTCGGTGACGTCCTCGTAAACGCCCGGGATGGTTGAGAACTCATGGAGGACACCCTCGATGCGGACGGCGACGACCGCGGCGCCCTGAATGGACGAGATGAGGGTGCGGCGGATCGCATTGCCGAGCGTGTGGCCGAAGCCGCGCTCCAGCGGTTCGATGAAGAACCGTCCATAGGTGGCTGTCCGTGTGGGCTCGTCCACCACGTATTCCCGGGGCATGGTCATGGCTTTCCACTTCATATCTGTTGCGCCTCCCGCGATTCGTCCGGTCTACTTGGAGTAGAGTTCGACGATCAACTGCTCCTGCGCCGGCGTCGGAATGTCCATACGCGACGGCAATGCCAACAACTCGCCTTCCAGATGGGCCTTGTCGAGCCGCAGCCAGGGCAGGTCGGCCCCCCGACCGGCTTCCTTCAGGGCCAGATGAATGACATCCAGCCGCTTGGATTTCTCACGAACCTTGATGACCTCGCCGGGCGTCACCGAATAGGCCGGGATGTCGACGATCTGATCATTGACGGTGAAATGGCGGTGCCTTACCAGTTGACGCGCCGCTTTGCGTGAGGGCGCAAAGCCGAGGCGGTAGACGACGTTGTCCAGCCGCCGCTCGAGGAGAACCATGAGGTTCTCGCCGGTGATGCCGCGCATCCGCGACGCGGTCTCGTAGTAGTGGTGGAATTGCTTCTCGAGCACGCCGTAGGTGCGGCGGACTTTCTGCTTTTCGCGCAACTGCACGCCGTACTCGGAGATCTTGCGGCGGGTGTTGGCCCCGTGCTGGCCGGGCGCCGTGGCCCCCTTGGCGATCGGGCATTTGTCCGAGAGGCAACGCGCGCCCTTCAGGAAGAGCTTCTCCCCTTCACGGCGGCACAACTTGCAATTCGCATCACGATAACGCGCCATTCAACACTCCTGCAATCCTCCCCGCCGGTCCGCCATCGCGGGCCGCCGGGCTGTTAAAGATTCCTCAGACCCGGCGCCGCTTTGGCGGACGGCAGCCGTTGTGGGGAATCGGTGTGACATCCTTAATGGAAGTGATTTCCAGGCCGGCGGCGGAGAGCGAGCGGATGGCCGCTTCGCGTCCTGAGCCGGGGCCCTTCACGCTGACATCGATCTTCCGGAGACCAAGTTCCATCGCCTCGCGGGCGGCGTTGCTGGCGGCCTGCTGGGCGGCGAAGGGGGTGCTCTTCTTCGACCCCTTGAAGCCCTGGCGCCCGGCCGACGACCACGAGATCACGCCGCCGCGGCTGTCGGTCAGGGTGATGATGGTGTTATTGAAGGTGGCCTGGATGAACGCGCGGCCCACGGGCTCAACCCGTGTCCGTTTCCGGCGTCCCTTTTTCTTCTTTGTTGGTTGCTCAGCCAAAGTTCACTCCCGATCTGCACTTGCGATTACGCGAGGGCACGGTCCCGGGGACCGGT
>JBFMFQ010000014.1:0-26909 GCA_040752075.1 Candidatus Zixiibacteriota bacterium | reverse complement strand
TGAATTCCCCCACCCAATCCCCGACCTTCCCGTCATGCCCGAAACCACCCACGATCGCCCGGTCATCGCTGTTTTGCCCGATCGCCTGATTGACCAGATCGCCGCCGGCGAGGTTATCGAACGTCCGGCGTCGGTGGTGAAAGAACTGATCGAAAACTCGCTGGATGCCGGTGCGACTCAAATCGACATCGACATTCAACAGGCCGGCAGCGGCCTGATCCGGGTGGTGGACAACGGCACCGGCATGACCCCGGATGATGTCGCGGCGTGCGTGCAACGCCACGCCACCTCCAAGATCGCGCGCTTGGAGGACCTCTCGTCGCTTCTCACCTTCGGCTTTCGCGGCGAGGCGCTCGCCTCCATTGCCTCGGTCTCACACCTCGAGATCATCTCGCGGCGGCGCGGCCAGGATGCCGCCGTTCTCATGTTCTGGGAGGGAGGCACCCTGAGCGACCAGCGCGACACCGGCGCCGCGGTGGGCACCTCGGTCAGCGTGCGCCATTTGTTCTACAACACTCCCGCGCGACGTGAGTTTATGCGCGCGCCCACGACCGAGACACGGCGTCTCATCGAGACCGTGACCGATGCGGCCTGTGTCAATTACCGGGTGGGGTTCACGCTCACCCTCGATGAACGCCCGACCATCGCGACGGCCCCGGCGCCGGACATGAAAACGCGCCTCGTCGATCTGTTCGGGGCCTCGCTGGCCGACATGTTGATTCCTTTTTCCGGCGGCGAGGGGGAACTGTCGGTCCATGGCTTCGCCGGCAAGCCCGAAATCGCACGCGCCAACCGCGACCGCATCCTGACTTATGTCAACAACCGCCGTGTGACCGCCCTGTCGCTCGCGCATGCCGCGACCGCGGCCTACGGCGAGACCATTCCGCGCGGCCGTTTCCCCTTCACCGTAATCTGCATCGAGGCCGATCCCTCGCGTGTCGATGTGAATGTGCACCCGACCAAGCGCGAAGTGCGATTCGCCAATGATCGCGCGGTCTATGAGCTGACCTACTACGCGATCAACAAGGCGGCCTTCTCCGGACCGCATGCCCTCCCGGTCCTGCCGATCCGCGAGACCGCGATGCCGGCTGAGAGCACACCGCTGCGTCTCCCGCTCCGCGCCGCTGCAAGCCCCGAAACACCATTGGCGGCCAATGATCGGACCGCCCGGGCGGAGTTCCCTGCGTCGGCTCCCGGCATGCCGAGCGTTGAGGTCCCAAGCGTTGCACACGGGCTCACTTTCCCGGCACGGAGCGGTGAATCATTATCCGCATCGATGCCCGATCAGCCACAGCGTGATGCATCCTCTGCGTCGCCATCCGAGCATGACGACATCACCAACCTCTGGCAGTTCAATGACCTCTACATCATCGCGGCGGTGGGGGAGGAGCTCTGGGTCATTGACCAGCACACCGCGCACGAACGCGTGCTCTACGAGGAAATCCTCCGCCGCATCCACGAGCGCAAACCCGACATCCAGCGCCTGCTTTTTCCCGAGTCGGTCGATCTCGAAGCGCGCGAGTGGGAAGTCTATGAGTCATCCGCCGAACTGCTCGCCTCCCTCGGTTTCGAGGTGCGCCCGTTCGGTTCACGCACCGTCCTGCTGGAAGGAATTCCAACCGGCCTGCGTCTGAAGAATCCGGTCCTGCTTTTCCGGCGTGTTCTCGAGGATCTCGAATCCGCACGGCGCGGGGGAGAGGACCTGACCCGCGCCGCCGCCGCCTCGATGGCCTGCCGCTCGGCGGTTATGTCCGGCGATCGCCTCAATCTCGCCGAAATGCAGGGCCTCTTCGCCCGTCTCATGCACACCGAAAATCCCTTCTCCTGCCCCCACGGCCGCCCGACCATGGTGAAAATCCCCATCGCCGACTTCGACAAGAAGTTCTGCCGGTGACACGGCTTTGTGATTAAGTCTTGAGGGAGGGCAAGGTTCCTGTCGCAGATCCCGTGAAACGGGGCCGAGCCACCCGGCGGGAATTCCCGCCTCAAACCTTCACCTTTCCCCCGTCACCCGCCGCCCATTCCGCGTATAAGAATCCATGTTTTTCGTGATCGCCCTCATCGTTTTCGCGCTGCCGCATCTCTATGTCGGGTGGCGCCTCATCGGAGCATGGAAGACGGGCCGTCGCAACAAGGCCCTCGCTTGGATGGCGGTTGCGCTGGTCTATGCCGTCCAGCCCGCCGGCATGGTGCTGCACTTCGCCGAACTTGAAAAGCGCTGGATCGATGCGACCTCGTGGGTAGGTTTTGTCGTGCTCGGCCTGGTGGTTGTCCTCTTCGTGTTCATCCTGCTCCGCGATCTCATCTGGTGGTTGACACTGGCCGGCAACCGAGTCGCCGCCCTCGGCCGTTCCCACAACCCGCATCCACCCGAAGTCACGGGAACTCTCCGCGACCCGGAACGGCGGCGCTTCATCGTTCACACAACCAACTTGGGCGTTCTCGCATTGTCGGGCGGACTCACCGGCTACGGGGTCTTTGAGGCGCGCCGCCAGCCCGCCGTGAAGCAGGTCACAGTCCCTATGGCGAATCTCCCGAAAGAGTTCGACGGTTACTCGATTGTACAGATCACCGACATCCATGTCGGCCCCACAGTCAAACGCGATTGGGTGGAGATGATCGTCGAGACGGTCAATGGTCTTAAGCCCGACTTGATCGCCTTCACCGGGGACCTCGTCGACGGCACGGTTGCTTACCTCCACGAGGACACCGCCCCGATGGGCGACCTCCGCGCGCCGGATGGCGTGTACTTCATCACCGGCAACCACGAGTATTATTCGGGAGTCGAACCCTGGATTGCCGAAATGCGCCGTCTCGGCCTCGATGTGCTCCTCAACGAACACCGCCTCATTCAGCGCGGGGATTCCCGCCTCGTCCTGGCCGGGGTGACCGATTGGTATGGCGGCGGGTATCACCCGTCGCATCGTTCCGATCCGAAGGGCGCAATCGCCAACGTGCCATCGGGCATTCCGAAAATCCTGCTCGCCCACCAGCCGCGGAGCATCTACGATGCCGCCGCCGCCGGCTACGACCTTCAGATTTCCGGCCACACCCACGGCGGCCAGTTTTTCCCGGGGAATTACCTCGCGCGTCTATTCCAGCCCTACATCGAGGGCCTCCACCGCCACGAAAACACCTGGATCTACGTCAGCCGCGGCACCGGCTACTGGGGCCCCCCGGTCCGCATCGGGCAGCCCTCGGAAGTCACTCGGATTGTGCTCAGCGCGTAATCACCTCGCGCCCCTACCGCCCATACACCCCCACCAGCCGCCCCTCGCCGATGACGTGCCCCTTCATCGCCCGCATCACCGCGGCCTTGTCGACCGGGCCGGGCAGGTGCAAAATCGCGTCGAGGAGATAGAGCCGGAAGACATACTGGCGCGGCTTGCCGGGCGGAGGGCAGGGGCCACCCCAGCCGAGTTTTCCGAAGTCGTTTAAGCCCTGCCGCATGTCGTTGGGAAAGACGAGCCCCTGTGGAATATTCTCCGGCAAGTCCTGCTGTTGGGCAGGCGGAATGTTGTAGATCACCCAGTGCGTCCATGGCCCGCCGGGCGCGTCGATGTCCTCACAGATGATGGTCAGCGTCTTGGTGTAATGGGGCAGCATCCCCCAGGCCAGGTGCGGGGAGACATTCGCGCCGTCGCAGGTGTACTTAGCCGGAATGGTGGAATCACTGTGAAATGTCTTGCTGGTCAATTCGATAAGGACAGGACTTGATGTTGTACTTGAAGTGTCTGTTTTCGGCAGCGAGTCAGCCTGAACCTCCGGGGTCCCGGACTTTTCTGTTGTCCCGGAAGGGGTGCACTCGACCATCAGCGCACAGGTGACCATCACCAAGATGCCAGCCCGGCACTTCATTCCCACACTCTCTCGAAGCCCCATCTAACTCTCCTTCTTCCCGTCATTCTCATCCATCGACGACCCAAAACCCCGCCACCGCAATGTGCCCCACAAGCGGCCCGGTGGCAATCAAATGGGCGCCGAATCGGCGGCCCAATGGAGTTTTTACCCCGATTTCCCGGAACACCCACACGAATCCCGGAGTAAAATCGTATTGAATAGGGGAGGGGGAGCGCCCCGAGGCAACATCTGATTGCTGTGAAATGAGATACCGTAAATGAGGTGGCAGTGACCGGGGCAACCCGGTGATTTGGAGCACCCGCCAAGACCGAGATTAAATGAAGGATTCGAACCCACACCCGGAAGGAGTTCCGATGAAGACAAAGTTTCTGATCATCGCGCTTGCGGCACTGGCAATCGTCGCGTTGCCGGTCCTGAGCGCAAACCAGGCGATGGCCTGCGGCTCCAAGAACACCGCCTCCACGGATCAAGCCTCGGTCAAACAGGCCTCGTCCGATGGCTGCGGCTCCAAGGCGACCGCGACCCAGGCCGTGGCGACCGAAAACGTCGATGCCAAGGCCACCACGGTTGGCGCCGAGTGCTCAAGCAAGGCGAAGGCCGCGTCAGCGGAAGGCTGCGCCTCCAAGGCGAATGCCAAGACCGCCGGTGCGACCGAAGGCTCCTGCTCCAAGTCCGCGAATGCGTCTGTTGCCAGCGCGAAGGAAGGGTCCTGCACCAAGTCGGCCAACGCCTCTTTGGCGAACGCCGAGGGCAAGACCTGCGCCGACAAGGACGCCTGCGTGAACTGGCTCATGGCCAACAAGGGCATGACCAAGGATCAGGCGCTGGCCGCGTTTGAGCATTGCACCGAGTCCAAGGCCGCCGCGGTGAAGGGTGTCGAACTCGCCCAGGCCAAGGATGAAGCCGTAGTTGCTCCGGCCGCCAGCGAGCAGCCGAACAACTGACGATCGCCGAAGCAGAAAACGAAACGGGCCGCGGCGACCGCCACGGCCCGTTTTTCATTCTGTCAATCCGTCTTAGTTCTTCGTTCGCTCGTCCGGCCCGACAATCTGCAGCACACGCAGCCACTCCGGATCATTGCGGAGGCGATCCTGCAACTCCTGCGGGGCAATCTGGGTGAACTCGCGGTACTTCTTGATGACTTCGTTGTTGGCGCCCGCCTGGTAGTAGGCCATGATCATGCGGATGTACGGCTTCGTGGGATCGTCGGAGGCCTTTCGCGCACGATCGAATTGCTTCGCCGCTTCCTTGAAGTCCCCGCCCGCGAAATACGCCTCCCCCAGGGCCATCATCAACTCGACACTCTTCTTGTCGTTCTTAAGCGCCTGCTCGTAATCGGCGATGGCGTTGTTGTAGTCGGCCAGCGCGAGATGGAAGTCCGCACGGCGCCGCCAGTAACCGGCATTCTTCGGGTCCATTTCCACCAGGTAGCGCATGCAGGCGATCGCATCGATGTACCGTTTCGAATCGTCGTAGATCTGCGCCGCTTTGAGAAAATCCTCGGTCGCCTTGGTCGGGTTGCCCGATTTCGAATAGGCCCAGCCGCGGTATTGCAGGGCCTCGGCATAGTCGGTCTCGAACTCGAGGGCCTTGTTGAATTCGAAAATCGCGGCCGCCCACTCCTGACGGTCGAGGTAATTCTTCCCGTCGGCGAAGTGCGCGCGGCTCTTCTTGACCGGGTCGATCTTGGGTGTCAGGTCGGCCTTGTTCACCGTCAAGGTCGAGGTCACCCGCGCCTTCACGCTCACGTTGGCGGCGAAGTCCTGGTATCCCTCGACCTGCAGGAGAATCCGGTGATCCCCCTCGGAGAGACGCTTCACCTTGTCCGCGTTTTTCCCGTACAATTCGCCGTCGACAAACACGATGTAATCGTTGAAATCAACCAGCAGGTCGACCGATCCGAATCCAGCGGCGGGCGCCGAGCCGTTCGGTTTCTTTCCCGCGGGTTGATCTTCCGGCCCGGTGATCGATGCCAGAGAATCGCTCTCGCCTGTATATGCGGCGGCAAACACCAAAGGCGAGATCGCAAAGGACAAATCGGCGGGCTGATTGCCCTCCGTGTGAATGATCCCGTTTTGCTCGCCGAATCCCTCGGCGGTGGCGGTCAGCACATGCTGGCCCGGCTGGATGTCGCGGAAGACATACAGCCCGGCCTCGTTGGTGCGAACCGATCCGCCGTTGACCATCGTGACCGTGGCATTGGGCACAACCTCGCCTGTTTGCGAGTTGATCACGACACCCATAAGCGCGGGATAAACCGATCCGGAGAACATGTAGGCGATCCCGATCGCCGCGAGGATGGTCAGGACCAGAAGTCCTGCCGACTTCACGAGGAACGGGCCGCGAAAGATCTCTTCGGGCTTGATCTCAAAGACCCGGCCGCCGGCTTCGATTGTTTGTCCCGGTCGAATCTCGGTCCCGGCCGGAAAACGCAGGCTGCGTCCCATGAGGTGGGCGACCGGCTGCGCCGCGCTTGGTCTTGTTTGCGGACGAGACGCCGGTGTGGTAATCGGCGCGGTCACCGGACCGGTGACTGCGGATGGGACTTTGTGCTTGCCCGTGTCGGTGCGGGGCGCAGTTGTCGATGAGGACGTGCGCGTCGGCGACTCGGCCAGCTCCACCGGCGCGAGCGATTTCCTGTCCGGTTGGTTTTGGCGGTCCTTGTCCTTGTGCGGACCGGCGTCGCGCGGGAGATCCTTGGCCAGAAGCTGATCGGGCGACGGGGTCGCCTTCGGGGGATTGGTCACATCCGGTTTCGTTTCGGTCACCATGTCATCACTCCGCGTGCCCGGTGGCACGTTCTCCCTGGTCTAACCGCTTTTCCTTGACACTGCCGCTCTCTATTGGTTATCGACCGCTCGGCGCCGCCCCTTAAGGTTCGAATCGACAAGGGCTTGGGGCGTGTTAAAGAGGACGCTGGCGGTCCCTGGATCCGGGGCGACGCCAGCCGCAAGGTCCTGATCCGAAAGGTGATGCGATGACCGACGAATCCACCCCGACCACACCTCCCCCAAGCAGCAATCGCTATGTCCTGATCGCCGTCCTGGCCTTTGTGGCGCTGGTGACCGTGCTCCTGCTCAAGAAGAACATGGAACCGCCCAAGGAGCAGGCCCCCCCACCCGACATGGCCGGAGAGCAGATGCCCGGCGGCGAAGCGGGCATGCCCGGTCCCGAAGCGGCGCGCCAGCAGGCCATGGACCAGATCGATCACATCAAAGAGATCCTCGCGAAGGATTCCTCCAGTTTCGAGGCCTGGTCCGCCTTGGGCAATCTCTACTTCGATGCGAGTATGCCTGACGAGGCCATCACCCACTATGAGGCCGCCCTCAAGATCAAGCCGGACGATGCCCACGTCCTGACCGATCTCGCAACAATGAAACGCGAAGCGGGCAAACCGGAAGAAGCGGTCGAACTGCTCAAGCATGTGGTCCAGGTCGATTCCACCATCGAGCAGGCGTGGTTTAATATGGGTGTTATCTACAGCTTCGACCTGAAAGACCAAAAGTCGGCGATGGAAGCATGGAAGAAATTCCTCGCCCTGAACCCCGACTCCCCCCACACCGACGCGGTCAAAGCCGAAATCGAACGCATCGAGAAGGAACTGTAAGCCCCGTTGAGGCATCCCGTGTGCCCTGACCTTGGGGCATGTTGAAAACCCAGTGGGTGTAGGTTCGCGGCTTGCCGCGCCCTAACCGGGCTACTACACACCGCCCGGCAACAAAGGGCACGGCAAGCCGTGCCCCTACGACCGCCGTCGCCCACAGAGGAACGCGCGGTGGCTTCTTCAACAAGCCCCAAGGACAGGGTACACGGGCGAGCATGCGTAGGCGCACGGCTTGCCGTGCGCCACTTTTGAAGCCCTCGCCCCGCCACGATGCCCCATTGTGGCGCCCACCAATGATTGGTATCTTACCCGTCTGGCCCAAAAACCACCCACGGGCCGGAAGGGGAGAGCCGAGTCCACCATGTCCGCCATCGTCGAATGCGTACCCAACTTCTCCGAAGGACGCCGTCCGGAGATCGTCGACGCCATCATTGGCGCCGCGCTTGACGGCTCCCGTGTCATCCTGCTCGACAAGGAAATGGACGCCGACCACAACCGTTCCGTGGTCACCTTCGTCGGCGACCCGGAATCGGTGTCCGCCGCGGTTTTCAATGCCGTGCGCAAGGCCGCCGAACTGCTCGATATGCGTGTCCACACCGGGGAACACCCGCGCATGGGCGCCACCGATGTGGTGCCATTTGTGCCGATTTCGGGGATCACCCTCGCCGAATGCGCGGCCCTCGCCAAGTCGCTGGGACGCCGAATCGGGGAGGAACTCGCCATTCCGGTATATCTCTACGAGGCCGCCGCCTCCAAGCCCAGCCGTGAGAATCTCGCGGATGTCCGGCGCGGCCAGTACGAAGGCATTCGCGACAGCATCGAAACCGATCCCGAACGCCGTCCGGACTACGGCCCCTCGACCATGAACCTCAAGGCCGGCGCCACCGCAGTCGGCGCGCGCATGCCGCTGGTCGCCTACAATGTCTACCTCGATACGAATCGCCTCTCGGTCGCCAGGGAAATCGCCAAGGCCATCCGCTTCGGCGGCGGCGGGATGCGCTATGTCAAGGCGCTCGGATTCGACATCAAGGACCGCGGCTGTGTCCAGGTGTCGATGAACCTGGTAAACTACCAGCAGTCGCCGATTTTCCGGGTTTTCGAGATGATCAAATCCGAAGCCGCCCGCTGGGGCACACGCATCACCTCCTCGGAGATCGTCGGGCTGACACCCGCGAAATCCCTCTACGATGTCGCCGAGCACTACCTCCAGCTCGAACGCTTTTCGCCCGAACAGGTGCTGGAGGAGAAACTGCACATCGCGGCGGCCCGTCAGGCGGAACGGGCGGGCTGGACCGCCTTCGCCGACCGTGTCGCCTCCGCCGAACCGGCGCCGGGCGGAGGATCGGTCTCCGCCGCATCGGGCGCGCTGGCGGCCGGGCTTGTGGCCATGGTCTGCCGCCTCACCATCGGCAAGAAGAAGTACGCCGATGTCACCGATGAGATGGAGCGCATCCTCTCCGATGCGGAAGAGGCGCGACGGCGTCTAACGGCGATGGTCGACGATGACGCCGCCGCCTTCGACGGCCTGATGGCCGCCCGCAAATTGCCGAAGGACACCGAACCGGAAATCGCGGCGAGGGAAAAGGCCATGGCCGATGCGACACGCCGCGCGGCGGAAGTCCCGCTCGCCGTGATGCAGGAAGCCGTGCGCGTGCTCGAACTGGCCCGGGTGACCGCCGAAAAGGGCAATGTCAACTCGGTCTCCGATGCCGGTGTGGCCGCCCTGATGGCCCATACCGCCGTTCTGGGCGCCGGGCTCAACGTCAAGATCAATCTCACGGGATTCCCGGACGAAACGTATCGTGAAAGCACCCTGGCGCGGATGCGGGAACTGGAGGCGCAGGCCGGGGGTTTAAGGGACGACATCTTGCGAATCGTCCACCAAAAAATCGAAAACCCGGCGTGATTGCCGCCGACCACCGAAGAGGTACCGTGTCCATTCAGCAAGTCCTGCGATCCGCCGCCTGGAGTCTCGCGCTTTTTCTCGTTTCAACACTTTTGCTCATGCCCTCCGATGGCCTTGCCGCCGGCGCGGCCTACGAATCCGATCTGGTCTTGCGGGCGGAGGCCGTATTCGGCGGACTCCGGACCGGCGTGGCGCCGGATGCCCCGGTGAAGTGCGGCACACCGCTGGCCTACGAAATCCGCATGGCCTGGCCCAACTTGTCGGCGGGCGCGCGTGAACGGCTCTCAGAGATCGTCCAACTCGCCGAACGCCCGCAACTGGACGAATTCTATGATGTCGACACACCGGAAGGGGATTTCCGGATTCACTACACACGGACCGGCACGCACGCGATCGACATGAGCTTCGGGGTGGGCGAGGGGAACGTGCCGGTGTACGTGCTCAAGTGCGCGGCGTACATAGACACCACCGTGAGAGTCGAAATCACCGAGTTGGGATACCGGTTCCCGGTTTCAGATCAGTTGGGAAACGGCGAAGAGGATCCGCGCTACGATGTCTACTTCCTCAACCTTGGTCCCGGATTCTACGGCCTGACCGTGTCCGAAGCCATTGTCCGTCCCGGCGGGACCGGGCCCTACCTGTCGACCAGCTACCTGCAACTCAACAGCGATTACAAGCGCATCTTCGGTTATTCCGACCGTCCCTTCGATGCGATGGCGGTGACCGTGGCGCATGAGTTCAACCACGCCGTGCAGTGGAGCTATGACGCCGCCGAGGCCGAACTGCGCGAACCGCCGGGCGGGGGCGATTCCGAATTCTACCCCTGGTTCTTCGAACTGACGTCCACCTATCTCGAGGATGTCGTGTTCGATTACGTCAACGATTACCAGTTGTATCTCCCGGCCTTCTTCGACTACCCGTGGATGTCGCTGCGGCGGTTTTCGGGGGGATCCAACGCCGAATCTCTCCATCCCTACGCATCCTGCATTTGGGGATTCTACCTTCGCGAGACACTTGATGACGAGGTCATGCGCGAATTCTGGGACGTGTGCGGGAGCGACCCGGGATTCAACACCTTCCAGGCATTCGAGGAGGTCCTGCAGTCCCGCGGGTCATCGTTCGCCGATGAATGGGGAGAATTTCTGGTCTGGAATTACTTCACCGGCGACCGCGCCGAGGACTGGTCCTACTCCGAGGGCGCCGACTTCGACCGTGTGAGCGGCTTCGGGGGAAAGGTCCCGGACTCCCTGATTGCGACATTCGACACCTACCCGCTGGATACCGCCACCATCGCGGTCATGCAGGGAATCAAGGTGCGTCCGCCGCACCATTCGGACGAATTCGGCGCGACCTACATGCGGTTTGTACCTCCCGATGCCGGCGGGGATGTTCCCGATCTGAATCTGCTGATCACCCCCGATGAGTTTAGTGAGTGCCTGATCGTGACAGCCGGTCTCCGCGCGGGCCTAACTCCGGTGATTTTCAGCACCCAGGACTTTTTCGATCCCGTCGTCGTCAGCGATTGGTCACGCTTCGACGAAGTGCTGGTCGTGGTGTCTCCCTTCAACACCGCGCCGGACCAGGAGATTCTGAATCTGAATCTCGGATTTGGAGTCTCAGTTCAGGATTCTGTGACCGCGGGTGCCAAGAAATCGGCGGTCAGCGCAGTCTACGCCAACCCATTTGACCTCGCGGCTTCCGAGGAGTTCCCGTTTGGAGTATTAGTTACCCTCGCGGAGCCCGCACCCATCAGCATGCACATCTTTACCACCAGCGGCGAGCTTGTCGCCGGGGGAGAAGAGGACGGAATGTACGCCTCCCCTGGTCCTCGTTCGAAGAATCTGTACTGGACGGGGAAGAATCGTGCCGGCAAGAAAGTTGTGAGCGGCGTCTACCTCGCCCTCGTGCAAATCGGCGACAAGCAGGAGATCGTGAAAGTCGCGGTCAAGAACTCCGAATGAGACTGTCGGCCATCCGGCGTTTGGCGCTAAGCGGCGGCCTTGTGGCGGCCGCTTTTGCGCTTAAGTACCCGCTGATCGGCATCCCCAATGTCGAACCCCTGACCGTCACCTTCTTCGCCCTCGGCTACGCCTATGGCCCGGCCTGGGGCGCGGTGGTCGGCGTCGTTGGCGAACTCATCTACGCCACCTTCAATCCCTACGGCGCACAGATCTTCCCGGTCTGGATCGCGCAGATCATCGGCATGGCGCTCGCCGGATTCCTCGGCGGGTGTTTTCGCGTGTTTCAACCCATGCCCGGCGGCGGTGGAGAAGCGCGGCGGCCAACGTCCGGTTCCCGCCGCCTGACTCTGGCGGTCTTCACCCTGGCCGTGGCGGGTATAATCACCACGCTGTGTTACGACATCCTCACCAATCTGGCGCTGGCGTGGGCAATCGGACCCTTCTGGCCCACCATGATCGCCGCGCTGCCCTTTGCGCTCATTCACATGACATCAAATGCGTTGCTGTTTCCCCTCATCTTTCCGATTCTGCGCCGATGGCTGGTCAGCCCCCCGAGCACCGTTTTGGGACCCAACGACGCCGGTTAACGGCTGTCCTGCGCTACGTCCTGCTGATTTCGGCCGTCGCAAGCAGTCCCATCACTTCGCAAGCCGATTCCACCGACATTTCAATCCCGGACACCCTCGATACCGCGGGCGACTCGCTTCCGGCGCGATTCCGCATCGACGAGGAGGGGCCGGCGCCGATCCCCGAAACAAAAGACCGGAGCCAATGGGTGCGGGATTCCATCGCCTTCGTCGCCCTGCTGGCGGACACCGTCGCGGTCGACACGACCGAAGTCCACGGGCCCGTGCGGCTGTCGGTCGCCGTCTATGATTCGCTCCTCCGAACGAGGCGGGACTTCGACCGGCTCACTTGTTGGCCAATTCCCCAGCCCGTGCATCTGGCCGTCATCGATGCCGGCGGCTGGCTTGCGATGCACCCCGGATACGATGTCGATGATGCCCTCGGGACAGGTCAGGCGCGGCGTTACTCGCGCTGGGGATTGAATGCACGGGACGACCACTGGTCGGTCAACGGACGTCCGGCCGGTTCACGCCGCTTGAGCTTTCCACAGGATGTCTCCTTCGATGCCGCCGTTATCCCGCCCTACGACTACGACTCGATTCTCGCAACAACCAGCGGTGTGCAAATCGAACGCAAGGATCAGTGGCCGGCGCAGGCGCACTCCTCGTATGTCCTCAGGCAGGGGGACTACGGCGAGACATACTCGCAAGGTCGTTTCAACCGTGTGCTTCCCGCCGGGTATGGGATCGATATGGGCTTCGCCTTCTACGAAAGTGGCGGACCTTTCTTAACCGACAGCCGTGACACCCGCCACCTCCGACTCCAGGTCGCCGGACCTCTCCTCGGTGCGACCGGATGGAATGCCCGGTTCGAGCAGACTCGCGACAAGACCAGCATCGTGCCGGCGGCCTTGTATGGTTTCATGCGTCCCACGCGCGATGACCTCAACTACACCGCCGAAGCCGCGTTCCATCATACTCCCGATTCCGCCGCGCATTGGGCAGCAGGCCTGACCCGGGAGTCTGCCAAGCACGACATCCGCGACCCCGGCTCCGGCTACCGTCTCGAAACCCACGAGCACCGCTGGCGTGCCTGGGGCGAACGCACCCTCCTGGACTGGGACATCACTGCGTCCGCCGTGCTCGATGAACTCGATCTGGTCGGTTCGAGCGACACACGCTGGGGCACATGGATTGAAGGAAGGCGGATGGTCAATGGTCCCACAGGCGGGCGATCATCCCTGCACTGGCGTCTTTCCGACTGGGACACAGACCTGCCCGCGCCGGAATTCGATGCGACCATCCACCTGGCCGACACATCGCGGTCGCTGATACCGGGTGTGATGATCTCGCGAACACGGATCGTGCCGACCCTGTTCGAGCGGCATGGGATCGAACGGATCGCGACACTGTCGCAATCAACTTCGCCTTTCGTGCGCCGCTATGTCGAACGAGGCGATCCGGGCCTCCCGGCCGAATGGCGTAACGAACTCACCGTGTTTCTCAGCCGACCCGCCATGGACTCGACGCAGCGCGCCCAGTTGATCCTCGAAGGCCATCTGGCCCACGTCGAGAATTACACGACCTGGGAGAATGTCGGCACGGCCCTGGACACGGTCATTTATCAACCCGTTACCACCGAGGCCCGCGCTGCCGGGATCGGGATCGGCCTGCACACACCACTTTTCTGGAAGTTCGAGTGTTGGACCGGATACGCCTTCAAGTATGCCGAGTCCCTCGATCACGACCGTCTGACGGGATACAATCCTCACAAGGCGACCTGGATCCTGTCGTGGATTGCCCCGCAAATCCGTTACGGCATCGACCTGCGCCTGAACTCGAGTCTCATCTGGTGGTATGGCGACAAGCGCATCGAACCGACCCCGTACACGTCCTCGCCGCATGTCCTGCGCTGGGACCTCTCGGCCTCCGCGCAAATGCGGAGTTTTGTATTCCACTTTTCGATGCAAAACGTCACGAATTTTCAGTACCGTACACGCGAGGGAGAGGAGTACGCCGTGCGCGCGCTCCGCTTCGGATTCGACTGGCGGTTTCTAGACTAATCTTTGACGGCGGGTGCGGCTATGCCGGTGCGCGGGATACGCGGCGCGGTGACAGTGGATGAGAACTCGGCTGTGGCGATTGAACGGGCCACGCAGACCCTGCTCTTGGCCATTCTCGAGCGCAACGCCCTTCATCCCGATGACATCATCTCGGTGTTTCTCACGGCCACCGTCGATCTCGATGCCGACTACCCCGCCGCCGCCGCGCGCAAACTGGGCTGGACAGGGATCCCGCTTCTGGATGCGCAGGAGATCGATGTGCATGGCGGTATGGAACGCGTGATCCGTGTCCTGATGCATGTCGAATCATCCCGCCGCCGCGAGGACATGCACCATGTGTACCTCGGGCGCGCCGCCCGGCTTCGTCCCGACCTCGCAGGCGAATGATCATGCCGGCCACGCTGAAACTTCCACGTCCGGGGCTGTTCGAGGGAACGCGCATCGGCGTTGTCGGCCTTGGGCAGATTGGCGGCTCGATCGTCAAGGCACTGACAAGCCGCGCGCCCGATCTTGAGCTCATCGGCCTGGATCGCGACCAGTTGCTGCGCAATCGTGTCCGGCGATTCTGCCGCTGGGCGGATTCACTCGAAGCCATCGTCGAGCAATCCGACTGCCTCGTTCTTGCTGTCCCGGTTCCAGCGATTCTGACATTGCTTCCACAGGTCGCCAAGTGCGCGTCAAACAGCAATCGCCGGTCTCCGCTTCTTGTTATGGATACCGGCACCATCAAGGCGCCGGTCGTTCGGGAGGCGGGGCGTCACCGGCGCGCATTCGACTTCGTGGGGTTGCACCCGCTGTCCGGCGGTGAACGCAACGGCTGGTCCGCGTCTCGCGCCGATTTGTTCCAGGGAGATCGCATCATCTGTTGCGCGAAACGGCGCGGGCGGGCCGAGAAGACCGCGCATGAACTCGTCAAACTTCTCGGCGCGACCATCATCCACATCGATGCCGCCGCGCATGACCGGATGATCGCCACCACCATCGGACTGCCCCACATGCTGGCCTTCGCCGCCCACGGACTCCCGACACGCTCCGGCGCGGTGCAACGCCTGCATGGCCGTTCCTGGGGGACACTGACCCGCGTCGCGGTCTCCGAGCCGGCGATGGTGGGCGGATTTCTCTGCACCAACGCAAAAGAGCAGACCCGCGTGGCCCGTCTGTTTCAAAAACGCCTGAATCAGATCATCGCGGCATTGCAGGATCCCACCGGTCGCCGCATCGAAAAGTTGCTCAAGCAATGGCGGGCATCCTAATCGACATGGACGCCTGGCAACTATCCCCCTCCGATTTCGCATTCCTCTGGCAGGAATGCAAGCGCTGCTTCTACCTCAAGGTAGTGCGTGGATTCAAGCGGCCATCTTCGCGAATGCCCGGAATCTTCAGCGTAATCGACAGCCGTATGAAGGACTGTTTCCAGGGACGGCGCACCGAGGAGCTTGTTGCCGACATGCCGCCCGGGGCCGTTGCCTTCGGCGAGAAGTGGGTGCAGTCGAACATCATCACCCCGCCGGGACATTCCACCGGCTGCTATGTGCGCGGAAAGTTCGACACGGTGGTCCGGTTCGATGACGACACTTACGGCGTGATCGACTTCAAGACATCCAGTGTCAAGCCCACCTCCAAGTTCCTTTACGCCCGGCAACTGCATGCCTACGCTTACGCGCTGGAGAATCCCGCCGAGGGCAGGTTCTCGCTGTCGCCGGTCACCCGGCTCGGGCTTTTGGTCTATGAGCCGGAACTGATGACCCATGAACTCGGCCAGAGGGCCCATCTCGAAGGATCGCTCAAGTGGGTGGAGATCAAGCGCGACGATGCCGCGTTCATGAAGTTTTTGGGTGAAATCCTGGATGTGCTGAACGCGCCCGATCCTCCGGAACCCGGCGCCGATTGCGGATGGTGCGAATACCGCCGGGCCAGCCGATGCACCGATGGGTAGTCCCCCGGCTTTCCCTTGACAACTCCGTGAAAACTCGCTCATTGTATAACAGGAAGAGCCAGTAATCAGCCGAGGACTCAATGAGCCACCTGTCTCCCAACATGGAGATGTACCTGAAAACGATCCTGCGCCTTGGATCCAGCAACGAGCCCGTCCGTGTCAAGGCCATCGCCGACACGCTCGGGGTGACGATGCCCTCGGTCTCCGGCGCCCTGCGTATGCTTAAGTCGAAGGGGCTGGTTTTGCACAACGCCTATGGCGAGGTGCGGTTGTCGGCGCGGGGGAGACGCGCCGCGGGGGAGGTCAACCAGCGCTACGAGGTTTTGCGCCGATTCTTTACCGATGTGCTCAATGTCGATCCCAAGACCGCCGACCGGGATGCGTGTGAAATCGAGCACGTGGTCGGCCCAGATACGCTCAAGCGCCTCACCGCCTTCCTCGATTATGTGACCCGCTGCCGCATGGATGTCAGCCAGGTAATCGAGCATTTCCACGAGTATCTCGATTGGCGCCTGGCGGGCGATCACTGCCAGGAATGCGAAGTGGAGAAGGGCCGTCCCGAAAATTGTGTCATTCCGGTCTGAAAAAACCTCCCTTTTTTGTTGACTTTTAAGTTAGGCGCGCCTAACTCATCGCCGGCGGGCACGAGCCCGTCCGCAGCCGGCCGGCCGCGACAACCCGGAAGGCGGGCTTTAGGCCCGCATTGATGTCCAGCGAATGGAGGATTGACATGATTCGGTGGGTGACGGTGTGTTGCGTGGTGGTGATGGGGTCGATGGTTGGCTGGGATCGGGCAAACGCCCAAGGCGCGGTGGCCGGACGGCCGGCAGTGCGGGGCGGCATCTCCGACAAGCCTTACCTGAAGAATTTCGACGGCGGCATCGCCATCGGCGGGTACATGGATCACGAATTCTTTCTGCGGGAGGAGGCGAACACGTTTACGTCGCACCGGTTCATTCCGTTCATCTTCGCCCAGCCGGTCGACTACATCCACGTGGCCTGCGAGCTCGAGTTCGAGTACGGCGGGTTCGTGCGCTCCGGCTCGGCCTCGGGACAGGACAGCGACGGCGATGGCCAGATCGACCGGATCACCAACTCCGGCTCCGACGGCGAGATCAAGCTGGAATTCGCCTTTATGGATTGGCTCATCTCCGATGCGGTCAACTTCCGCGGCGGACTTCTGCTGACACCGCTCGGCAAGTTCAATCTGACCCATGACAGCCCGCTCAACGATCTGACCAACCGTCCGATCGTCGCGCGGCAACTCATCCCATCCACCCTCTTCGAAAGCGGCGCCGGCTTCTTCGGCGCATTCTATCCGCAGGATTGGGTGGTCGGCTATGAGCTCTACCTGGTCAACGGCTTCAATGAAAAGATCATCGATGGTTCCAGCCGGGTGCGGGTGCGCGGCGGACGGGGTTCCGCCAAGGCCGACAACAACGAGAACAAGGCGCTCGTTGGCCGTCTCTCCGCATCGCCAATGCTCGGTGTCGACGCCGGGCTGTCGGTTCACACCGGGAAGTATGACAACGCCGGCGAAAACACCCTTACCATCGCCGCGCTGGACCTCGACTTCCAACGGGGACCGTTCCAATTGCTGGGCGAGGGCGCAATCGTCAGCGCAGACACCGACCATTCCGAATCATCTCTCGCGGCCGATGCGCAACACACAATCCGGGGCGAGTCCCAGGCCGGGTTCTACGCCCAGGGCAACTACCACTTCGGTTTCGGACTGGTGCGCCGCTACCCGGAAAGCGTCTTCACCGGTGTGGTGCGCGCCGAGTGGGTCGACTACGATCGCGATGTCAACGGCGACGATGAGCAGGCGCTGACTTTCGGACTGAACTTCCGCCCGGTCGAAAGCACCGTGGTGAAGATTGACCACTCCTGGGGTTGGACACGCGGCGCGGGCGCCGAGACATGGTCCACGCCGAACAAGCTTTTCAGCGCGTCACTGGCCACTTACTTCTGAATGAGACAAGGATCCGACAACGCCTTGGGTGCCACGGGTCTTCAGACCCGTGGGCTTTTGAACTCGGCGGAAGCACATCCAACAACCCGCCGTCAGTTCCTCCTGTACACCGGTGGCCTCCTGGCATGCACACTGGTCGAGAACACAATCGGCTGGGCCGAAGGGCTCGCCCCGGCCACGACCCAGCGCCGGACCTTGTGGGCAATGGGCGGATGGAACCTTCTTGAGGTCACGGCCGACGACTCAAGTTTGGCCGCTTTTGCGCTGGCGCGGTCGGTGGATGCGATCCGTGAGATCGACCGAACCTTCTCGGTTTTCGACCCGCAGTCACCGATCTCGGAATTGAACACGGCCCGCCGTCTTTGCCTGCCCTTGGACAATCCGCTTCTCCTCGATGGCCTCGCGGGCGCACTCGCATGGGCGGGCGCAACCGATGGCGCATTCGACCCGGCGGTCGAACCGCTCATGGCCCGCTGGGGATTCCGGGAATCCGTTCGCAAGCAGGACGACCCCGTGAGCGGATCTCCCCATGCGCTCGTGGAGATTGACCGCCAACGCGGTGTCGTCACACGAGAATCCGTGCGTACCCAACTTGACAGCGGCGGCTGGGCGAAAGGAATGGCGGCGCAGCGAGCGGTCGAAGCCGCCCTCGATGCAGGCGCCGAATCGGCGCAGGTCAACTGCGGCTGCGACATCTTTCGGTCCGGCACGGACGACTGGCGGTGCTTCATCCGTGATCCGCAAGGCGCTCCCAGCGATGTCGCAGTGCGCTGCCGAACCCGGCATCGCAGCGTCGCCACCTCGGGCAACTATGAGAATTCCCGTACATCGCCGCGTGGGGCGCGGGTCGGTCACCTGATGGACCCGCGCACCGCGTTGCCCGCCGAGTCCGATATTGAATCGGTCACGGTCTTCGGCGATGATGGTCTCGCGGTCGATGCGGTCTCATCCGCGCTCTTTGTCATGGGAAGCCGCGATGCGGTGCGCTGGCTGAACCGCCATCCCGATTATGCGGCCGTCATCCTCCGGAATGGCTGGAAGTCCGACGCGACCTGTCGAGAGGTGATCGGCGGCATCGACGTTGACTGGATGTTGCATGGCTAAACCGGTCAGAAAGTCGGTTCGGCGCCTTATCAGGCGCGCGGTCATCCTGGCATCAATCGTGCCGGTCTGGGCGGCCGGCGTTGGTCTCGCCGAGGACATGCCTTCGGAGGAGGAGATCGGACCGGTCCAGGTCCTCCAGAGTGAATCCGCGGCACTGCGCGAAATCTTCCCCGGGGCCGACTCCATCGTGTGCGACACCTTTGCAATTACGCCCCAAGTACGCGATTCGCTCCAATCACAACTGGGCCGCGACATCACCGAATCCGAATTCGTCTGTTTCGACGTCTACCGGTCGGCCCAACGACTGGGCACCGCGGTGGTGGCGGATGAACGGGGCAAGTACCGTCCCATCACATTCATGGCAGGGGTCGACACCACGCATCACGTTGTTGATGTGCGCGTGCTCATCTACCGCGAGAGCCGCGGCGGGGAGGTCCAGAAGACTCGTTTCCTGAAGCAGTATGACGGCAAATCACTCGACGACCCCATCCGCATCAACCGCGACATCATCAACATTACCGGCGCCACGATCTCGGTCAACGCCCTGAATCACGGCGTGCGCAAGGCGCTGGGCGTGGCCTCAATACGCGACCGCCTCAGGTCTCCTGGGGGCGCGGCTCCATGAAGCACATCCCCAATTGGCCGGCCCACTGGCGCTGGTTTGCCGCCGCGCTCGTCCTCGTTGGTCTGACCGGGTATGCCGCCGGACTCGTGTTTGTCTACCACAACACCGGGCTTGCGCCCGATGGCGTCCTGGATCACTACCACGGGGATGAGGAAGCCATGAAGTTCGGGAAATCGACTGGCGAAATGCTCGAAATCGTGCACACCCATCTGCTTGGCATGGGTGTCCTGTTCTTTGCGGTGGGCGGGCTGTTTTCCTTCAGCACGGCGGGCGAGCGGCTCAAGCGAATCCTCATGGTGGAGACCATGCTCTCGCTGCTCACCACCTTCGGCGGTCTCTGGCTGGTCGCCTCCGGGCAACGGGCGTGGCTTTACCTGGTCTATCCCTCTTCAATCCTGATGGTCATCGGTTACACGGCGATGTCGGCGGTCGTGCTCTGGAACTGCCTGCGTCCCCCGCCCCGCGAGATTCACCCTTTCTCTTGACAGCCCCCGCGTTCGGGCGTACGCTGCCGCGCGATGTCACGACGGCGACGCCAGCGATCGCGGCCCAAGCCTTTTCCCAAGGCGGCGCGCAAGATCGGCCTGCAGCCCGGCGCGTTGGTCTATGTCGGCGCCCCGCGCGAAGGCCGTGTCTCCATTGAAGTCTTCGAATACACGGCGACCGAGCTGCGCGAAGGGCATGATGCCCCCGTCGAGAATGCGCTCGTCACCCCGGCTGAGGGTGGAATCGTCTGGGTCGACATCAACGGCGTGCACGATCCGTCCGTCATCGAACGGATTGGCCGGCATTACGGTGTTCATGATCTGAATCTCGAGGACATCCTCCATACCGGGCAACGCCCGCGTGTGGAAGAAACCGGCAAGTACGTCTTTGTCGTCATGAAGATGCTCCGGTTCGATCCGGCGGAAGGCGCCATCCAGACCGAGCAGGTGAGCATCGTGTTTGGCGAGCGTTTTGTGCTCTCCTTCCAGGAGGGCCGCCACGACGTCCTCGATCCGCTGCAGGCGCGGCTGCGCAAGCAGGTCCCGCGCACCCGCTTTTTGAACGCCGATTACCTGGCGTATTCCATCATCGACGCCCTCGTCGACAACTACTTCTTGGTGCTCGAGGCGATCGGGGAGAGGCTGGAAGGCCTCGAAGACGATCTTGTCGTCCGCCCGATGGCCTCGCAATTGCAGTCGATCCACGCGCTCAAACGCGAACTGCTGTTCATGCGCAAGTCGGTCTGGCCCCTGCGCGAGGCGATCAGCATTCTCGCGCGCAGCGAGTCACGCCTCATTCACGATGACACGCGCGTGTACATCCGTGATCTCTACGAGCACACGATTCAGGTCATCGACACGGTCGAGACCTACCGCGACATGGTGTCGGGGCTGCTCGATGTCTACCTCTCCAGCGTGAGCAACCGCATGAACGAGGTGATGAAGGTCCTGACCATGATCGCCACGATCTTCATCCCGCTCAGCTTCCTGGCCGGCGTCTACGGCATGAATTTCGACCGTAGCAGTCCCTTCAACATGCCCGAACTGGGCTGGCCCTACGGCTACATCCTGTTTTGGGGGCTCGCGCTTCTCACGGTCGCCGGCCTGATCTGGTTTTTCCGCCGCCGCCAATGGATTTGACACCTGCCTCGCGGATGACGACACACGATCGCATTCGTGCCGCTCCTGCGCCGCTCGCATCCCGCATTCGGGAGGGCGAGGCTCCCGCCGAGCCAACCGCGACCCAAGCGCACCGACCACCGCCCTCCCCGTCCCTCTGTAGCCCGACCCCTTGTGGGTCGGGTGCGTCCTGACGGCGACCAAAACCCCGCCCACAAGGGGCCGGGCTACAAAGGGCATCCTGATCGCGCCCATTTTATTCTTCCGACTCGGTGGATCTCCCAAACACGCTGTAGAGCACCGGCAGCACGATCAGTGACAGCGCGGTCGATGTGAGAATCCCCCCGACCACCACCGTGGCCAGCGGCCGTTGCACCTCCGCGCCAACCCCGGTTGAAATGACCATGGGCACGAATCCAAAGGCCGCCAACAGCGCGGTCATGAGCACCGGACGCATGCGAACCATGCCGCTTTCCCGCACCGCCTGTTCGAGCGGGACTCCCTCGGATCTCAGCCGTTTGATCGTGGAAACCAGCACCAGCCCATTGAGCACGGCGATCCCGGACAGCGCGATGAACCCGACTCCCGCCGAGATGGAAAACGGCAGCCCGCGTGCGGCCAGGGCCGCCACCCCGCCAAGAACCGCCAGCGGAACCCCGGAGAAGATCAACAGCGCATCGCGCACGGATTTGTATGTCCAGTACAACAGCCCGAAGATGAGCAGCAGGGCCAGAGGCACCACGATCGCCAGACGCGCCTGCGCGCGCTCCAGATTCTCGAACTGCCCGCCGAACCGGACATAGTACCCGGGGGAGAGGTCGATTTCGCCGGCGATGCGCTCGCGCAGTTCGTCGACAAACGACGCAATGTCGCGCCCGCGCACGTTCGTCTGGATCACAATCCGGCGCTTGCCCCACTCGCGCGTGATCGTTGATGGTCCGGACCCGATGACCGGTTGCGTCACACGATCCAGTGTCAGAAGCGCGCCGTCGCCGGACTGAATGGGAAGCCGTTCGATGTCCTCGGGCACCGTCCGGTAGCGCGGATCCATGCGCACCGACAGGTCAAATCGGCGCTGTCCCTCGAACACCTCGCCGACCGTCACCCCGCCGAAACTCTCGATCACGTTTAAGACCTCATCGGCCGGCATGCCGAAGCGCGCCAGCCGCGCGCGATCGACCTGGATGTCCAGGTGCGGCTGCCCGGTCAACTGCTCCACCGTAACATCCGCGCTCCCCTCGATGGCGCCGACCAGAGCGGCGATTTCGTCCGCCTTGGACGCCAATACCTCGAGATCATCGCCGAACAGCTTGATGCCGACATCCGAACGGATCCCCGCGATCATCTCGTTAACCCGCATCTCGATTGGTTGCGTGAACACGCGGTTAAACCCGGGGAGATCCTCCAAGGTCGCGTCCATCAGCGACACCAGCTCCTGCTGGTGCCCGGCGCGTTTCCAGCGGTCGCGCGGCGTCAGAGTGATAAACACATCCGAGACTTCCAACCCCATCGGATCGGTCGCCAGTTCGGCGGTCCCGGTGCGCGTCCAGATGTGCTCGATCTCGTCGGGGAACTCATCGCGGAGAATGCTCTCGATCCGTCGGCTGTAGTCCACGGATTGATCGAGCGACACCCCGGCCAGCCGCACCAGGTTGATCGCAATGGTGCCTTCGCTTAAACGCGGCACGAACTCGCCACCCAAGGTCGTAAACAGGGCCGCTCCACCGGCCAGCAGCGCCAGCGCAACCCCGAGCACCGCCCTCCGGCGCCTCAGCGCCCAGTCCAGCACGGGTCGGTACATGCGTCGCGCGGCGTGAACCAGCCACGGTTCACGCTCAATGACACGTTTGCTCATGAAGGCGGCAATCAACGCCGGCACCACCGTAAACGAGAGGATGAACGATCCCAGGAGAACGAGCACCACGGTCAGGGCCATCGGCCGGAACATTTTCCCTTCGATGCCCTGCAAAGTTAGGATCGGGAGGTACACGATGATGATGATCAATTCGCCGAAGAGGGTCGGCTTTCGCACTTCCATAATGGCATCGCAGATGATTTGAAACCGCGAACGGCCGGCGTGTGGTTCGGCCAGACGCCGCACGCTGTTTTCCACCTGGATCACCGCGTTGTCCGCCGCCAGCCCGAAGTCAATCGCCCCGAGACTCATGAGACTCCCGGCGATCCCGAGGCGGCTCATCATGTCGAACGCAAACAGCATCGACAGCGGGATGGTCGAGGCAACGATCAACCCCGCGCGGATATTCCCCAGGAAGGCGAAGAGCACGGCGATCACCAATGCCGCCCCGAAAAGCAGGTTGTGCTCGACGGTCCGCAGCACCTTGCGCACCAGATCGGTCCGCTGGTAAACCGGCCGGACCTCGATTCCTTCGGGCAGCGAGGGGCGGATTTCTTCGAGCCGCTCGGCCAGCCGGCGTGTGATGTCGCCTGAATTCTGCCCGGTCAGCATGAACCCGAGGCCCAAGACCGCCTCGCCCTGACCGTCGTAGGTGGTCGCGCCACGGCGGATCTCGTGCCCGATCACCACATCGGCGACATCGTGCACATGGACCGGCACACCCTCGCGGGAGTCGATCACGATCTCGCCGATCTCCTGCCGGTTGGTCACCATCCCGACCCCGCGCACGACCGTCTGCTCGCCGCCGCGATTCATCTCGCCGCCGGCCACGTTGCGGACATTCTCCGTGAGACGCTCGATGACATCCGTCATCGAGATGTCGTACTGGGCGAGACGGTTCGGATCAACGACCACGTGGTATTGCTTCTCGAATCCCCCCCAGCTGTTCACCTCCGCGACGCCGGGGACCGCCTGCAACTGCGGTTTGATCAGCCAGTCCTGCACCGTGCGCGCCTCGGTGGGGTCCTCCGTGTTTCCCAGAACGATGTAATGAAACACCTCCCCGAGGCCCGTTGAGATCGGCCCCAACTGCGGTTCGTCCACACCGTCGGGCAGTTCGATGCCGACCAGACGCTCCGTCACCTGCTGGCGCGCGAGGTAAACATCGATCTCATCTTCGAAGATCAGCGTGACCTGCGACAGCCCGTATTTGGAAATGGAGCGGACTTCCGTCAGTCCGGCCAGTCCCGCCAGCACCCGCTCCATGGGGAAGGTGACCTGCCGTTCCAGCTCCTCGGGCGCCCAGCCCGCGGCGGAGGCGTTGACCTGCACCATGACTGGGGTGGTGTCGGGAAAGGCATCGAACGGCAGCCGCATCAGGGCCAGCGTGCCCGCGACGATCAATCCCGCCCCGAAAACCAGGATCAACCCGCGCCGTTCGATCGTGAATTCAACCCAGCGTTTTAAGAACACTCATTGTCCCTTCGTCTCAATGTCCGCGCCGCGCAGGGCGCGACACGGCCCCGCGCGCATTGGATGCGTCCATCCCGCCCCATCGTGTCCATGCTCAGGACACCGGCTCAATGCCGCAGCATCCGGCGCCAATACTGCTCTTTTTCAACTCCGTCTTGAGGAGGAAGCTGCCGTCGACCACCACACGCTCCCCGGGCTTTAGTCCATCGGTGATGCGGTAGTAACCCGATTCCCCGCGCGCCACATGGACCTTTCGCGGACGGTACCGGGAGTCGGACTCCTGCACAAACACCACGTTGCAGCAGCCCTCCCACTGCACCGCATCGCGCGGCACCAGCACGTTCTCGATTCCAGTCTGGGTGTAAATCAAGGCGCGTCCGAACTCGCCCGGCCGCAGGTGTGAATCGGTTGGATTGACAACCGCACGAACCAGTCCGGTTCGCGTGGCGTCGTCGACGTACTGCGAAACCCAGGTGATGGTCCCGGCCGTGCGCTCACCGGCCAGATCATCGTCGGCGAATTCCAGGCGCTGTCCGGCCCTGATGAACTCCAGATCGCGGTCGCGCACACGCGCCTCAACCCACAGCGATGACGGGTCGGCGACGATCCCCAGCGACTGCCCGGCCGGCACGAGCGTCCCGGGGGCCGCGTTCCGTTCCACCAAGACACCGTCGGTCGGCGCGCGCAGGAAGAACGTGGCGCTGATCGACCCGGTTTCCACCAGCGGTGCCAGCGACTCCTCCGGAACCCCGGCGTTGATCAGGAGCCCGCGCAGCCGGTTGACTTCGGCGCGAGCGCTACCGGCATGGGCGGCCGATGTCTCAAGCTCGCTGGCGCTGGACAAATTGGCGGCGTGCAGCGACTGCATGCGCTTGTACTCGGCCTCCTCCGCCTGCCATTGGGCATGGGCCGACAGATAGTCGCCGCGCAAGGTCGCGACCTCCGGGGAGAGGACCTCCGCCAGTGCCGTACCGGCCTGGACCCGCGCACCGGGCTCCACCAGCCAGCGGGTGACAGTCAATGAAACCGTCGAGGTAAGGACCGTCATCCGGGTCTCATCGAAGTGCACCTCCGCCGGCGCTTCGAGCGTGGGCGAAGGCGGCGAGAGGACCGCCGCCACGGTCGACAGTCCCGCCCGCGAGGCCGTCTCCGTCGAGGCAAATTCGATCAGGGCCCCGTTGGTGGCGCAATCGACCGCATTTTCGGGGAAGAAGATCGACACTTCAAGCGGCGGATCAATGATCGCCGCCGACAACGGTTCCTGCGCAAAAACGATCCCCGGATTGCACAGCCGGCAATGCGACTCGGGCAGGTCATGCTCCGCGCACCAGTCGCCGCGCTCCTTGAAGCCGGCGATCAGCGAGGCATTGCAGCGAGTGCAAACCGACTCGGGAACACGATGCTCGGCGCACCAATCGGCCGCGGCGGTGACGGCGCCCTCCGCAGGGACGACACCGGAGCCGTGATTATGCCCGTCGCCCTCCGAGTGTCCGGCGGTCTCCGGCGCACTCTGCTCAACTTTGTTACCGCCGCACCCGGCGAAGGCCAGCAGGGCCGCAAGGGATGGGCCCAGCAGAAAATATGTGATCTTGTAACGACGCATGATGGTCGTGCCTCCATGTTCCGGGACCACGCCCGGAGCAGGTTCACCAGTTCCTCGATCCACGCCCGCCAGACACACCGGCCCCGGGGGCTTGGATCGATCAAATCAATTGTGTTTGAGTGGCGTCGCTGACGCCGCGTTTACGCGAGCGCGAAACGAGGGGGACGATCGAGATCGAAATCCAGATCCTCATGGTCGAGGCTGGGCGAACCGAGACCAACCTCGCCGCACTCAGTCAGCGGTTGAATCCCGATCAGCGGCATCGCGCCGATCGACTGAAACGCGCAGGCACAGTGACAGAATTCACTGCAAGCGTGACCGTCAGATTCACAGCAATCGTCCTCAACCGCGAGACAGGCCCCGAAACTTACGATCAGGGCGGCCAACAAAAGCAGGGCCACGGCGGTGATCTGGTTGGATTTGCGTTTCAGGGTCATCGGCCGATCCATATGTCCACCAAATATATCGGGATTTGTTACACACACCGCCAGAGAATTCGTTCCCGGCTTGGCCCGGAGGCTCGCTTCGCTTGCCCCGCAATGATTTGCGGGGTACATTGTCCCCGTGGAATTCAGGCAGCCCCCTGCGGAAACCGGCACCCAAAGTCCCCCTTTTCGCTTCAACCTCGAAGGCACCGACGGGAAAGCACGCGCCGGGATCCTCACCCTTAATGGCAGAACCGTGCCCACACCGGTCTTCATGCCGGTGGGCACCGCCGGCACGGTCAAGGCCCTGCCGCCGCGCGATTTGGCCGGGCTGGGCTCTCCGATGATGCT